>DCJV01000038.1:0-8369 GCA_002320555.1 Ruminococcaceae bacterium UBA1691 | reverse complement strand
CTCCGCCGGGCGGCGCTGTTTCCCTTGTTTACCGATGCTACTGTTGATTTTGATTTTCCGGAGAAATTCCGTTTACGCTGGGGTGTTCGCGTTTTTCCGTATCGTTGGATAGAGCGCCTGTTCCAAGGCCGTTTTTTCTTGACAAACGAAAGGCCAAATGGGATAATAAATAGAAAAATGACCGTAATCCGCCGCTAGAAGGGCAGATTGAGGAGGAAAACAAAGCATGGCAAAGGAATTGGCCAAACAGTACAGCCCGCGGGATGTGGAGGACCGCATCTATCAATTCTGGCTGGACGGGCATTATTTCCACGCAAAGCTCGACCCGGACAAAAAACCATATACGATCGTTATCCCGCCGCCCAACATCACCGGGCAGCTTCATATGGGCCACGCGCTCGATGAAACGCTGCAGGATATCCTCATCCGGTTCCGCAGGATGCAGGGTTACGACACGCTCTGGCTGCCGGGCACGGATCATGCCTCCATCGCGACGGAGGCAAAAATCGTTGAATCAATGAAAAAAGAGGGCCTTACCAAAGACGACCTCGGCCGCGAGGGCTTTTTGAAGCGTGCATGGGAGTGGAAGGCGCAGTATGGCGGTCGCATCGTCGAGCAGCTCAAAAAGCTCGGCTCCTCCTGTGACTGGGAGCGGGAGCGCTTCACCCTCGACGAAGGCTGTTCCAGGGCTGTGCGCGAAGTTTTTGTCCGGTTGTATGAGAAAGGCCTGATCTATCGCGGCGAGCGCATCATCAACTGGTGCCCGCACTGCCAGACCTCCATCTCCGACGCAGAGGTGGAATACGCGGAAAAAGACGGCTCCTTCTGGCATGTGCGCTATCCGTTTGCGGACGGTAGCGGCTACGTTGAGCTTGCGACGACCCGCCCGGAGACAATGCTCGGGGATACGGCTGTGGCGGTTCATCCAGACGACGAGCGCTATAAGAGCCTGGTGGGCAAAAAGCTGATCCTTCCATTGGTGAACAAAGAAATTCCGCTGATTGCAGACGAATATGTCGAGATGGATTTCGGCACCGGCGTTGTGAAGATTACGCCTGCCCATGATCCGAACGACTTTGAGGTCGGCCTTCGGCACAATCTCGAAGTCATCAACGTGATGACGGATGATGGGCACATGACAGACGACTGCGGCAAATATGCGGGCATGGATCTCTACGAGTGCCGCAAGGCGATCGTCAAGGACCTGGAAGAGGGCGGATATCTCGTCAAGGTCGAGCCGATGAAGCACAATGTTGGCTCCTGTTACCGCTGCCACACGACGGTTGAGCCGCGCGTTTCCAAGCAGTGGTTCGTCAAGATGGAGCCGCTTGCAAAGCCGGCCATCGATATCGTGCGCGATGGCACTGTCAAATTTATTCCCGACCGCATGAGCAAGGTCTATTTCAACTGGATGGACAATATCAAGGACTGGTGTATCTCCCGCCAGCTCTGGTGGGGCCACCGGATTCCCGCATGGTACTGCCCGGACTGCGGCGAGCTGATCGTCACGAGGGAGGATCCGAACGCCTGCCCGAAATGCGGTTGCCAAAACCTTTCTCAGGACCCGGACACGCTCGATACCTGGTTCTCCTCCGCGCTCTGGCCATTTTCCACGCTTGGCTGGCCGGATAAGACGCCGGAGATTGAGCACTATTACCCGACCAATACGCTGGTCACGGGTTATGATATCATCTTCTTCTGGGTCGCACGTATGATTTTCTCGGCGTGTGAATATACCGGTGAGCAGCCCTTCGACACCGTGTTGATCCACGGCCTCGTGCGCGACGCGCAGGGGCGCAAGATGTCCAAATCCCTTGGCAATGGCATCGACCCGCTGGAGATCATCGACAAATACGGCGCGGACGCGCTGCGCTTTGCGCTTGCAACAGGCAACAGCCCCGGAAATGATATGCGCTTCTCCGATGAAAAGGTGGAGGCGAGCCGCAATTTTGCCAATAAGATCTGGAATGCGGCGCGCTTTATCCTGATGAATCTGGATGAAAACGAGCCCGCCCCGCATCTGCCGGACGAGCTTGCCCTTGAGGATAAATGGATTCTCAGCCAGTACAATACCGTCGTCAAAGAGGTGACGGATAATCTTGAAAAATTCGAGCTCGGCATGGCGGTCCAGAAACTCTATGACTTCATCTGGGATGTGTTCTGCGACTGGTATATTGAGCTTGCCAAAATCCGCCTGCAGCAGGGTGGGGAGGCGGCGAAGCCCGCCAGGGCGGTACTTGTCTATGTTATGAGCAATACGCTTAAGCTGCTGCACCCGTTCATGCCCTTCATCACAGAGGAAATCTGGCAGACGCTCCCGCACAACGGAGAGGCGATTCTCGTCTCCCCGTGGCCGGTATACGACGCAGCGCTCGCGTTCTCTCAGGAAGAGGCCAAGATGGAGCGCATCATGCGGGCGATCCGCGCAGTGCGCAACCGCCGCAGCGAGATGAATGTTCCTCCTTCCAAGAAAGCGCATGTCTATATTGAAACGGCGGATGAGGAGACCTTCCGCGGCGCGGCGCTCTTCTTCCAGCGGCTTGCCTATGCTTCCGACGTGACGGTCGGTACGTCCTTCGAGATTCCCGGCTCCGTCCTCATCGTTGCGGACAGCGCACGGCTCTATATCCCAATGGGCGAGCTCGTCGATCTGGAAGCGGAAAAGACGCGGCTGCACAAGGAATTGGAAAATACGCAAAAGCAGCTCGCAGGCGTGCAGGCAAAGCTCAATAACGAGCAGTTCGTTTCCAAGGCGCCGGCGCCTATTGTGCAGAACCAGCGCGATACGGCGGCAAAGCTGGAGGAAAAAATTCAGATGCTCGAGCAGAGCCTTGCCGAGATGAATCAGTAAAAAGGATGGAAAACAACCCCATATGATTTTTTTGAAATAAAAGGATTTTTAACCGGTTGTTTTTTCCGGGCATGTCTGTTTGAATGCCTGCACATAATAGAGTCGGCAGGGATGAAGCAGGTCTGCTTGAAAAACAGCAGCATGCGAAAGCGGTGTGCTTCTATCCCTGTTAGGACGCTCTGAAAGGGCGTCCGGTCTTTGTGAAAAACGGTTTTCCGATAAAAATAAAACAGCCACGCCGGATTTGGTTCCGCCGTGGCTGCTGTTTTGCCGCCTACACGAGTAGGTCAGCGTCCTCCGGGTGCTCGGAAAACCATTTTTGAGCATAGGAACATACCGGCTTTATCTTTTTCCCCACGCGCCGCAATTGTACTACGGCCTTCTGCATGAGCTGCCCTGCAACGCCCTGTCCACGCAGCGCGGCGTCCACAAAGGTATGGTCGATAGCGACAGTATCGTCATCCAACGCGGGAAAGGTGATTTCTGCAATCAATTTTCCCTCATCGTTTTCAGAATAAATTCTGTTTGTCTCCGAAATAAATTTCATCCTATGATTTTCTCCCTGATTTTTTTGATCGGTTTGGCCTGTTTCCACTAGCGACAGAAGCTCCTCGATTTCTGGGTAGCGGAATAGGCCGCCCGATTTTAGCAGATCCAGAAATTCAGAGGGTGATATCCATCTGGCCTGCGCAACTTCCTCGCCCTGTAAGGTAAGCTCTCCAATGGATACATCTTTATGCACAAGATAGATATCCCACAATAATTCTCCACGCGGAATCCGCCTTAAAAAGCGGATTTGTGCGGGGCAAACGCATACGCCGAGCTCCTCCCGAATCTCCCGAACGCACCCCTGCAGCGTGCTTTCACCGGCCAGCATGCGCCCTGTGGTTAGTCCCCACACGCCAGGCAGGATTTCGCATTGCATGCTGCGCTGCTGGATGAGGATTTCACCGCGGCTGTTGACAATCCAAGCCTCCATAGCAGGGTGGTATTCACCCGGCGCAAAAGCCGAACCCTTTGGCCTGATCTGGCCGCTCCGATTTCCCTCCTGATCGCATACGTCCCAATATTCCATAGATCATTCGTCCTTTTGATTATCTGTATTTCCAGCTGTATTTTTATGCTTGCATATTCCCATTGTTACAGGTATAATAGCAGTATTATAAAAATCACGGAGGTAGCAATTGAATGACAGCACTTCATTTATTGACTTCAAGCAGCGGCACACCGTCCTCATCTCCCTTTACCATGATCCTTCTGATGGTCGCCATGTTCGCAATTATGTATTTTGTCATGATCCGTCCGCAGAAAAAGCAGCAGAAGAAAGAGCAGGAAATGCGCGACAGCCTGCAGGTTGGCGATGAAATTACGACCATCGGCGGCATCGTGGGCCGCGTCGTCACGGTGAAGGAGGATTCTCTGATCATTGAGACCGGCGCAGACCGCAATAAGATGCGGATCACCCGCTGGGCCGTCCAGACGAACAATACCGCCAATGAGAAGCTGGCTGCTGAGCGCGAAGCCGCGCAGGCGAAGGCGCAGGAAGAGCGCGCTAAGCGCGCTGCCGGAGATGGGGCGAAAAAGGGCAAACGGCGCGGCAGGAAAAAGGATCTCGAGGAAGTCTCTTCTGCACAGACTGCCGAAACCGTTCCGGCCGAGAAGAAAGAAGAAGAGTAATCTTCTGCATATCCATTCAGTTCCTCTCATATTCTTTAATCAAAGGATATGAGGGGGATTTTTTATGAGCAAAGGGAAAAAGAAAAATATAGCCGAGCAAAATGAAGCGCGCGCACTGATGATTCGTATTCTGGTCGGCTTTGTCACCGGAATGGTGTCAATGCTCTTGCTGATGGCGATATTTTCTTCAATCATCGTAAAATCCGATCTCAACGGCGCGATCGTTTATGTCTTCGGCCTGCTTGCGAGCGGCCTTGCCGCCCTTTTATCAGGCTTCGTCGTGACGCGCCCGTTTCACAAAAAGGGGCTTCCGTTCGGTATTTTAGCTTCTCTTCCGCTAATCGTTGCCGTGTGTGTGATGGCGCTGATCGCCAATCAGGGGACGATCGGCGTCCACTTTTACATCCTGGCGGCCATCATGCTTCTGTGCGGCGCTTTGGGCGGTATTTTTGCAGCAAATCTGCGCAAGTTTAAATAAATTTATTCCGCATAAGTTCGTACGCGCAGCGCAAGGCCCACTTCCTGAGCTACTGCGCGGCAGGCGTTCAGCTCTTCAGCAGGAATGCAGTCCACCACAGAGAGCACGGCTTCTGGCAGCAGACGCTTACAGTCCTGGGCAAAGCGAAGCATCGCGTCAAAGGCTTTTTCTCCAAAGGTCGGGTGGCATAAACGATTATATGCAGCCGCGTCCGGCGCATTCAGGCTGATGGAAACGGCGTCTACCAGATCTTTGAGCAGGTAGGCCGTCGGAAAGCCGTGAATCAGATCGCTTAGGCCGTTGGTATTGATCCGGATTTTGCAGTCCGGGTCTTTTTCTTTGAGATATTTGCAGGCCGCCACGACGAGATCGATGCGCTCGAGCGGCTCCCCATACCCACAGAAGACAACCGCATCATAGGAAGAGAGCTCCTTTTCCTCAAAAGCACGAATTATCTCGTCGAAATTCGGCTCATGTTCCAGCCATAGATCGTCCCCAGTTCCCACGCCTTTGCTTTTCTGTCGGATGCAAAACGCGCAGCGGCAGGGGCAGCGGTTGGTCAGGTTGACATAAAGATTGCGTCCCAGCTCATATAGAATGGTCATGAAGTGCCTCCCGTTTCTAGCAGTTTTCCTATATGGTAGCACAGGCGCGTGTGGAATACAACGTTTTGTCTGGGTGCTAATTTTAAAATATATCCAATTTATGTTTTTTTCCCTCAAGGCATTGATTTATCCTCATTTATTATGATCAGTATCGGCTTGCCATAAGCCTAAAAATTTTGAAGAGAGGATAGTGCATATGTCGAAAATCAAAAAAGGCCTTGCTGTATTGCTGGCTTTGGCGATTGTGTTCAGCTTTACGACAGCTTTCGCTGCCGACAAACCGCTTCGATATACGTCACCGTCGGGCAACTATACAGCAGAAAAGTTTTCCCATCCGGACACAGGCGTGGGAGAGGTTGACGGTATCATTGAGTATGACAGCGGAGTGAATGACCGCGGTCAGAATTATTCCTGGTCCGCCGTTGGCTATGGGGATTATATGTATGTTGGCACGTGCTACGCAGCGATCGCTACCACGCTTAACATCATGGCCAAGCAAAGCGGCATAGATCCAGATGTGTTCAAAGCGGGAATTGACGTGCTCTTTAATGGTGCGCTTTACATGGGGGATAAGGAGAATAATCCCACAGATGAGCAGCGCAGTGTTCTGGTGCGTGTGAATGTCCGTACTGGCGAGGTGAAGATCATTGAAGAGCCGAAGGCAATGGGCGGTTACCGCGCGGCTACCATTTTCAATGGAAAGCTTTATTTTGCAGCGGCCTCCACACCTCCCTATCTGTTGGAAATTGATCCGGAGAATAATGACAGCACACAGGTTGTCTACACCAGCGCGCGCCCTAGCGATCCCTTCATTTCCGTCGGCATTCGAGGCCTGACATCTGTCAATGGGATGCTGATCGCCAGTATGATTGGTGATAACGGAACATATATTGTAGCCTCCAAGAATCCCTCCGAGGGACAGGCATCCTTTGAAACGATCTGCACGCAGGAGGATCTGTTGGATTACCCTGCCTATATGTATAATGACAGCATTTTCGGCGGCGCAATCTGGGATATGGTGGGCTTTAATGATAAGCTTTATCTCACAGTTGTAACCGGTAAGGCTGGCAAGAAGCAGGCCTTTGCGATGTTCTGCGGTGAGCAGAACAAAGAGACAGGCAAATGGGAGTACAAGCTGCTCATCGGTGATGAAAAAGACGGCGCGCGCTATCCCTATGGACTGGGTGCGGACCGTTCTGGTGCAGCGAATCTGGTGGTCCATGATAACTATTTGTATATTGGTGGTTATAACGATCCGATGATTGCCCTTCCAAGCGCTTTGCAGGGGAATTTTGAAGAACTGTATAAGGATCTGGAATCCCCGGTCTGCCTGTGGCGGATGGATACGGATGAAAATATTGAGCTGGTAGCCGGTGAGGCGAATGACCTTTTCCCGGAAGTCAAAGGGAATATGGGCCCTGGCCTTGGCAGCAATCTCAATCAGTATGTCTGGCGTATGGAGAGCTATGATTCCAAGCTCTATGTGGGCACGTTTGATATCGGTGGCCTTGCCTATCCGCTGATGCAGTTTACCAATGGAGATATTCTCCACCGTACACCGGATGAGTGGAAAACGCAGTTTGAGTATATCATCAAGTTGTTGGAGCTTCTGCTTAAGAGTGACGATAAGGTGGCCCGTAGTGCCGATGTTTCCACGATGGTCGATACGATGCAGAGCATGACAACTCTGCTTGACAAGGGCGGTGCGAATGACCTCGCCTCAACCGAGAAATTCTACTCCCTGCTGCAGAAGGCGGTTGCCCTTTATGAAAAGGTCCACGACTATCTACCGGAGTCAGTGACCGAAAAGCTGAATAACATCTTTAATCAGGATACAGTAGATAACTTCTATTATTTTATCGGCGTGTGCAAATATCTAAGCAAAGGCGAGCGCGGCTTCGATCTTTTGGTATCTGAAGACGGCATCAATTTCGATGTTATCACCCGAAACGGTATGGGAGATCCCAATAACCATGGCTGCCGCGTGTTTGCCAAAACGGACGCAGGCCTGTGCCTTGGTACGGCGAATCCTTTTTATGGGACGCAGCTATGGCGGCTGAATGATTTGACAACGGATCCGGACGTCCCGTCGGAAGAGGATACGACAGTACCCACACAGCCGGATACCACCGTACCGGAGGATACGTCCGCTCCTGATACAACGGGTGGCACTGCACAGGCGCCGGATACCACCGGGACGGTGAACGATCCGGTAGATGGCAGCACCGATGCAACGCAGGCTCCGGCGGAGCAGGAAGCATCCGCTAATGCTGGTGAAAATCCGAATAACCCAGAAACGGGCGAGGGGATGACCGGTATTGCTTTGGCAACTGCTGCAGTTATGGCTGGCGGCGTGCTGTTGCTTCTCCACCGTAAAAAAGAAAAATAAGCGGTTGCTTTTATGATGTGATAATGGCAATGTGGAAGGGCGTCTGATATGTTTATCGTATCAGGCGCCCTTTCCCCATGTAAACAAAACCGTTGTTTCCCCTGTTCACCGATGTTATGCACCGCTGGGCGCTGCCATGGCCTTCCGTCAGCAGCTACGCTGACGAAAGCAAGGCGTGAGAAGTGCATCGTGGTCCTATTGACCTGTTACGCAACAGGTTCCTATGAGAAAAATACGGTTTCACACAAATCACTTGCACTGCCAGCTGCCTGCGACTCGAAAAGCTTCCTGCAGGCCGAGGCAGCATAGCGCTTCGCTTACTGCGTGGCTCGTGAGGGGTTTTTTGCCCGTAGGGCAAAAACGAACCTT
>DCJV01000050.1 GCA_002320555.1 Ruminococcaceae bacterium UBA1691 | reverse complement strand
ACCGGATTCGTTGTATGCGCGGTGAAGGGGGAGCCGTCCGGCTCATACATCTTGTCTGCATTGCCATGATCCGCCGTGATGAGCATTGCGCCGCCCATCTGCGCCACCGCGTCAACAACGCGGCCAACGCAGGTATCGACCGTTTCCACCGCCTTGACGGCGGCCTCGAATACGCCGGTGTGGCCGACCATGTCGCAGTTGGCAAAGTTTAGAATTACGACATCGTACTTGCCGCTGAGAATCCGTTCGACGACCTTATCCGTCACCTCGGGCGCGCTCATCTCCGGCTGCAGGTCATAGGTGGCGACCTTCGGGGAGGGGACGAGCACACGATCCTCGCCGGGGAAGGTTTTCTCCACGCCGCCGTTGAAAAAGAAGGTGACATGCGCGTATTTTTCCGTTTCCGCGATGCGAAGCTGTGTTTTGCCGAGGCTGGAGAGATATTCGCCGAAGGTGTTATCCAGAGATTCCGGCCGGAAGGCGATGTCGACATTCGGCATGGTCGCGTCGTACTGCGTCATGCAAACATAGTGCAGCGGGAAAAAGCCGTTTTTGCGCGTAAATCCACTGAAGTCCGGATCGACGAGCGTGCGGGTGATCTCCCGCGCGCGATCCGGGCGAAAATTGAAAAAGATGACGCTGTCGTTTGCCTTGATGCGGGCATCCGTATCCTGCAAGCAGACAGTGGGGACGACAAATTCATCTGTGATGTTTTTGCCTTCTTCGTCGACGGCCTGATAGGAAGCACGGATCGCCGCAACAGGGTCGTCTGCCAGGATCCCCTCGCCGTATACCATGGCGGCATAGGCCTTTTCCACGCGCTCCCAGCGGTTGTCGCGGTCCATCGCATAGTAGCGGCCCATGACCGTGGCAATTTTGCCGACGCCGATTTCTTTTAGCTTCTTCTCGCACTCCGCTACGAATTCCGCGCCGGAGGTGGGGGGGACATCGCGGCCGTCAAGCAGACAGTGGACATAGACTTTTTTGAGACCCATGCGCTTTGCAAGCTCAACAAGCGCCCAGAGGTGCGTGTTATGGCTGTGGACGCCGCCGTCGGACATCAGGCCGATCAGGTGAAGGGACGCGTTATTGTCGATGGCGGCCTTTACCGCGCCGACGAGGGCGGGGTTTTCAAAGAAGTCGCCGTCCGCAATGGATTTGGAAATGCGCGTGAGCTCCTGATAGACGACGCGACCTGCGCCGATATTCGTGTGGCCGACCTCGCTGTTGCCCATCTGCCCGTCGGGCAGGCCGACATCCATGCCGGAGGCGCCGATATAGGTCATCGGGCATTCAGCCATGAGCTGGTCAAGCCGGGGCGTTTTCGCCGCCGTGATGGCATTTCCGTAATCGGAAGGATTGTGGCCGAAGCCATCCATAATACATAAGACAAGGGGTTTTTTCATAAAAGGTTCCTCCATATCAGACAACAGACGCCAGCCAACAGACCGCAGAAAAAGTGTGCATAAAGATGCGCCGCTTCCGGATGCGATATCTGAAATCTGACGTCTGACAGCTGTAATCTTTATTTGGAAGCCGCTTTGACGATCTCCGAGAAATCCGCAGCCTTCAGGGAAGCGCCGCCGATGAGGCCACCGTCAACATCCGGCTGAGCGAGCAGCTCCGCCGCGTTTTTGGCGTTCATCGAGCCGCCGTACTGGACGACGAAAGCGTCCGCCGCCGCATCGTCATACAGGCCCGCAACAACGGTGCGGATGTAGTGATTCACTTCATTGGCCTGCTCCGCCGTGGCGGTGCGGCCCGTGCCGATTGCCCAGACAGGCTCGTAAGCGATGATCACGCGGGAAAGCTCGTCCTTCGAAACGCCGCCGAGGGCGACCTTTGTCTGCATGCCGACGATTTCAAAGGTGATGCCCTGCTCGCGCTGCTCAAGCGTCTCGCCTACGCAGAGAATCACAGTGAGGCCAGCATCCAGTGCCGCACGCACACGCTTCTGAACGGTTACATCCGTCTCGCCGAAATAGGTGCGGCGCTCGCTGTGGCCGATGACGACGTATTCCACGCCCATCTCCGTGAGCATCTCTGTGGAGATTTCACCCGTGTAAGCGCCGCTCTTTTCCCAGTGGCAGTTTTCAGCGCCGACTTTGATATTGGAGCCCTTTGTGGCCTCCAGAGCCGCCTGCAGGTCCACATAGGGCACGCAGATGACAACGTCGCAGCCCGCGTTCTTCACGAGGGGTTTCATTTCCTCAACCAGAGCCGTGGTCTGGGAGGGGGTTTTGTTCATTTTCCAGTTGCCGGCGATGACGGCCTTGCGGAGCTGTTTGTTCATAGTTATTATAATCTCCTTTTTCTTGATGATGATACAGCCAAACAGGGCGGATATTGATTTTCCGCCCTGTGAAAAGTTACTTATTTATCGTTGAGGCATGCGATGCCGGGCAGCTCCTTCCCCTCGAGGAATTCGAGGGAAGCGCCGCCGCCGGTGGAGATGTGCGTCATCTTATCGGCAAAGCCGAGCTTCTGCACTGCCGCCGCGGAATCGCCGCCGCCAATGATGGAGATCGCGCCGCTGTCTGCAACCGCTTTTGCCACCGCGATGGTACCGCTCGCGAAATTCTCCCACTCAGAAACACCCATCGGGCCATTCCATACAACAGTGCCCGCGCCCTTGATCGCATCCGCAAAGAGCTGCTCTGTGCGCGGCCCGATATCAAGGCCCATCCAGCCGTCCGGCAGGTCGTCAGAATCGACTACCATGGCCTCCGTATCCGGCTTGTATTCCTTGCCGACCTTGTTGTCGACCGGGATGAGGAACTTAACGCCTTTCTCCTTGGCCTTCTGCATCATTTCACCTGCAAGGTCGACTTTATCCTCCTCGCAGATGGAGGTGCCGATCGGATGGCCGAGCGCTCTAAAGAAGGTGTAGGCCATGCCGCCGCCGATGATGAGGGTATCGACCTTGTCGATGAGGTTGGTGATCACGCCGATCTTATCGGAAACCTTCGCGCCGCCGAGGATGGCGACGAACGGACGCTTCGGATCAGCAAGCGCGCCGCCCATGACGGAGATTTCCTTCTGGATCAGATAGCCGCACACGGCCGGAAGATGGTCGGCAACGCCAGTTGTGGAGCAGTGCGCGCGGTGCGCGGAGCCGAAGGCGTCGTTGACAAAGATATCGGCCAAAGCAGCGAATTTCTTGCTCAGCTCGGGATCGTTTTTGGTTTCTCCCTTTTCAAAGCGGACGTTTTCCAGCAGCATCGCTTCGCCCTCCTGCAGGGAGGAGGCAAGCGACTGCGCGCTCTCGCCGACCACGTCTGCAGCCATTTTTACTTCCTTGCCCAGCAGCTCGGAAAGACGCTTTGCCACAGGAGCGAGTGAAAATTCGGGATTGACCTCGCCCTTCGGGCGGCCAAGGTGAGAGCAGAGGATGACCTTGGCATTGTGGTCGAGCAGATATTGGATCGTGGGAAGGGACGAGACAATGCGCTTGTCGCTGGTGATTTCACCGTCTTTAAGCGGTACGTTGAAGTCGCAGCGAACGAGTACTTTTTTACCTGCTACGTCGATATCCTCGATCGTTTTTTTGTTCAGTGCGTTCATGAATGACCATTCCTTTCGTCTGGGCGGGTTCCGGATCATCGGAAGGCTGTGCCGGTCAAAGCTTCCCTGCCCCTGTTTTACATCTGTTTTTGGCTTTTATTTGGTATTTTACACGGTAATTATTGTATAACACGACGGAATAATTTGCAAGTAGCAAAGGGCCTAAACCTGAAGGCGAAGATTGTTAAAAAACTGTCATACTGGTGAGGCATATCGCTCTAGAATGATTCCATATGACGCGTGGCACTCGCAACGTAAGCTCACAACCTTCGAACATCGGATACGGCAAAGGCCGCGGCTGCCATAAACAGGATGGCCGAGAGCGTAGCCGGAGAGAAAACCGCAGCAGCGGTATCAGACGCCTGTTTATGTGCATCCGGATGGAAAGACGCGATGGTTGAAGGGGATGGGACGGAGACCGCGGCCTCTCGGGATATGGAAGGCACGCTTTTGGAATTTGGAACAGCTTGTGCGGCGTGGGATGCCGGCCGTGTATCCTGAACCGTGGCAGGCTGTGAGGACAATACGCTCTCCGATTCCTCATATCCGTCCGACAAAAAAACGCCGTTTCCGTCTGTATACCGGACACCGGTGCCGTCTACTCGATCATCAATCCCTTGCGTATCGATATAAAACCCGGAGGCAAGGCCGGAAACAGCCGCTCCAATCCGGCGAACACGCTCTTCCGTTAAGGCTTTTTGCAGAGTGTCCGAGGCGAAGAACCCGGCAAGCTTTGCCAGGGTTCCTGCACGCGTGGAGGAAATCAATCCCAGCGCGGGCTTCCATAGCGCGCCCGCGTTGGCAGAGAGAAAGGAGGTATCCAGCTTCAAGTCGTTTAGAATTTTCTGGCAGAGCGACGCGGCAGCGGGCAGAATCTGCTCTGTGAGCAGCGCGCGCGTCAGCGCCGGGTTCAACTGTTCAAGCAGCGCAGCGGCGCGCTCGTCGGGCGATTCCTGCCCAACGTTATGGGTGAGCATCATATCCGTCAAAAAATCATTGACTGTGTAGGGCCTGCCATCTGAGGATTCCGAAAGAACGTTTGCACAGAGCTTTGAAACAAGTTGCTCTATTTCCCTCCGAAGCGGACTTTTCCCCGAAGCATCCTTTGCAAGCCATTGTGCATCGATCTGAGAAAATAAATCGTGTACCATGGGAATCAGGTTTTCGGAAATGGAAAGCCGCAAGGCCGGCAGGAGAAAAGAGGCGGAGCTCTCGATGATAACAGTATCTGTTCCGTCAAGCCGAAGCTGCAGCTGCAGCTTCCCGCCGAGATCCAGCGAGAGGGGGCTTTGCAGCGCAGATTGGATCACTTTCCGGATTGCGGAATCGAGATCGCCTGTTTGGGCGATTTGTTCAATGCCTTTTTTGAGCCCGTTCGTTTCCAACGTCTCCAGTGGGCTGTCCAGAAAGCGCATCGCATAGCTGGAAAAGGCTGTATCCGAAAAAAGGCTTTGATGCAGGTGCTCCTGGTAATCAATGCGCTGCCCTTTCCAGAGTATCTCTTTCACACTTTCTGAGGTCAGGGTAATTTGCGTCCCTTCCACCGTGGCGGTGCGGATTGGCGCGCCGTAGGTCACGAGAGAACCGGTCTCCATGTCCAGCAGCCAGTTTCCCTTTGGAGAGGTATATTTTGCAACGTCCGTTTCGTGCATGTGCCCGGTAAATAAATAGGAGAGGCCTGCGTCGGCAAAGCGCTGCGCGATTTTGGTGCCGTGATCGATGGCACCGTTCAGGGCGTCAGAGATTGTGCCGGATTTATGGGGCAAAAGGGGGCGATGCATGCCAGCAATTAGGGTTTCACCGTTTTGCCGGGCCTTTTTTACCTGCTGGAGAATCCAGTTCATGAGCCCGTCGGAGATCGTACCGCCGGACTCTGAGGGGCAGTCGTCCGTGTAGGCCTCATTGTCGATCATCAGCAGGCGGACGCCCGGCTTTGGAGATACCGAATAGGAGAGCCCGCCCTGGACGGCATTGGCATCGTCTGTGCCCGGCGGCTGATAGTAGGCCGCATCGTCCGCGCCGTCATAGCCGTACGCCCAGAAAAGATTCCGAAATTCGGAGGGAGACAGCCCGCCAGAGCGTACGTCGCAGTCCCCGTTGATCACATAGACCCGAATGCCTGCCTGCTCCACCTTTTTCATCTTCTGCGCCAGTTCTTCTGCGCTGGCTCGTTCTCCGTTGCTCGTCAGATCGCCTGTGAGGATCAGTACGTCCGGACGCTCGCGAATGACGGCTTCAATCGCTTCTTCCGCCGCTGGGACGCTTTCGCCATATAGCCTTAGATCGTTACCGGTTGCTATAGCTTGATCGGAAGCGGCCAGATAATGCAGGTCAGACAGAATACAGAGCTTCATTTGAGCGGCAGAAGCACTGCGCTGCGTAGCAGTGGCAATGGCGGGCAGGAGGCAGCAAACGGCCAGGCACAGGCACAGGAAAACCGGAACAGCCCGTTTTGCGGGATGTGTGGCTTTCATATGGCTCCCTCCCTTTTATGAATTCAGACCGCCCAGCGGCAATCCTTTACAGGGTTCAGTATCTGCATTTTCTGATTGAAACGGCGGGCTTTTCTTCTGAAAATTTTTGGAAAATTCGTGCCGTACTTGAACACCTGGCGGTAAAAAGGAAATTCATTAAAAAGTTATATATTTTTTGAAGGGGGTGTGCTATAATGAAAAAACATTGTGGATTTTTATGTCTGCCGTCCCTTTTATCGTGAATGGAAACAGAGGTAAGGCGGCATGATGGGATTGCCAAATTTAAAGTTGGGGCTTTTCCAAAACCATACTGAGGAGACTGGTAAAATGGGATTTTTGAAAAAAATGTTTGGCGATTATTCCGCTAAAGAAGTCAAACGCATCCTTCCCCTGCGGGACAAGGTCCTCGCTTTGGAGGAACAGTATGCCGCCAAAACGGATGAGGAGCTGCAAGCAGTGACTCCGGCGCTGAAAGCGCGGCTCGCAAACGGAGAGACGCTCGACGATATCCTGCCGGATGCCTTTGCCGCCTGCCGCGAGGCCTCTTGGCGCGTGCTGGGGATGAAACACTTCCCCGTGCAGGTCGTCGGCGGCATCATCCTGCATCAGGGCCGCATCGCCGAGATGAAAACCGGTGAAGGCAAAACGCTGGTTGCCACCCTGCCGGCGTATCTGAATGCGTTATCCGGCAAAGGCGTTCATGTGGTCACGGTCAACGATTACCTCGCCCGGCGAGACTCGGAGTGGATGGGCAAGGTTTACCGCTTCCTGGGGCTCAAGGTGGGTTTGATCGTACATGAGAAAAACGACGCCGAGCGGCGCGAGGCCTATGCGGCGGATATCACATACGGCACCAACAATGAGATGGGCTTCGATTACCTGCGCGACAACATGGTGCCCTATAAAGAGCTGAAAGTCCAGCGCGGCCACAATTTCGGCATCGTCGACGAGGTCGACTCCATTTTGATCGACGAGGCGCGCACGCCGTTGATCATCTCCGGCAAGGGCGACGCCTCCACGGACCTCTATCGCCAGGCGAACGAATTTGCCAAGCGCCTGAAGGTAGTGCGCATCAAGGAGCAGGATACCAAGAAGAATGCGGAGGAAGAGGCAGACGCCGACTATATCGTCGATGAAAAGGCGAAGACGGCGGTGCTCACCAAGGAGGGCGTGAAAAAGGCGGAGGCCTATTTCCATGTGGAGAACCTGATGGATCTCGACAATGTCACCCTGCAGCACCATATCAATATGGCCATCCGTGCACAGGGCGTCATGCGCCGCGACGTTGACTATGTGGTGAAGGATGGGCAGGTGCTCATTGTTGACGAATTTACAGGCCGTATTATGCTCGGCCGCCGTTACAGCGAAGGCCTTCATCAGGCGATCGAGGCCAAGGAGGGAGTTAAGGTCGAGTCAGAGAATAAGACGCTGGCGACCATCACCTTCCAAAATTATTTCCGCCTATATACAAAGCTCTCCGGTATGACCGGTACGGCGATGACAGAGAGCGAGGAATTCCAGGAGATTTACAAGCTCGACGCGGTTGAGATTCCCACGAATAAGCCGATGATCCGCGATGACCATCCGGACGCGGTTTACGCGACGACAGAGGCAAAATATAAAGCTGTCATCGATCAGATCGAGGAATGTCACAAGAAGGGCCAGCCCGTGCTGGTCGGCACAATCTCCATTGAAAAATCGGAGTTATTGAGCGCGATGCTCAAAAAGCGCCATATCAAACATGAAGTCCTCAATGCGAAATATCATGAGAAGGAAGCGGAGATCATCGCACAGGCCGGTAAATCCGGCGCGGTGACGATCGCGACGAATATGGCGGGCCGCGGCACCGATATCATGCTCGGCGGTAATTCTGAATATCTTGCCAAGGCGGAGATGCGCCGCATGCAGATCCGCGAGGAGCTCATCAGCGAGGCGACCGGCTTCGCGGAGACGGACGATCAGGAGATCCTGGATGCACGCCGCACCTTCACAGAGCTCAACCAGAAATATAAGGACGAGATCGCCGAGGAGGCGGACAAGGTACGCGCGGCGGGTGGCCTGTTCATCATCGGCACGGAGCGGCACGAATCCCGCCGGATCGATAACCAGCTGCGCGGCCGTTCCGGCCGTCAGGGGGATCCCGGTGAGAGCCGGTTCTATCTCTCCCTGCAGGACGACCTGTTCCGCCTGTTCGGCGGCGACCGGATGGCGAACCTTGCCGATTCCTTTGCGGCCCGAGGGCTGGAGGACGCACCGATTGAATTAAAGCTCGTCTCCAATTCCATCGAGAGCGCGCAGCGCAAGGTGGAATCCCGCAACTTTGCCATTCGTAAAAATGTATTACAGTTCGACGATGTCATCAACCGCCAGCGCGAACTGATCTATAAGCAGCGTGACATGGTGCTCGATGGCGAAGACCTGAAGCCCACGATCCTGAAGATGATTGATGAGACGATCACGCAGGCGGTCGATCTGTACTGCCCGGCGAGCAACGAGAAGGCGGACTGGAACGCGAAAGCGCTGTGTGAAAATTACAAATGGCTGGTAAAGCCCGAGGACATCGAGGGCGATATCGACCGCGATGCGCTGCAGGATACACTGATTGAGCGCGCGCATGCGCTCTATAATGAGCGTGAAGAGAAATTTACGCCGGAAATTATGCGCCAGCTCGAGCGCAAGGTGCTGCTCGACAATGTTGACGCGCGCTGGATGGAGCATATCGATGCGCTTGACGAGCTGAAAAAAGGCATCGGACTGCGCGCGTACGGCCAGCAGGACCCGGTGGTCGCCTTCCGGCTGGAGAGCTTCGATATGTTCGATGAGATGACCGCCGCAATCCGCGAGGGCACGGTACGCATCATGCTGACGGTGCCGGTACGCAGCGAAGAGGATGTCCGCCGCGAGCAGCAGGCGAAGATCACCTCCACGAGCGGCGCAAGCGACGGCTCCGATAAAGCGCGCCCGGTGCGCAAGGAGAAAAAACCAGGCCCGAACGATCCGTGCTACTGTGGCAGCGGCAAAAAATATAAGAAGTGCCACATGCAGGCGGATCAGGCCGAGGCAGCAAAGGCCGCTGCGGCGAACCGGAACCGGTAAGAGATATGCTTTGATCCGGCAGAATGCACTGGTAAAAGAGGCAGTTTGAATGGCAGTGAGCCATAAAAAAGTATCGAGAAAATATGGACTTACGCCAAGTGAACGGGAAATGAAAAACTCTATGTGGATGGTTAGATATCTACATAGAGTTTTTCTTTTCCACTTCTTACGGTTTTTCAGCGTTCGCAGAATGCGTAGCCGCCCCCACAGGGGGGCGTTTCCGGGGAAATGGCGCCTTCCGCCTACAAGCGTTTTTGCGGATTTGCCTGAAGAGCTTAATCTATAAAAATGGAAAAATGTACCTGTTGGTATCGGTTGCCGGTTTGTAAAATATACAGAAAAATGAAAAGAAGTCTTGCTTGTGACGTAAGGTAATGAGTTATAATGCAAACAAAGGTGATTAAAATGTCAAACAACAAAGCGATACCGCAAGGGTATATGACCGTGGGCGTGGTGGCAAAGAAAATGGGTATCACCGTTCGCACCCTGCAATACTACGACAGAGAAGGCCTGCTTTCACCATCGGCAGAGAGTGAAGGAGGCCGCAGGCTCTATACCGACAAAGATTTGGTTCAGCTTCATCAAATTCTATCCCTGAAACATTTAGGGTTTTCATTGGATGCTATCAAAAATCGCCTGATTTCTCTTGATACCCCTGCCGATGTTGCGGGCGCGCTTGCAGAGCAAGCCGCTGTTATTCAGGAAAAGATGGAAGCCCTGTCAGAATCCCTAAGGGAGATAGAGGCGTTACGAGCGGAAGTGTTGCAAATGCAATCGGTGGATTTCAAAAAATACGCCGATATTATCGTAAACCTGCAAATGAAAAATGAATTCTACTGGCTGATCAAGCATTTCGATGATACGACCCTTGACCATATTCGGAGCCGCTTCGATCAGGATAGCGGCTTAGCAATGATAGAAACTTTCAACCGCCTGCAAGATGAGGCGATACAGCTTCAAAAAGACGGCGTGCCACCCGAAAGCGAAAGGGGGCAGAACTTTGCAAAAACATTTTGGGAAATGATTCTGGAATTTACGGGTGGGGACATGAGTATGCTGCCTAAACTGATAGAGATGGGCAACTTTGATGGATTGGATAATGAGTGGAAACAAAAACAGATGATTGTCAATGCGTATATCGAACCGGCTTTAGATGCTTATTTTACAAAGTTGGGAATCCATCCATTTGAGGAGGCGCTTAAATGAACTTGGCCATACAGATTGACAGGCTAAAGAAAAGCTATGGCGATCATACCGTGCTGAAGGGTGTGACTTTTCATGTTATAAAAGGTGAAATTTTTGCATTGCTTGGCGTAAACGGCGCGGGCAAAACCACAGCGCTTGAATGTATGGAGGGGTTACGCAAGTATGACAGCGGCAGCATCGTAGTGAATGGGAGAATGGGGATTCAGTTGCAATCGGCGTCTCTCCCGGCCCATATCAAGCCGATGGAAGCTGTACGGTTATTTGCAAAATGGAATAAGGCGAAAATAGACGATTCTATGCTTGCCGCTCTCGGAATGAACGAGCTGACGAAAAAGCAGTATGTAGAACTATCAACGGGGCAAAAACGGCGTTTGCACCTGGCCCTTGCCTTAATCAGCGATCCTGATATTGTGTTTCTTGATGAGCCGACTGCCGGGCTTGATGTGGAAGGCAGAATAGCACTCCACGACCAAATCCGCAAACTGAAAGCGCAGGGCAAGACAATCATTTTGGCCAGCCACGATATGGCGGAGGTGGAAAGCCTGTGTGACCATATTGCGATTCTGAATGACGGCAATATTGCCTTTTTTGGTACTGTCGCGGAATTGACCGCAAAAATCGGCAAGCGCTATACCCTTCACATCAAAACCGAACAGGGCGATGAAAGCATTGAATCTGACAATATTGGCGATACCATGCTGACTTTGCTGGAAGGCTTTAAGCAGCGAGGCATTGCCGTGTTGGACATTAAAATAGACAGGGGAACGCTTGAACAGCTTTTTATTGAAATAGCGAGGGGGAATGGCAATTGAGTGCGTTTTTATATGGAGTGGCACTGCAATGGAAACTGGATATACGCAGCAAGTCACTGCTGATTACTTGTTATGTGGTTCCCCTTTTGTTTTTTGCCATGATGGGCGGGATATTCACATTCGTGAACCCGGAGGCTAAAGATACGCTGATACAATCCATGACGGCAATGGGCGTATCCATGGGCGCGCTGATCGGCTTGCCGCCTTCCCTTGTGGAGACATACGCAAGTGATATCAAGAAAGTTTACAAGGCCAATGGGGTACCGCTGTATCTTGGTCTGGTTTCAATGTTTTTGTCCACTTTTATTCATCTGTTGCTGATGTCTGCGATCATATATTCTGTCGCCCCCATTGCTTTTGATGCCACACCTCCGGCAAACCTTCCGTTGTATTTTGGCTCACTTGCCGTTTTTATTGCAGTATCATTAAGTGTTGGAAGCGTCTTGGGGCTGGCGGTGAAAAAACAGGCAAAACTTACCATGATTTCACAACTGATATTTCTACCATCCATTATGCTGTCAGGGATTCTGTTTTCTGTTGATTTACTCCCGAAAGCTTTGAGGGTTGTGGGAACAATATTCCCCGCGACTTGGGGATATACATTGATGGCGGACGACGGCTTTTCTTTTAGCAACCTGTGGCCTTTGGCCGCCATTCTTTTGGTTGCGGTTATCATACTCGGTTTTCTGTTAAAAAAACTGAAATCGGAATCATGAGCCCATCAAACCAGCCGGGCATCCCATGCCCACATATTTGGGCCGAAGCCATTTGACAAGATCACTATCCTTGTGCTATAGTGAGACTACAACAATATCATATGGACAGGGGAGCTTGTGAGCAGGCTGAGAGGAAGTCATCAACTTCGACCCTTACACCTGATTTGGATAATGCCAACGTAGGGAGCGGGAGAAAGCTTGTTTTCGACCAGCGGGAAATGCCAAACGGTGTTTCCCGCTTTTTGTTTTTCTGTCCACAGTGGTTAAGGAGGAACAAGATGGATTATACAACACAGATGGACGCGGCGAGAAGAGGAATCCTGACAAAGCAGCTGCGCGCCGTTGCGGCAGAGGAGAAAATGGAGGCCGAACGGCTGCGCGAGCTGGTCGCGAAGGGGCAGGCGGTCATTCCGGCGAATAAAAATCACGCCTGCCTCAAGCCCTGCGGCATTGGGCGCGCATTGCGCACAAAGATCAATGTCAATCTCGGCGTTTCCCGGGATTGTCTCGACTTGGATGAGGAGTTCAAAAAGGTAGAGGCGGCAGTTAAGATGGGCGCAGAGGCCATTATGGACCTGAGTTCCTTCGGCGATACGAAAGCTTTCCGCCAAAAGCTCATCCGAGATTGTACGGCTGTGCTGGGCACGGTGCCGATTTATGACGCGGTGGTTTATTATAATAAGCCCCTGAAGACGATTACTTCGGACGAATGGATCGACATCGTGCGCATGCACGCACAAGAGGGCGTGGATTTCATGACGATCCACTGCGGAATCAACCGGGAGACCGCCCGTAAGTTCAAGGAAAATAAGCGCCATACCAACATCGTCTCGCGCGGCGGATCTATCATCTTCGCCTGGATGGAGCTGACAGGGGAGGAAAATCCGTTCTACGCGCGCTTCGATGAGATTCTGGAGATCTGCCGGGAATACGATGTGACCCTGAGCCTCGGAGATGCCTGCCGCCCAGGCAGCATTGCGGATGCGGGCGATATCGCGCAGATCGAGGAGCTTGTTACGCTGGGAGAGCTGACCCAAAGAGCCTGGGCGCGTGACGTGCAGGTGATGATTGAAGGGCCGGGCCATATGCCGCTGAATCAGATTCGTGCCAATATGGAGATCGAGCAGACGGTCTGCAAGGGCGCGCCCTTTTATGTGCTCGGCCCGTTGGTCACGGATGTGGCCCCCGGTTACGACCATATTACCAGTGCCATCGGCGGCGCAATCGCGGCTACCTACGGCGCCTCCTTCCTGTGTTATGTAACGCCTGCCGAGCACCTGCGGCTGCCGACAGTGGAGGATGTAAAGGAGGGGATTATCGCCTCCAAAATTGCCGCCCACGCGGCGGATATCGCCAAGGGCCTGCCCGGCGCGGACGAATGGGATTACCAGATGAGCGAGGCCAGGAGGAATCTCGACTGGGAGCGGCAGTTTGCGCTTGCGATCGATCCGGAGAAAGCGCGCACCTACCGCGCGGAGAGCATGCCGGAGCGGGAGGATACCTGCACGATGTGCGGCAAAATGTGCGCTGTACGCAATATCAACAAAATCCTGCGCGGTGAAGACGTAGATATCATGGACTGAGAAAGGGAGAATGCAATATGTTCGGAGAAAAGCTTGAAAATATACGGAAAGCGTCGCCCCTGATCCACAATATTACAAATTATGTGACCGCCAACGACTGTGCGAATATCCTGCTTGCCTGCGGAGCGTCCCCCACGATGGCGGACGATGCGTCCGAGGTGGAGGAGATCACCACGATTAGCAACGCGCTCAATATCAATATCGGCACGTTGAACGCCATGGTGACGGGCATGTTCCTCGCCGGAAAAAAGGCTAATGAACTGGGCCGCCCTGTCGTTTTGGATCCAGTTGGCGCGGGTGCATCCCGGTTGCGGACGGATACAGCGTGCAAGCTGATTGATGAAATCCATTTTACTGTCATCCGGGGCAATATCTCTGAGATCAAGACCCTTGCCTCCGGCTCCGGCACGACGAAGGGCGTAGACGCGGACGCGGCGGATATCGTAACGGAGAATACGCTCGATCAAACCATTGCGTTTGTCAAAGCCTTCGCGGCAAAGACAGGCGCCGTGATCGCCGTGACCGGCGCGATCGATCTGGTCGCGGACGCAGCGCGCGCGTTTGTCATCCGCAATGGCCGGCCCATGATGGGGCGCGTCACGGGAACAGGCTGCATGCTCTCCGCCATGACTGCCGCCTATTTAGCAGCAAACCCGGGTGCTGCGCTGGAGGCTGCCGCGGCTGCTGTGTGCGCCATGGGCGTATGCGGGGAGATCGCTTTGGAACGGCTGCAGGAGGGGGAAGGAAACGCCACCTACCGCAACCGCCTGATTGACGCGATTTACCATCTGGATGCACAGACGCTGGAAGGAAGGGCGCGCTATGAAATTCGATAAGCGGGATTTATTGCTCTACGCGGTGACAGACCGCTCCTGGCTGGGAGAAAAAACACTTTTACAGCAGGTGGAGGAAGCGCTTCAGGGCGGTGTGACGATGCTGCAGCTGCGGGAGAAGGATTTGAAGCAAGATGCCTTTCTTGAGGAGGCGTTCGCGGTGAAGGCCCTGTGCAGACGCTTCGACGTCCCATTTCTCATCGATGATGATGTGCCCCTGGCGCTCCGCTGTGGCGCGGACGGTGTCCATGTAGGGCAGAGCGATATGGAGGCAGGCGAAGTGCGCGCCAGAATTGGCCCGGATAAAATCCTGGGTGTATCCGTACAGACAGTTTCCCAAGCGCTTTTGGCGCAGGAAGCGGGTGCGGATTATCTCGGCGTCGGCGCGGTATTCTCCACATCGACAAAGCTGGATGCGGATACTGTATCTTTTGATACGCTACGGGAGATCTGCGCAGCGGTGGATATTCCGGTCGTGGCGATCGGCGGAATCAACACGGAGAATCTTTTGGAGCTGTCCGGCAGCGGAATCGCCGGCGTTGCCGTCGTGTCGGCCATTTTTGCGGCGCCTTCCCCGCAGGCCGCGGCGCACCGGCTGCATGTGCTTGCGCAGATAGCGACACAGGGCTAATAGAAAAGTCGTAAGGAGAAGACGTATGAACATAGCCGGAGCAATTTTTGATATGGATGGTACCTTGCTTGATTCCATGCCGGTCTGGGACCACGTAGGAATCGATTATCTCACCGGGCTCGGGATTCGCGCGCGCCCGGATCTACCCGAAAAAATATTGACGATGTCGATGCATCAGGCGGCGGCTTATTTCCGCTCGGATTACGGCGTGCCCTTTTCTGAGGAAGAGATTATCGAGGGAATAAATGCACAGATCGCGGCATTTTATCAGGACACCGCACCCGCGAAGGATGGCGCCGTGGATTTTTTGCGGGCGCTTCAGCAGAGAGGGATCAAAATGTGCGTGGCCACGGCGACGGATCGCCCTCTGGCGGAGGCGGCGCTGCGGAGGACAGGGCTGATTGATGCATTTTCCTACATCTTGACCTGTACAGAAGTAAAAGCGGGAAAGGACCGGTCGGATATTTTTCTGGAGGCGCAGAAAAGGCTCGGTACGCCGCGGGAGCGGACGCTCGTATTCGAGGATGCGCTCTACGCCATCCAGACAGCAAAACAGGCGGGGTTCCCGGTTGCAGCCGTTTATGACGAATCCTCCCGCGCCGACCAAGAGCAGATCAGGGCAATCGCGGATTATTATTTGCCATCCCTTTCCGGTGCAGAGGAGGCCTTACTGTGAAAACGGTGCTGACGATCGCCGGATCAGACCCGAGCGGTGGGGCGGGAATTCAGGCGGATATCAAGACGATCACCGCCCACGGCCTGTATGCGATGAGTGCGGTCACTGCGCTGACTGTACAAAATACGCTGGGCGTTTCTGCTGTGGAGGCGGTGTCTTCCTCCCTTGTCGCACAACAGATCGACTGCGTTTTCGAGGATATTCGGCCGGACGCGATCAAGATCGGAATGCTGGGGAATGCGGGGATCATTCGTACGGTTGCGAAAAGGCTCTCCTTTTACCGTGCGGAATGCGTGGTGCTCGATCCGGTGATGGTCTCTACGAGCGGACGAAAGCTGCTGGATCCGGAGGCGGTCGAACTGCTCAGGGACATGCTTTTTCCGCTTGCGCAGGTCATTACGCCGAACTTGCCGGAGGCGGAGGCGCTGTGCGGATTTTCCGTACAGAATGAAATGGAGATGGAAAGAGCGGCGCGGTTCCTCTCCGAGCAGTCGGGCGTGGCAGTGCTCCTCAAAGGAGGCCATCTTACGGGGAGGGCAGACGATTTGCTCTATGAAGGCAGAGAGGCACACTGGCTTTCAGGCGAGCGGGTAAGCAATTCCAATACGCATGGGACGGGCTGTACACTCTCCTCAGCAATCGCCTGCCATCTGGCGCAGGGAGAGGACCTACTGAAAAGTGTCCGCCAGGCCAAGAGTTATCTGACCGACACTTTGAAAGCAGGCCTTAACCTGGGCAAAGGGAACGGGCCGCTGAATCATATGTATCAAAGCGGGACCACAGGGTAAATGCCGAGCAGCAGTGTGATTGATTAACAGGTGCGGGCCGTATCGGACGGCCCGCATTGTTTTGCCCTGCGGCCGTGCGGCATTGACTTTCTGCCGCCGTGAACTTATAATGGATTGCGTATTGGTATATGATAAAATCTATATGGATTAAGGATGGATACAATGATACAATTTGAAGAACTCCGTCTGCAGCTGCTCGAGGATGAGGACGCCCTCAAGGAGCTTTCCTCTGCGCTTGGCATGGAGGAGATGCGCAAAGAGGTGGCCGAGCTGGAGGGACGGACCGCGGCGGAGGATTTTTGGGGCGACCTCGCCAATTCTCAAAAGGTTCTCCAGCGTATCAGCATGCTCAAAAACCGAATTTCCTCCTATGAAACGCTGAAATCCGATTTCGACGACGCACTTGTGATGATCGAGCTGGCCGATGAGGAGGGCGATCTGAGCCTTTTGCCGGAGTGCCAGGATAGTGTGAAAAGGGTCAAGGAGGGCATCCAGGCGCAGACGCTCTCGACGTTGCTCAGCGGCGAATTTGATTCTAAAAATGCAATTTTAACCTTTCATGCGGGTGCCGGTGGGACGGAGGCGCAGGATTGGGCGGAGATGCTATTCCGCATGTATAACCACTGGGGTGAGCGCCACGGCTTTAAGGTGAGCACGCTCGATTTTCTGGACGGCGACGAGGCGGGCCTCAAATCTGCCGTATTGCTGGTGGAGGGGCTGAACGCCTATGGCTTTTTGCGCAGCGAAATGGGGGTGCACCGTCTGGTGCGGGTTTCCCCATTTGATTCCTCGGGCCGCAGGCACACGTCATTTGCTTCGCTGGAGGTCATGCCGGAGATCGATGATACCTTCGATGTGGAGATCAATCCGGAGGATATCAAGATGGACGTTTACCGCGCGAGCGGCGCGGGCGGGCAGAAGGTTAACAAAACTTCCTCTGCCGTGCGCCTGACGCATATCCCCACGGGGATCGTCGTTTCCTGCCAGGTAGAGCGCAGCCAGCATCAAAACCGGGAGGTCGCGATGCGCATGCTCAAATCGAAGCTGGTGGAGATCAAGGAGCGCGAGCATCTGGATAAGATTGAGGATATCAAGGGCGATCAAAAGGAGATCGGCTGGGGCAGCCAGATCCGCTCCTATGTATTCATGCCCTATACGCTGGTCAAGGATCACCGCACAGGCTATGAGTCGGGCAATATCAATGCCGTGATGGATGGCGACCTTGATGGCTTTATTAATGCATTTCTGAAGATGGAATCGCTCGAAAAGCTAGAAAAGAAGGATTAAGAAACGTCAAACCCATGTGAGGATGCCGTTATGAAAAAGGAAAAGCGGCCTTCCCGGCTGCAAAAGCTTTCGAAGGAGAAAAAGTGCGTGCTCATTGCTATATGCATTTTGCTTGTCATCGGAATTCTTTCACCGTTTGTCATCAACGGGGTGGTGGTTGGCAACGCACGGCGGTATTTCATGGAGCCGGAGCAAACAGAGCAGGTGAATGCGGACTGCGTGATTGCCCTTGGTGCAATGGTTTGGGGCGAGGATACGCTCAGCCACATGTTGGAGGACCGCGTGCTCGGCGCGATCGACGTTTACGAACGCGGCGGCGCGAAAAAAATCCTGATGAGCGGCGATCATGGGCAGAAGGACTATGACGAGGTCAACGCCATGAAGAAATACGCAGTGGAGAAGGGCGTTGATGCAGACGACGTGTTTATGGATCACGCAGGCTTTTCCACTTATGAGACGATGTACCGCGCGCGGGATGTCTTCCAGGCGAAGAAGGTAGTCATCGTCACGCAGAAATATCACCTTTACCGTGCGGTTTATGTGGCACGGGCGCTGGGGCTGGATGCGTACGGCGTTGCGTCCGATCCGAGGCCATACAGCAGTGCGGTTTATAACAATGCACGGGAATTTCTGGCGCGCGTTAAGGATTTCTTCACTGCAATCGTCAAGCCGGAGCCGACGTATCTGGGCGAAGCGATCCCGATCAACGGCAGTGGTTCGCAGACGGACGATCAGGCTTGACCGTAATTTATTTTGGATCGGGAAGAAAACCGCCGCAAATGCAACAATATGCATTTGCGGCGGTCAGCTTATCGATAAAGTCTGTGAGAAGACAGAGTGCACAAAAAAGCGTGGTTTCTGATCGGTTTCGTAACCGGCGTCGCTGGGCGCTGACGGAAGGCCGAGTCGGCACTCGCATCAATATCTGCGTGGCTTGAGGGGATTTTTTCACCGCGTCT
>DCJV01000079.1 GCA_002320555.1 Ruminococcaceae bacterium UBA1691 | reverse complement strand
AAAAACACCTTCCGGGTTACCGGGAGGTGTTTTTTCATATATCCCTGAGAGATATGAAGTTAAAGCGTCCCTTCCTCAAACGCCGTGCGGAACCATACGTCCCGCACGGTGAATGTTTTGCCGTTGAGGTATCCCAGATGTTCCGCCTGCGTCTGAAAATCAAACTGAAGCTGATAGGAATAGAGGCACTGCTTCTTGTAACCGCCGTATTTTTTGTTTTGCGCATTGGTGCCATATTTCCCATCGCCGAGCAGAGGGTGGCCGATGGAGGCGAAATGGGCGCGAATCTGGTGCGTGCGGCCAGTTAGAAGCTCCACCTCGACCAGACTCAGCCCGTTGCGGTATCCGAGCACATGGTAGCGCGTACGGATGGTTTTGGCGCCTGGACACATCCTGTCACGCACGTAAACGCGGTTTTTCTTCTCGTCCTTGAACAGGTAACCCTCCAGCGTAGCCTCCTCTCTGTCCAGTTTGCCGAGCACAAGGCAGAGATAGCGTTTATGCAGCTCGCGGTTTTTCATCTTGGCATTCAATACGCGCAGGGTTGCCGCGTTTTTGGCGGCGATGACGATACCGCCCGTGTTGCGATCGATGCGGTTGACGAGCGCGGGGGTAAACGATTGCTCGCCGGAGGGATCATATTCCCCTTTTTCATAGAGATACCGTTTGACGCGGGTGATGAGGGTATCAACGTATTCGTGCTCGTCCGGATGGCAGAGAAGCCCCGCTTTTTTGTCGAGCAGCAGCAGGTTTTCATCCTCGTAGACAATATCAAGGCAGGTGGAAGCACCCATGAAATCATAGCGTTTTTCCGGCTGTACGAAAAACTCATCGTTGATATAAAGGTCAACAATATCTCCCTCCTGCAGACGGGTCGAGATTTCTGCGCGCTTTGCGTTTACCTTGATCCGTTTTTTGCGGATGTATTTATAGAGCAAGGACTGTGGCAGGCTTGGAAGGGACTTCATAAGGTATTTGTCAAGGCGCTGGTCCGCATCGTTATTGGTTATGGTAAAACTTTTCAAATATAGCCATCCTTCCGCAAAAGATATCCTCAAATTATCTTAGTATAGCATATTTCACGGCTTTTCAAAAGGCAAAAAATAAGGTATAATAACTTCACAATTAAAGTGCGGAGGTATTACCGAATGATTAGCAGAGACCGTGTAACAGAGATTCTCAAGGAGGCGGGCGTGCTGCTCGAGGGTCATTTTCTTCTGACTTCCGGCCGTCACAGCAACCGCTATTTACAGTGCGCAAAGATTTTCCGCAATACCAAATACAGCGAGGAGCTCTGCGGCGCGCTTGCCGAACAATTCAAGGATGACGATATCCAGCTGGTCATTGGTCCCGCCATGGGCGCTGTGCAGATGGCGTATGAGGTGAGCCGCCATATCGGCTGCGAGAATTTCTTTGCAGAGCGCGATGAAAATGGCGAAATGGCGCTTCGCCGCGGCTTTGCCGTGGAGGAGGGCCAGCGCGTGCTCATCGTGGAGGATGTTGTCACCACAGGCGGCTCCGTGCGCGAGGTGATGGAGCTCGTGCGCCGCGCGGGCGGCGTGGTGGCGGGCGTTGGCTCGATTGTCGACCGCACCGGAGGGAAGATCGATTTTGGCGTGCCGTTCCGCGCGGTCTATGTGGCGGATGTCACCTCCTGGGAAGCGGATGAATGCCCGCTGTGCAAGGAAGGCTTGGGCGCGCCGGTCAAGCCCGGCAGCCGGAAGAAGTAAGCCCCCGCGATGGAGAAGGGGATGCATGTAGGCCACCGCGAGCGGCTGAGGAAACGATTCCTGCGGGAGGGCCTGGAGCAGTTTGAGTCGCATAACGTATTGGAGCTTTTGCTTTTTTATTCCATTCCGCGGCAGGACACCAATGAAACAGCGCACCGCCTGATCGATACGTTTGGTTCCCTTTCCGCCGTGTTTGAGGCGTCGGTCGAGGACCTGGTCAAGGTGGAGGGCGTTGGGCTGAATACGGCCGCCCTGATCAAGCTGATTCCAGCGGTCAACCGCCGCTATCTGGAGGACCGTGTACGCAGAGGCATCGATGTGACCTCATCGCAAACCTGCGGGGAACTGCTGGTTTCCAAATTCAATGGGGTCACCGTGGAGCGGGTCCTTCTTTTATGCATGGATAATAGGGGCAGAGTGCAGCATTGCGCGGTTATTTCTGAGGGGACGCAGTCGATGGTGGATATCAGCAACCGCAGGATTGTCGAAACGGCGCTGCGGCATAACGCTTCCTGTGTTATCCTGGGGCATAACCACCCCAATGGCATCCCCGTTCCGTCCCAGTCAGACGTGGAGACGACGCGCGCGCTGGCGCGGCTGCTGCGTTCGATGGACATCAAGCTTTACGACCATATCATTGTGGCAGACGGAGAGTATTTTTCAATGGCGGACTGCGAAAAATTTGCGCCGATTTTTTCTTGAAGATCCATATACATTGAAAGAAGGGATAGGTGAGTGCGCTGTGAAACATATCCGCTCAATACGCTGGGTGCCTATCGATACGTTGTGGTTTTATCGGTCTATGGCGGCAGGCTGATGCTGAGCCGCCATAAGGCGCGCGCCACATGGGAAACGCAGGGCGGTCATATCGAGAGCGGAGAAACGCCGCTGGAGGCCGCTGGAAGGGAGCTGTATGAGGAATCGGGCGCTGTAAAATATCGGATTCATCCGGCCTTCGACTACCGGGCAGGCGATGCGAATGCCTGGGGGAACGGGGTTGTATTCATCGCTGAGATCGATGAGATCGGCGCACTGCCGGAAAGCGAAATGAAAGAGATTGCCTTTTTTGAGCAGCTGCCGCCGGAGCTTACATACCCGGAGATCACCCCGGTTTTGATGCAAACGGCAAAGGCCGAAGGTCTGCTGTGACCGGAACCGCGCCCACCGTGCCACCAGTGGAAACCGCACGTCAAAATCCCCGCACCGGTTTTCCGGTGCGGGGATTTTGACGTGTATCGAAAAGGGGCCTATAGCTTCGAATACCCGAAGCTATTGACCATTGCGTCGATCGGCCGGTGGGCCTTGCAGTCCGGGCAGTCCCCAGTGGAATGGGATTCATAGTCCGGCAGATTCTTCGCCGTAAAGAGTGCCTGGATCTCAATATTTTCAACTGATGGGATAGCGCTGAAAACTGCGGCGATTCCGCACGTGCGCCCACCAAAATAGCGGATGCAGTCAAGCGCGCGCCGGATGGTCTTGCCGGTCGATACAGTGGAAATCAGCAGCAGGACGCTTTTATCCGCAACCATGGGCTGAAGATTCTCGCGAAAAAACATCTGCCCGTTGGCATCGTATTCCGGGGAGATGACAAACAAGCTGCTGCCCTGATTAATGGAGCGCATGCCGGATTTCGTAAGCTCCCTGGCTAGGAAAGCGCCAAGAACCTCGCTGCCCTCCATACAGACAATCGTGTCAATAATTTCGAAATGGAGATAAGGAGCGGCGAGCAGCGCCGCCGCGTCACGTGCCATCGCATGCTCATGCTTGACTTTCGTGATATTCAGATAATAATTGATGTGGGAATGGCCGGTGACAAAATGACCTGGAACTGCTTTGATCTCAATGCGTGGATTGGATTCCGATTTGACGATAAATGCTCTGCTTTCCATATTGTCCATGTGCAATTCCTCCTTTTCAACTGGAAAGGGCGGGTCTGCCCCGTACTTTCCATTTTATTATAAAAGAATTCTTCCGTTTTTTCAATCGAATTCCGATAAAGATTCAAGATTTTACGGTAGAATGATGCTTTACAGGGCATGAAAAAAAGGTATAATAGAAATACTAAAAGAGGTGGCATTTACGAATGCAATGCCCATTATAGAATAAACCAGACGGGAGATTTTCGCAATGAAGGAATGCAGGTTCCAGCTCACCTATATCGCCGATGGTCAACTGCACCGCACGTGCGGGAAAGCTCAAGCGCAGCAACCCTTTGAAACGGAGTATTTTTCCCTCATGACACAATATGACAAAGGGCGCGTTCATGTCCGGATTTTACCGAAGGAGCCCGTATCCTTTACGCAGTTTGAAATGGTATTTCATTATCCGTATCAGGCGGACAGCCGCGTCTTTGTCAATGGCTATCAGTCCTGGACAGACAGCAAGGAGTATTTCGTGACGGACCGGATGGCACACCTGAGCCCGCTGAGCAGGCAGTGGATTAAGGAGATGAGCCTTGATAAGTCCGGCGACTACACCTTCCACGAGTATCCGAAGGAAAGCGGCGTTTTCCATGGATATTCCTATTCCTATGTGCGCAATGGGGAGATTGTCGACCTGTTCGGCTCTATGAGCGAGCGCAGCGGCTACACGGTTTTCAATTTCGACTGCAACCGCAATCTGCTCATCGTAGAAAAGGATCTGGAAGGCGTTGTAATGGAGCAGCCGTATGACGCGATCGATATCGTCCACCTGCGCGGCGGTTTCGATGAGGTCTTTGACCGTTATTTCCAGCTCATGGAGATTCCAAAGCCTAAAGTGCAGCATAAGTGCGGCTATACCACATGGTATCAATATTATCAGAATATCAATGAAACAGTCGTCATGGACGATTTGGAAGCGCTGGCGAAGGTGCCGGAGCAGATTGATCTTTTCCAGATTGACGACGGCTATCAGACCGCTGTGGGCGACTGGCTGAGCATAGATCCGGAGAAATTCCCGAATGGCATGAAGGATATTGCCGACAGAATCCACGAAAAGGGGATGCTCGCGGGTCTCTGGCTTGCGCCGTTCAGCTGCGAATACCATTCGACCATTGCCGAGAAGCATCCGGAATGGCTGATTAAAAATGAAAAAGGCAAGCCAGTGGTCGCGGGCCGCAATTGGGGCGGTTTCTATGCCATCGATTTTAACAATCCGGAAGCGGCCCAGTATATCCGCAATTGTTTCAACGTGATCCTCAATGACTGGGGATACGATATGGTCAAGCTCGATTTTCTCTATGCCGCATGCATCCTGCCGCAGTATAACAAATCCCGCGGGCAGCTCATGTGCGAGGCGATGGATTTTATCCGCGACTGTGTGGGCGATAAGCTCATCTTGGGCTGCGGCGTACCGCTCGCTCCGTGCTATGGCAAGGTGGATTTCTGCCGCATCGGCGCGGACGTCTGCCTCGACTGGAAGCCCACCCTGCACGGCTATCTGACCCACCGTGAGGACGCGACAACAAAGAACGCGGTCAATAATACGATTTTCCGCCGTCAGCTCGGCGGGCGCGCTTTCTGCAACGACCCTGATGTTTTCCTGCTGCGCGACTACAATATCTATCTCAACATGACCCAGCGGAAAATGATCGCGAAGGTCAACAAGATTTTCGGCAATCTCCTCTTTACCTCCGACAATGTTGATCGCTATGATGCGGAGCAGATGGAGGTCTTCCGGGATACTCTGAAGGAGAGTGAGACCCAAGTGCTCAGCGCGGAATATGTGAAAAAGGACATCATCGATATCCGTTTCCTGGAGGACGGGACAGAGAAGCACTTGCGGTTCCATATTACAGACGGTGAGCTCCTTGAGGGCGAATTCTGAGAAAACGCTTTTTATAAAGGAATGACGATCAAAATGCGCTATCAAACGGTTGTTTTTGACATGGATGGGACTCTGCTCGATACCCTCGACGATCTGGCGGACAGTACAAACGCTGCCCTGCGTGATTGTGGGTATCCGGAGCGCTCCCGTGAGGAGGTGCGCCGTTTCGTGGGAAACGGAGTGCATTTGCTCATTGAGCGGGCCGTCCCTGCGGGGACGGATGAAGCGGCGATTGAGCGCTGCTTTGTATTATTCAAGGAGTATTATGGGAAGCTGATGTGCTGCAAAACGCGACCGTATGAGGGGATCTTGCCGCTTTTGGAAGCCCTACATAAAAACGGTGCGCAGTGCGCCGTCGTTTCGAATAAATATGACGGCGCGGTCAAACAGCTTTCTGATGCACATTTTGGTGCTTGGATGGATGTTGCCATTGGAGAGCGTGCAGGCGTACGCCGCAAGCCCGCTCCGGACAGTGTGCTGGAGGCACTGCGCTTTCTCGGTGCAGACGCAAAAACGGCGCTGTATACCGGGGATTCGGATGTGGACGTGCAGACGGCCCACAATGCGGGTCTGCCCTGCGCGGGCGTTACCTGGGGCTTTCGTGATCGCTGCGTGCTGGAGGAGGCCGGGGCGGACTTTCTGGTGGATACCCCGGATCAGCTTTGGAACATTGTGATGGGATTGGATGGAGGAGACTTTCCCATGAATGAGTAGGGGGAGAAGAGATGAAATGTTATCTGATGATTCGGCGTATCATTGCGCTGGTGGTATGCGCCGTTCAGTTTATACTGGGCCTGTTCGGCGTGAGCGTCAACCCGATGAAGAATGTGATCAAAGAGCCGAATCTCGCGCCCCAGGCCATTGTTGCGGATCAGAGCGGGTCTAAGATTGCGGATGCAAAATTTTTAACGGACGGCAAGGTCGAAACCTACTGGTCCTCGGGCCAGCAGGAGGGCGCCTATGTGGAGCTGCGGTTCCTGGAGCCGGTCACCTTTAATACGGTGGTCCTGCGGGAACTCACCACGAGCGTGAAGGCTTTTGCCCTGCAGAAGTATGAAAACGGCCAGTGGGTCGATTTCTTCAAAAGTGACCGCATCGAAACTTATCGATTCTGTACCTTTGACCCTGTCACTACGCAACGGGTGCGCCTTGTCGTGCGTGGGCAAGTGGGGACCTTCCGCCTGCAGGAGATGGAGATCTACAATATTGCGCCTAAAGAGCTTGACGAGCCTCTGCGCATCGCGGCCTATAAGCGCATTGATTTTAATAAGACCTGGAAGATCACCGACAAGGTTCGGCAAATGAAAGAGGCCTATGGCGAGGATAGCGCGCAGTACAGGGAAGCTTATCAGGAAATGAAAACCTATTCCCGCTATTTCGAGGTCATCAACGAGGTGATTCTCTTCAACGGCGTGGACTGGACGACGGATGGCATCATCCACATCCGCGACGGTGCGGACGATCTCCGGCGTGAAATCGCGGCGCTGCACGAGGTGTTCGACGCGCGCGATATCAAAACGGATGTGCGCATCACGGCTACGATCCTTTGCCCGGGCAATAGCGAGATCACGGCAAAATCCCTTGAGGAGCATATGGATACGCTGGTTGAGAATATCGTTGCTTTTGTGAAGGAATTTGGCCTGGACGGCGTAGATTTCGACTGGGAATACCCGGATCAGAATGTACAGTGGAGGCTTTACGGCGAGTTCATCAAAAAGCTCGACAAGGCCTTTGACCGCGCATTTGGCGACAGCGTGACTATCGGCGTGGCGCTGGCAAACTGGGGCGTAGGCTTTAGCCGCAGCGCGATGCGTGCCATTGATGAGGTGCATGTGATGTCCTATGATCTGTTTGACGACGATGGCTGCCATTCCACCTTCATGACCGGCGCATACAACCCGATGCGCTATTTCAACGGCCTACAATACCCCCGCGAGCTGTTCAACCTCGGCCTGCCCTATTATGGCCGCCCGACGGACGGCGGTGCATACTGGCCTACCTGGAGCCAGGTTGGCAACGAGCCGGACGCGTACTGGCTCAATGCCTTCCCTGGCGCCTATACGGATGAGGCGGGCAATCCGGTGACGATTGACGATTATTACAACAGCCCTTCCATGATTGCGGATAAAACGGCGTATGCTATCAGCCTCGGCATCGGCGGACTGATGATTTTCCATATGGACTGCGATCTGCCAATGGACCATCCGAATTCTCTGACGCTGGCAATAGAGAAAACGCTGGAGCAGCGCGTAGCGAATTACAGGGCGGAGGCAAAATAAAAAGATCGAAAACAAACAGGGTCGGCTATTTCGCCGGCCCTTTCAAAACTATTTGATATGCCAATTCGAAGCGAACGGGCCGGTGTTATCCGTCCCCGGCAAATGCCGCACCGCAAAGGCGATGCATTGATGGATGAATTCGCTCCTATCCCCCACGGCCCCCGCGCACGGCACTTCGGCAGCGGCAAGAT
>DCJV01000019.1 GCA_002320555.1 Ruminococcaceae bacterium UBA1691 | reverse complement strand
GCGCGCCTTCCGAATAACTCCGAAAGGCGCGCCCCCTACCGTGGTGAACGTAAAATAAGAGGATGGCAACATTAAATGCGGGCTACGCCGCTTTTGCGCGCTGCCTCGGCAACCGCCTTGGCAACCGTCGGTCCCACGCGTTCATCAAACGCCTTGGGAAGGATATATTCAGGGCAAAGCTCCTCGGGAGAGACGAGGTCGGCCAGCGCATGCGCCGCCGCAATCTTCATCTCCTCATTGATATCGCTCGCGCGTACATCCAGTGCGCCGCGGAAAATGCCCGGGAAGGCAAGAACATTGTTGATCTGGTTCGGGAAGTCGCTGCGGCCTGTGCCGACAACCTTCGCGCCCGCCTCCAGCGCGAGATCGGGCATGATCTCCGGCACCGGATTGGACATTGGGAGGACGATCGGATCCTTCGCCATGGAGCGGACCATATCCTGCGAAACGATGCCGGGGGCGGAAACGCCGATAAAGATATCTGCGCCCTTGAGCGCATCCGCAAGCGTACCGTGCTCATGATCTGCATTCGTGAAGGAGGCGATCTCCTTCTTTGCGGGCGTCAGATTCGGGTCATCCGCGCTGATGATACCCTTGCGGTCGCACATGACGACCTTTTTCAGGCCCTGGCTGATCAGAAGCTTTGCAATCGCAACGCCCGCCGCGCCGGAGCCGCTGAAGACCACCTTGCAATCCGCAAGCTCCTTGCCGACAATTTTCAGCGCATTGATGATCGCAGCGGAGCAAATGATCGCTGTGCCGTGCTGATCGTCATGGAAAATCGGGATATCACAGCGCTCTTTGAGCTTGCGTTCGATTTCAAAGCAGCGCGGGGCCGCAATATCCTCGAGATTGACGCCGCCAAAGCTGCCCGCGAGCAGGGCGATGGTATTGACGATTTCATCCACATCCTTGGATCTTACGCACAGCGGGATAGCATCAACGTCGCCAAAGGCCTTAAAGAGGACGCATTTGCCCTCCATCACCGGCATACCGGCCTCCGGGCCGATATCACCCAGGCCCAGCACGGCCGTGCCGTCCGTAACGACGGCAACCGTGTTCCAGCGGCGCGTCAGCTCATAGGACTTATTGATATCCTTCTGGATTTCCAAGCAGGGCTGCGCAACACCAGGCGTGTAGGCAAGGGAGAGCTCCTCCTTTGACTTGACGCTTGCGCGGGGCGTAACCTCCAGCTTGCCCTTCCATTCATAGTGGAGCCTTAACGATTCCTTTGCGTAATCCATTTGTAATTTCCTCCAATATCTGTTATGTAAAAGCACCGCCCCTTCTGAATAAAAGGGGGGAGTGAGGGCGGAACACGGGTAAGAATATCCCGCCCTCACAGGGGGTTAAGAAGAAATCTGGTCAAAGCCTGTCTTTTCCCAGGAAATGACTCCTCGGAACGAAATTATTTCTCCCACGGGAACGTGTACTGCGTCAGCCCCAGCTGGTCGCGCACCGCGCAGAGCTCCTTCTGCACCGCGTCGTTAATCGGCACGCCGCTGTCCTTGCGCTCGCACCAGACATTCCATTCCTTTTCGCCGGCGGTATAGATATGATCCTCACCCGGCGCCTTGGTGGAGGCGCGCAGCTCGCGCAGGATGTCCCCAGCCGTTTTCTTGAAGGATTCCGCGCCCACAAAGGCCTCTGTATCGATGGCGATGAAAAAGTGGCCCAGATGATAGGGCACTTTCTTGCCGCCCTCGCCGATGCCGGTGAGCATTTTCAGGTAATTGCCCTGCTGCAGCGCCGCGCTGAGCAGCTCGACAACCGTGGCATAGCCATAGCCCTTATAGCCGGCCATCTCCTCGCCGATACCGCCGAGCGGTGCCAGTGCCGCCTCCCCGGTGTTGAGCTCCTTGAGGATCGCATCCGTATCGGTCTTCGCGGTACCGTCGCGCCCGATGACCATGCCTGCGGGAGTTGACTTGCCAATGCGGGAATAGTATTCCAGCTTGCCGCGCTGGGTGATAGAGGTCGCGCAGTCGAGCACAAAGGGAAATTCCTCATCTGTGGGGATACCGAAGGTTAACGGGTTTGTCCCGAGCATATTCTCCACACCAAAGGTCGGCGCGATGGAGGGTCGAGCGTTGGTGCCGGTGATGCCGATCATATTTTCCTTTGTGGCCATCGTCGCATAGTAGCCCGCGATGCCGTAATGGCAGGAGTTGCGCACGGCAACCATGCCCATCCCGTATTTCTTCGCCTTTTCGATCGCCATCTTCATCGATTTATACCCGATAACCTGACCCATGCCGTCATGGCCGTCAATGACAGCCGTGGTGGGTGTCTCCTTCACGATCTCGAAATTGGTGACAGGATTCTGGATGCCGATATTGATGCGATCGATATAGATGGGCTTAAAGCGGTTGACACCGTGGGACTCGATGCCCCTTCGATCGGACTCCAGCAGCACGTCCGTGCAGATTTCCGCATCCTCGCGCGGCACGCCGACGCCGACGAACGCGTCTGTTACGAATGAGCTGATGGTCTTCCAGTCAACGATGGTCTTTGCCATGATGAATCACTCCATTTTTTAATAGTAGAATGAAAAAATTTATTGAGAAATGGGAAAGCATTCTCCCCGTTTCATCCTCAGTGTTCCGCCCAGTCGCGGGAGCGGCTGACCGCACGTTTCCAGCCCTCATAATACTTATCACGGGTAGGTTTATCCATCTGAGGGACAAATATGCGGTCCACCTCGCGATTTTGCTCGATATCGTCGCGATCCTTCCATACGCCGACGGCGAGCCCCGCAAGATACGCGGCGCCCAGGGCCGTGGTTTCGATGGTCTTTGGCCGGTTAACGGACGCCTGGATCATATTGGCCTGGATCTGCATCATGATATTGCTCACGCTCGCGCCGCCGTCCACGCGGAGATCCCTCATCTCAATGCCGGAATCACTGATCATCGCCTCGAGCAGGTCCGTCATTTGATAGGTGATGCTCTCGAGCACCGCGCGGGCAAAGTGCGCCCGATTGACGCCGCGGGTAAGCCCCACGATGCAACCGCGGGCATACATATCCCAATAGGGGGCGCCCAAGCCTGTAAAGGCTGGTACGAGATACATGCCGTTGGCGTCCGGCACGCTCTCCGCCAGCTCATCGCAACGGCGCGCCGTATCGATCATGTGCAGCTCGTCGCGTAGCCATTTGATGACAGAGCCCGCATTGAAGGCGCTGCCCTCAAGCGCGTATTCCACCTTGCCATCCAGCCCCCAGGCTACGCCCGAAAGCAGGTTGTACTGGGAACGGATGCGTCGGTCGCCCGTATTCATCAGAAGGAAGCAGCCGGTTCCGTATGTATTTTTTGCCTGGCCCGGCTTAAAGCACGCCTGCCCGAACAGGGCTGCGGGCTGGTCACCGATGGCGCCGCTAATCGGCACGCCCTCAATCTGCTCAAGGCCGAGGATACCCGGCGCTACCTCCCCGTAAACCTGGCTGGAGGGTACGGGCGTGGGCAGAATCGACATAGGGATATCGAATTTCTTGCAGAGGACCTCATCCCAGCAGAGATTGTCGACATCAAAGAGCATGGTGCGCGAAGCATTGGAATAATCTGTAACATGCACCTTGCCACCGGTCAGATTCCAGATGAGCCAGGTCTCGACCGTCCCAAATAAAAGCTTCCCCTCTGCCGCCAGCTCCCTGACGCCGGGGACGTTGTCAAAAATCCACTTGATCTTTGTCGCAGAGAAATAGGCGTCGATAATCAGCCCTGTTTTCTCCCGCACATAGGGCTCCAGGCCCTCGTTTTTCAGTTGCGTGCAATAGTCCGACGTGCGGCGGCACTGCCATACGATCGCATTGTATACCGGCTTTCCGGTCGTCTTATCCCAAAGGATTGTCGTCTCGCGCTGGTTGGTGATACCAATCGCAGCGATCTGACCAGCGTCCACCTCGCCGGATGCAAGCACTGTCGCCACTGACTGCAACTGGCTGTAGAGAATCTCCATCGGGTCGTGCTCCACCCAGCCGGCATTGGGATAGACCTGCTCAAATTCCCTCTGCGCCTTGGCGAGGATATGCCCGCCCTTGTCGAATATGATCGCCCGCGAGCTCGTGGTGCCCTGATCAAGCGCCATTACGTACTTACCCAAACTGATGGCCTCCCTCTGCATTCATGATATCAAATTGTAACCTGCGCCCCCCCAAGCACAGAAAAAAAGAACAGAAAGCGCACCCCGCTAAACGGGAGTCGTTTCTATTCTCATATCTCCTAGAAATACACTCGTATTCTTCTCCTATTCAGCTGTCGTGTTTATTCTACCGCAAAGCACAGACAATGTCAACAAGTTTCGCAGTCCATTTCGCAGAAAAATGGAAATTTTATTAAGATACAAAGGGTTGCTTCAAAATACCTTAATTGCAGACCAGCCGAAAAAAACATCATTTTGCGTCTGCAAAGGCGCAATATGCGAGCCCTGATCGATGGCTCGTAGATGCTCTTTGTTCCCCCTATCCGCTTTTTTCATTTTTTATCGTCAGACAGATATTCCTCTGTCAGCGCCCACAAACCCCGGCGCAGCGCCGCCATATCAGAGGGCAGAGCCATACGTGTCTGCTCATCCGCCACAGCGTCGCCCTTCTGTGTATAAGTTACCTTCACCTGCCCGAGCAGTTGAGTCGCCTTCTCTGCAAGCGCGGGGGACTGCTCCGCGAGAAACAGCAGCTTATTGAGATCACGCAGCCCCTGAGCGAGCTTTTCCAGCCGCACGCTGGATTTTGTGATGGGTTTCGCAGCATCCGGCTCGTCCGGATAGACAAGGAAGCAGTCGCCTGACTCAAAGCTCACATGCGTCGTATCGCGCAACGGATCCTGGACCCATGCGTCGTACGCCCAGCGCAAAAAGCCGTTTGCTCCCTGCGCGGCGGAGAAGAAAATCGTCCAGTAGCTCTCTGCCGGCATGCTGTAGGTGAAGCTGTTGGGGAAATGGCCGACGCAGGTATAGATTGTCGTCCGCAGGCCCTCCCTCCCTTTGCGCCGGTTTGCAAGCACGCGGTAATCTTCGAGCGCTTTTGTCGCCGTCTCCAAGCCGACGCTGACGCTCGCCATGCGGTCAATCAATGGGAAATACTTCGCGCTGAAATGATCCATCGCCGCCGCCTTGCGCAGAGGCGTACCAGACGCGCCTGTAACCGCGTCGATCAGATCGTACGCTTTTTCCATGTGGCGGCGCTCATCGATGCCGATATAAATCTGATCATACCAGCCCTTTTCCCTTGCATGCGCGGCAAGCGCTTTTAGAAACGGCGTCCACAACTTCCGATATCTGCGGGTACCGGGCCGCGGAGAGGAGGAGTGGAAAGCCCTCTTTTTCTCATCGTAATAGGTCACCTTGTTCCCCCAAGGGATCAGGCTGTAGCATACAATCTTGTCGCCCAAGCCAAGCTCATGGCAGAGCGTTACCCATTTGTCGAAATCCGTAAAATCGAAGGCAAAACGCTTATCCTTCCGGCGCACCCATTTGATCATGGAGGGATATGCGCCATAGGTCTGCCCGTTCCACGGTTCCTCCACGATGCTCGCCGTGATGGCATGCCCACCAAGCGTGCGGTAAAGCCGCAAGTGGGGCCGAAGCACATCCAGATGTGCCTGTGAAAACGGCTCGAGCCCGTAATACTGTGCGACACGATACGGGTACTGCCAGAGCTCGATGTCGAACCGGTAGTCCTCCGGGGCCGGCTGGACGGCATCGAGAACCTCCAGTGTCAGCTGCTGGGTGAGCGGCTCGCCCATTCCCCCGGCCGTCACGCGGATTTCCCCTTGATACCTACCCGGAGCAGCATCCGCCGGAACATGGACACACACGAAAATCCCCTGCACGCGGCCCGCTTCCAAATCGACGGGGCCGGGGCCGTACAGAACGTCTGGAAAGCTTTCGCGGGAACCATTATCCTTTTTGCCGTTCCCTACGAATGCTTTCGTCTCAGAAAGGAAAGAGCAGGAAACCGATTCAGAGGAAATCGTATGTTCTCCATTCTGAAACGCCTTTGCCCAGGCGCGAATCCCGCTGACGCGCTCCTCGCCGCCGAGCAGGACGAGCAGCGCGAGCGCCGTGTCCCCCCGCCAAGCAGTCAGCGCGCCGCATTCATCTGCTGCGGCCAAGAGCTCCTCATAGCGGCCCTGTGTCGGCAGCAGGTCGGAATTGGCAATTTTAAGAGTAAGTTTTGGTTTCATACGATGAAAATCCTTCCTGAGTAAACATAATAATACCATATGAATCATATCAATTTACAGCCAGAAGGGCAAGACGGAAGGTGAAAAATTTTTATTTTTCATCCCCTATCTGTAAGATTTAGATTAAAATAATGTTAAAATTGCTTTTATAAAATTTGACAAACTCCTTATTGTGATGTATCGTGTCATATATCAAAATCAACAACGGGCGAGTGTCCGTTTCGAGAAAAAGGAGGAATTCAATTGAAAAAAAGGATCATCTCAATCGTCATGGCGCTCAGCCTTTTACTTGCCGTCATGGCGCCTGTGGCGTCAGCCGGCGCTTCCAGAAAGGATACCGTGCTCCAATTTCGTCAGGACGGAAAATTCAAGATCATGATGATTTCCGACACACAGGATACGGACAAGGCAGACCAAAGAATGATTCACTTTATTGAAGCCTCGCTCGATCAGGAAAAGCCTGACCTCGTCGTGTTCACCGGCGATAATATTGCAGGCAGATGGGTTGGCTCCACGGCTGAAAAGGTACGCACCGCGATCGACAAGATCATCCAACCGCTAGTCCAGCGGGATATCCCGTTTGCCGTCGTCTTCGGCAATCATGACGGCGAATCCAGGGTGACCACCAAGGAAGACCAGATGGCTATGTTTATGGCCTATGGCAACTGTCTCGCGATTGACGAAGGCGAAGCGCTTGACGGCGTAGGCACCTATAACCTGCCGATCCTGAGCAGCGACGGTAGCCGTGTTGCCTTTAATATTTATATGATGGATTCCAATGACTATGATGCAAACGGCAATTACGACGGCGTCCATCAGAATCAGATCGATTGGTATGAACAGACCAGCAACACGCTCAAAGCGGAAAATGGAGGGAATCCCGTCCCCTCGCTTCTATTCCAGCATATCCCGGTGCCGCAGATTTACAGCCTTCTCAAGCAGGTTCCATTCGGCGTTATGGGTTCTGTACGCGGAAGCGGACGAAATGCGGCCAAATGGTACGTCATGGATGAGAGTAAGGCCGAGGGCGTTGTCAAGGAAGGCCCCTGTCCATCCTATGATGACCACGGCCAGTATGATAGCTGGCTCAGGCAGGGCGATATCGCTGGCGCGTTCTTCGGCCATGACCACACCAATAATATGGTCGGCAAGACGGATGAGGGCATCACCCTCGGCTACAACGCCGGCTGCAGCTTCCATCTCTATGGCGACGGCCTCAACCGCAGCATGCGTATGTTTGTCATCGATGAAAATGACGCTTGGAATTATGACACCTATCTCGTCAAATACGGCGATATCATGCCGGACGACGGCGGCTGCCTGCTGGTCGACCTGATCGCGGTGCGCACGATCGACAACGCGCTGCTCTATGGCTATCAGCTGATCAAACAGCTCTTTGAAGGGATCACCGGTTCGCCTGAGACAGAGCCCTCCACAGCCGTATCCGGTACCGAGCCGGAAGGCACTCCTGACACAGGGCCTGCAGACTCTTCTGCCACAGCACAGGCGGGCACAGGCAGCACAGAGCCGTCAGATACGCCCGCCACGGAGCGTTCAGAGCTCTTCAATGGGTCGGCTGAAAATCCGGCAACCGGCGTTTCCCTGGCGATTCCAGTGCTTGCGCTGGTTTCCACCTCTGCTGCCGTGGCATTTGTTCTAACACGCAAAAAAGCAAAATAAGGACTCTATTTCCTGTAAATTGTAATCTAACGAGATGCCGTGGGATGCTGATAAGCGTTCCGCGGCATTGTGATGCGTATCCCAGGTATGTAACCTGAGCAAAAGAAAAGTTGCATAAAAGTGCTAAATTTAATTGAAAACAAGAATGGAATATAGTAAAATATTGTAAAATGCAATACAAAGATTTTATCACGGGAGGGGTAGGGCGAATATGGGAATACATAACAAAAAGATTCGATCAAGACGTATGGGGAATCCAATCCGTTTTTTCTTCAATCAGGAGGCGAAGGAGGGCGACGTCCCCAATCGGGAGCTATTCTCCTATGCAACAGCGCTGGCGGGCCAAAATGCGACGTACGGAATCGTCAATCAGTGGATTTTTTATTTCTGCACCAATGTGCTGCATATGGACCCGGATCACGTCGGCAAGATCACGAGTTTGTCCCGCATATGGGATGCCCTCAATGATCCGCTTGTCGGCGTTATCATCGACCGACGGAAATATCGACCCGGGCAGAAGCTGCACCCCTTTCTCGGCAAGCTTCCCATCGTCATTGGTTTGCTGACCGCTCTTCTATTTTGCAATTTTGGCCTGAACGAAACCGGATCGATCGTTGTGTTTTTATGCATCTATTTCGCCTGGGATCTAACCTACTCTTTTCAGGACACGGCTTTGTGGGGCACAATGTCCTTGATCTCTCCGCATTCCGCAGAACGCGGCAGGGTCTCCCAATGGCTGAATATTGGCGCCGGGGCAGGGATGGGAATTGTAGGGATAATCCCCATGATAATGGGGATTGGTGAAAAAATGAATATCAGCCTGAGC
>DCJV01000138.1 GCA_002320555.1 Ruminococcaceae bacterium UBA1691 | reverse complement strand
TACGCCACGTGTCAATTATATATTTTAAATCCTTTTTAGTTAATATCTTACATAATCTTTTATCGAAATAAATCCGGCATTCTCTAAAAATCTATCCGCTGGCCGTGCTTTCCAAAGAGCGCGGCCGGCCTTTTTTATTTCCGCCGGGCCTCCGTCCATTCTAATCCGCCGAAAATCCCGCATTTCTTTAAAAAAATCCCGCTGAAACATTGCTTTTTCCGCGCAAACATGTGAAAATAGAAAGAAACAGTTTTCGTTTAAAGGAGAGGACACGATGGCGCTGCTCACACAAAGTATCAAGGGCACGCAGGATACGCTGCCCGCAGAGAGCTATAAAAATCAATATCTGGAGCAATCCATGCTGGAGATTGCCGGAAATTTCGGCTACCATGAAATCCGCACACCGGTATTCGAGCATACAGAGCTGTTCCAGCGCTCCGTCGGCGACACGACCGACGTGGTGCAGAAAGAGATGTATACCTTCGATGACAAGGGCGGGCGATCCATCACCCTGCGTCCGGAGGGAACGGCAGGCGCAGTGCGTGCCTTTCTAGAACACGGCTTGCACAATGAGGCCCTGCCGCAGAAGGTCTGCTATCTGACCTCCTGCTACCGCTATGAAAAGCCACAGGCGGGCCGCCTGCGTGAATTCCACCAGTTCGGCATCGAGTGCCTTGGTGCAGCCGCCCCGGCGGCGGATGCGGAGATTATCTCCCTGGCAGCCAATATCTTCGATTTTCTCGGCATCGAGCATCTGCATCTGGAGCTCAATTCCATCGGCTGCCCCACTTGCCGCGCGGAGTACCACAAGGCACTGCATGGTTATTTCACGGCGTGTCAGGATAAGCTATGCGAAACCTGCCGCGGAAGGCTCGAGCGCAATCCTATGCGCATTCTCGACTGCAAAAGCCCCATCTGCCAGGAGATCGCCAAGGGCGCGCCGCTGATGCTCGACTATCTCTGCAACGATTGCAAAGAGCATTTTGAGCACGTGAAAGCCTATCTTGACGTGATGGACATCGCCTACACCATCAATCCCCGCATCGTGCGCGGGCTCGATTATTACACGCGCACGGTCTTTGAATTCGTCTCCGACGAGATTGGCGCGCAGGGCACGGTCTGCGGCGGCGGGCGGTATGACGGCCTCGTAGAGGAGCTTGGCGGCCCACATGTGCCCTCCCTCGGCTTTGCCATGGGCCTTGAGCGGTTGATGCTCCTGATGGAAGCGCAGAAAACGCCCTTCCCGGAGGCTCCCAAATGCGATCTCTACATCGCTTCCATGGGCGAAAAGGCCACGGCTGAGGCGGTCAAAATCGTCGCCTCTGTTCGGGAGGACGGCATGTCCGCGCAGTACGACCTCGCGGGCCGCTCCGTCAAGGCGCAGATGAAATACGCCAACAAGCTCGGCGCGCAATACACCATGGTACTCGGCGATAACGAGCTGGAAACTGGAAAAGCGGTGCTCAAGAATATGGAGACGGGCGACACGCGTCAGGTGGAGCTTACCACCTTTGCGGATGATTTCATGGGGCTGGTCGTGCACGAAACGGCGAATCAGCTCGCTGATTTTCTAAACGATGAAAGCGCCGGCGACCTGCAGGCGCTCTTGGGAGGGAATCTATAATGGACACAATGACCGGACTCAAACGAACGAATTACTGCGGCGACCTGCGTATCCAGGACGTGGGAAAGGTTGTGACCGTGTGCGGCTGGGTGCAGCGCCAGCGCGATCTCGGCGCGCTGATCTTCGTCGATCTGCGCGACCGCACTGGCATCGTCCAGCTCGCCTTCGACGAGCAGACGGAAAAGGAAGTCTTCGACAAGGCGTTTACCGTGCGCGGCGAATATGTGCTCATGGCGAAGGGCACCGTCCGCGAACGCTCGAGCAAAAATAAAGACATCCCCACAGGCGAGATCGAAATCGCGGTGGACGACCTGCGCATTCTGGCGTTGAGCGAAACGCCGCCCTTTGAGATCATCGAAAACTGCCCTACTTCGGAATTAACCCGGTTAAAATACCGCTATCTTGATCTGCGCCGCCCGGATTTGCAGCGCAATATCCTCATGCGCCATAAGATTTCCAAGATCACGCGCGATTATTTTGATGAAAACGGCTTCATCGAAATTGAAACGCCGGTTCTCATCCGTTCTACACCGGAGGGCGCGCGCGACTTCCTCGTCCCCAGCCGCATCCACAACGGCACGTTTTATGCCCTGCCGCAATCCCCGCAGCTCTATAAGCAGCTTTCCATGGTGGCAGGCTTCGACCGCTATATGCAGATCGCCCGCTGCTTTCGGGATGAGGACCTGCGCGCAGATCGCCAGCCGGAATTTACGCAGATCGATGTGGAGATGTCCTTTGTCGATATGGAGGATGTGCTCGCCATCGGCGAGGGTTACATGAAGCGTGTATTTAAGGACGCGCTCGGCATAGACATTGCGCTTCCCCTGCCGCGGCTGACTTACCGGGAGGCCATGGACCGCTATGGCTCCGATAAGCCCGACACCCGTTTCGGCATGGAGCTTTATGACCTGACGGACATCGTGGAGGGCTGCGGCTTCTCCGTCTTCTCCGGTGCTGTTGCCGGCGGCGGCACAGTGCGCGGCATCACGGCGAAGGACGCGGTTAAAACACTCACCCGCAAGGAGATCGATAAACTCACGGAATTCGTCCGGGGCATCGGCGCGAAGGGCCTTGCCTGGATTCGCCTCACGCCGGACGGCGTAACCTCTTCCTTTGCCAAATTCATGACGGACGAGGAGATGCAGGCGCTCCTCTCGCGTGCCGGTGCAGAAATCGGAGATGTGGTGCTCATCGTGGCGGATACAATGGCATCACACGTCCTCCCCACCCTCGGCGCACTGCGCAACGAAGTGGCGAAAAAGCTCGATATCATCCCTCAGGATCAATACAACCTCCTCTGGATCACGGAATTCCCCTTCTTCGAGTGGGATGAGGAGGCAAAAACGTTCGTCGCCATGCACCACCCCTTCACCGCGCCGATGGACGAATGCCTCGACTATCTGGAAACGGATAAGGCCAACGTGCGCGCAAAAGCATATGACCTTGTGCTCAACGGCATCGAGCTCTCCAGCGGCTCCATCCGCATTACCGACCCTGACCTACAAAAGCGTATTTTCACCCTGCTGGGCCTGAGCGACGAGGAGGCCAAGGAAAAATTCGGCTACCTCCTCGACGCTTTCCGCTTCGGCGCGCCGCCGCACGGCGGCTTCGGCATCGGCCTCGACCGTCTGGTTATGCAGATGCTCCGCTGCGAAACGCTGCGGGATGTCGTCGCCTATCCAAAGGTGCAGAATGCGAGCGAACCGATGACAGAATGCCCGGCTATCGTGGACGACATCCAGCTCAAGGAGCTCGGCATCAGTCTGCTGAAAGCGGACGAATCATCAAGCCAAGAAGCATAGCGGGCTTGCCGATCAATCTGCTATTCCCATACTTTCATTCAACAGTAAGAAGGTTGTATGATGGCTTTGACGCCCTGTCCGAAATGTAAAAGAGAAATTTCCTCTGCTGCGCCCACCTGCCCGCACTGCGGAGATGTCTTGCAGAAAAAGCGCACCCTACTCGGCGAAAAGCAGCGGCACCGGCCGGTCGGCATGGTGTTTCTCGTCCTCGGCTTCGTGGCAGTCTTCGGCGGGCTGATTCTTGTGTTCACCTGGTCGCTGATGGGGCTTCTCGGCCTGCTGCTCATCATCGGTGGCTCCGCCCTGATGGCGACGGGCTATCTGCAGATGTCCGGCTTCTTTGACGTGACCTGTCCGTATTGCGGCGCACACGGGACGCTTTCGCCTCGTGCAACCGTGTTCAAATGCGCTCAATGTAAGCATACCAGCGTCCGCCGAAACGAGTCTGGAGGAAACTAAATAAGCTGGCGTGAAGCTTTTATAGACGAACCCCAGGTACTCTGCTTGTGTTCACAGAGAACCTGGGGTTCCATTTTATGTACGCTTGGGTGTAGAGCTCAGTTTGCCTGCTTCAAAATACGCAGCTCTTCGCTATGATCCGCCACAACTCGTTCCAGGGTGCTCACCCTTGACCGGATGCCATCCAGTTCATGTTCCTCCGGCAAGCGCTTCACAATTCCCTGATGGCCTTCCGCAAGCAACTGCAACTGTTTGGGGATGTCATGTTCCAGCAATATCTCAAACCGGTTCATGCGCTGTCCCATGCCATCCATGCGCTGTTCCATGCCATTCATGCGCTGTTCCATGCCGCCCATGCGCTGTTCCATGCCGCCCA
>DCJV01000030.1:4372-4561 GCA_002320555.1 Ruminococcaceae bacterium UBA1691 | reverse complement strand
CCAAGGCAGCGCAGCACTTACCTCTGGCGTGGCTCGTGAGGGAATTGCCTCGCGCAGCGGGGAAACGAAAAGGCTTCGTGTCTGAACCGCCGTAAGGCGGTGAGTTTGAAGCCTTTTCGCCGAACGGCTTTTAACGTGCCTCTCCACTACCCGCTGCCGAAGTGCCGTGCGCGGGGGTTGTGGGGGACA
>DCJV01000030.1:0-4354 GCA_002320555.1 Ruminococcaceae bacterium UBA1691 | reverse complement strand
TCTTTGCATCGAGCAAAGAGAATGAAGTCGCGTTAGCGAAATCTGCAGCACAACGAAAGTAATCAGACGGACTTTATATTATAACAAAACGATAACAGGCTGATTCCCTGACAGCGTCAGGGGAAGAACAAATTCGTAAAAATTCCCTGTTGTGTTTGCCTTTTTTGCTTGCCATGGCAATAACGATGCCTTCTTGATAAGTTTCTTATCCGGCGGTGGTAGAGGCCTCTGGATGCTCCCAGGTGAGATTGAACTCTGTCCGGATTTCCAAGATACAGCTGAAGTCAATCTGACCGGCGGATGCAAGCTTTCCAACACCTGTTGCCTGTGCATTAAGCTTCATCCGCTTGTTATAGACCAGCTTCTGAATTTCATCATTGCTGCGATCGATTTCACAGGTAATGGTGGAATCGACAAAACGGATGCTGTAGTCTCCGAGCTGCATATAATCCTTGGCATTCTGGAATTCTTTCTCAATCGCGGAACGCTCCTCGATATCGAAGGCCTTTCCGTGGCGGCTCGTCAGAGGAGCAGGTTCTGCCTCTTCATTGAAGAAAATCGTAATTCTATAAAGACCATCTTCCTGGACGCATTGTGCATAACGGATGTCGGAAAGGGTCAGTTGACTGGCCCACTCCTGGCCGGATACCGGCATCACCTCCGAAAGCTTTTTTCCATCTTTCGAGGAGACGCTCGTTTTGTTGAGCATGAGCTGCTTGAGCGTAGGGACGAGGTTTGCTAACGTTTGATTGGAGGTCTTCACATCGGAAACTTTTGGCTCTTTGGACATTGTAAATTCCGGGCTGATCTTTTTGGTGTCGTTGACCAGCAGGTTAAAATAAGCCAGCACCTCCGCATTGGCTGTGGGCATTTTGGTCTTGCTGATGATGGGAGGCTGTGTCGTCGTTTCCTCCTCTGTCTGTAGGCCGTCGCAGGCAGTGAGCGAAAAGACGAGCACGAGGGCGGAAAGCAGCGCAATGAGCTTAAAAATGGATGGATTCATTTTCGTTTCTCCTTTCCTCTGTCAGCCATACAATGGATATGGCAGCATGTATTACAGAAAATATGATCTTATTTAAATAGATTATATCATATTTGCCCATAGGTTCACAATATTGATTTTTAAAAATCCGGTTTTATATACTACTATACCTGCTTACTAAACCAGAAACGGCCCGCAACCAAAAATGGTACGGGCCGTTTCCATATGTATAAGGGGGTAACAGAAGATGGCAAAGTGAAAAAATTACTTTTTCTCCGCCTGCTTGGAGTACTTGGTTTTATAGATAAAACGCATCAGGCGGGTTTCAATCGCGTTGATGGGCTTCGCGGTGTTAAACAGGGCGGCACCCAGCATTGTCTTGCAGCCCTTATCCATGACCATTTCTGTGGCCTGTGCATCACTTTTGGTCGGACCACAGCAGAGCGCGCCGTTATCCTTGAGCAGGACGGCGTCGCGTCCCTTAAGCGCTTTAACGACCTTTTTGGATGTTTTCATGGTGCTGGATGGATTGAAAACCGTGCAGCGCACGGTAGCGCCCGCAATCTGGGCGAAATCGTCGAGCAGCGGCTTCATCGTGCGGCCCAGCTTAGACGCTGCCATGATGTCGGGCTGCTGCGAATGGATGATATAATTGATTCCCGCCCGCTTTGCATAAATCGCGCGGTGCATATCGGCCTCGGGAATGCAGGCCATCTCGTCTCCGGCAATCTGGCCGGTCGCAATTTCGACGCGGACGACCTTGTCGCTGCCCACTTTGGTCAGGTTGCACATAGCGCCGTCGCGTTCGCTTTCATAAGCGACGACCGGCGCGGCATTCCCGCCTTTTTTGCCGATGGTTTCGATCACATATTCATGGATTTCATCGAAGGTATCGATTACCTTTCCAGTAACCTCGCGGTAACGCTCCATGATATGCCTGGCACAGACCTTTTCGAGCTCAGATGCAACAGCGAACGCCTCCTCATAATCCTTGCCCATGCACACGGCGCCGTGATGCGCCATAATGACGGCCTTGCTATCGGAGCGCTCGATGGCAGCAATGACTCCCTTGCGCAGCTTGCCCGTCCCGGGCAGGCCATAGGCAGCCATCGGGACATGGTCGCCGATGATGGCAGCGCTTTCGGGAGCGATATTGTTGATATCAAAGCCCAGGGGGCTGACGATACTGGCGTTTACCTGATGCGTGTGGATGACGAAATGAACGTCGGGGCGCAGTTGATAGACAGAAGCGTGGATGCCCTTTTCCGAGGAGGGCTTGATATCGCCGTCATAACTTAAATCCGCGATATTGACGAGGACGATCTCCTCCGGGGTGAGGGTCTCATAGGCCCGTCCGCTGGGCGTGATGACAAACTGCGTATCGCTGACGCGGCAGCTGACATTGCCCCAGGTGCGCGCAATGAGGCCGCTCTCGACGAGCTGCTTGCCTGCGCGGACGACGAGCTGCTTTGCCTGCATGATCTCCATATCCAAACGGAATCCCTCCTTGATGAGAAATCCCGGCGGCGTGTCTGCGCCGCCGGGAGGATAAATCAACTTATTTTTTCACGGTAACCGTATCAAAGACCTTATCGAAGCGCGCCAGAGCATCGTCAATCATCTCAGGCGTATAGGCGGCGCTCGTATACAGGCGGCTGCCCGCAAGCGTTACGAGGCCCTCCGCCATATAAGCGGCACCCATGTGCTCCATTTCCGCCTTGCGCTCGGAAGTGGCCTTGAGCACACCCGGGACCTTCCAAAGCTTGCCCCAGTCGATGGAGAAGTGCATGGTGCCGACCGTCTCCAGATGGCAGATGGAGCCCTGGTTGAACGCAACGAACGGTAGACCGTGCTTCTTGATGAGCTTCTGCAGGCCTGCGGTTATGCGGTCACCCATCTCACCGGCCTTCTGGCAGGCATTGGTGCGCTCGATCTCTTCGAGCGTGTAATAGCCGGCGACGCAGCTGATGGGCGTTGCAGCCATTGTACCGCCGATGAGGGCCTTGTGAACCTTGTCGCCTGTCTGGATACCGGCCGCAAGATATTTCATGTACTCCTTCTTGCCGCCGAGGCCGCCCGCGCCCGGATAGCCGCCGGCGATGACCTTGCCGAATACCGTGAGGTCCGGAGAAACGTCGAAATAGCCCTGCGCGCCGGCCATGCCGATGCGGAAGCCGGTGACAACCTCGTCGAAGACGAGCAGCGCGCCGTACTTGCGGCAAAGGCGTTCTACACCCTTGTTGAAGTCCTTATCCAGCGGACGGGTGCCGCTTTCGGGGCCAACCGGCTCAATGAAGACCGCTGCCGTACCGCCGCGCAGCTGATTGAAGCGCAGCTTCCTCTCAAGATCGTCAAGATCGTTCGGGAAGAATTCCTGCGTATGCTTGAAGATGTAAAGAGGGACACCGTGCGCCTGCGTGAACTTGGAGCCGGGGACGCGGATGCCGTAAGCAAGCTGGTCGCTCCAGCCATGATAGGCGCCGCCCATCTTGATGATATTCTTATTCTTCGTAGCAAGACGCGCCACGCGGACCGCGGCCATGCAGGCCTCGGAGCCGGAGTTGAGCATGCGGAACATCTCAACGTTCGGCACGCTGTCGCAGACCTTCTTGGCCAGTTTATATTCAAATTCATGGAACAGGCCCGTGGAGGGGCCGCAGGTGTTGAGCAGCTCAATGACCTGGTCGCGCACGACCTTCGGATTGGAGCCGAGCACCGTCGGGCCGCCCGCCTGCAGGAAGTCGTAATACTGATTGCCGTCGATATCGTAGAGATAGGCGCCGTCCGCCTTGGTGAATACCAGCGGGAACGGATGGTTGAAGGCGAGATTATGCTGCACGCCGCCGGGGATGACCGTTTTCGCTTCTTCAATCATCTCCTTGGACTTTGCGCATTTCTTGTCGAAATAATCCTCTTCATAGCGCTTGAGGGCCTCTGGGCTGATGGTGTAGATCGGCAGCTTGATCAGCTCATCGAGCTGTTTTGTAATGGCCGCTGCATCTGGATAGGTGCTGATGGCATAACGATTGTCCATACTTTCTGTTTCCTCCTTCATATGACTCTCTTGAAAATAGGCTCTATGGAAAATCCCCTTCCATGAGGGTGAATCCCTACTCACCTACAGTATAGCATACTTTTTCGGGTTGTCAAATTAATTTTTGTGAATTTTTTAACTTTTAGGTGCGTTTCAAAAGAACAGTTTAAATATAGTATAAAAGCCTAAAGATCAGTCTCCGGACTGTACCGCTTTCTGCGCAAACGCGGGCAAATGGCTCGCCGCTTCCAAACCCGAAATATGTGCCAAAACCGTATGAGCAGATGCAATATCCGGGCCAGCGCGGGCAGATCGACGTCAAAGTCGTGCCGTCAGTC
>DCJV01000096.1:4943-10566 GCA_002320555.1 Ruminococcaceae bacterium UBA1691 | reverse complement strand
AACTTCAGCAAGCGTGTTTGCTCTTGCCTGACAAAGGGTATCATAGCAGAATTAAAATCAAAAATCGGTTGTTATTACAACGGAGGGCTTTAAAATGGAGAATTCTTTTGATCAACTCAAAAATGTTCCGCTGTTTGAGGGGATCGAGCTGCAGGCGATGCCCCGGCTGCTCTCCTGCCTGCAGGCTCAGACAAAGACGTATCAGCGGCAGGAAACGGTTTTGCTTTCCGGTGAGCGGTCAAAGAGCTTTGGCATTGTCCTTTCTGGATATGTTCATCTGATCCGCGAGGAATATGATGGAAACGTGGCACTGGTGGCGCGGGTATCGCCGGGCGAGGTGTTTGCGGAGGCATTTGTAATCGGTGGCACACCGGTTTCCGTCACGGTGCAGGCAATACAGAATACGACCGTGCTGTGGATCGATTATGAACGCTTGTGTATGCCCTGCCGGAATGCCTGCCCGTTCCATACCATCCTGATCGCCAATATGATGCATCTGCTCGCATGTAAAAATATTTTTCTGACCAACCGGATTTCGCATCTTTCCAGGCGCACGCTACGGGACAAGGTGCTTTCTTATCTGACGGAGGAAGCAGTCCGTCAGGGCAGCCGGAGGGTTACGGTTCCCTTTGACCGGCAGGGGATGGCAGACTATCTTGCCGCCGATCGGAGCGCCCTGTCGGCGGTTCTCTGCCGGCTGCGAAAAGAGGGCATCATTGCCTTTCATAAAAGCGAATTTACACTGCTGTGAGATCGGTTAAAGTTTACAATATGTTAATTGAAATCAATACTCGCTTCGGCTACAATAAATGTACTATTTCGAGGCGGAGGAGTGCGGGTGTTTGGCTATGTAAAAGCGTATAAGCCCGAATTGAAAGTGCGGGATTATGAGCAGTACAAGGCGGTTTACTGCTCCCTGTGCAAGGAGCTTGGCCGCGGCTATGGCCTGTTTGCCAGAATGACACTCAGCTACGATTTCACCTTTGCCGCGTTGCTTCGGCTCTCCCTTTCCGAGCAGTGCCCCGGCTTTCAGAAAGCACGCTGCCCGTTCAATCCCTTCGCCAAATGCCACACCTGCTCCGGCGGCGAAAGCGAATTTTCGTTTACGGCGGCTGCGGCGGTTATCATGACCTTTTATAAGCTGCGCGATAATCTGCGGGACGCCGGATTTTGGAAACGCCTTGCATCCCGGCTTCTGAATCCCCTTGCCGCGCATGCGCATAATAAGGCGAAGAGGCGTTATCCGCGCGTTGAGGAAATTGTTTCCCACATGATGGAGGAGCAGGCTCTTCTCGAAGAAGAAGGCTGCGGCCAGATCGACCGCGCCGCTGACCCCACGGCAAAGGCGCTCGCTGCCCTGTTTTCGATGGATGCCCAAACGGAGGACACCCGGCGGGTTCTCGACCGGCTGGGCTATTGTGTGGGACGCTGGGTCTATCTCATCGATGCGGCGGACGATCTGGAGGACGATCTGGAGAGCGGAGACTATAATCCGTATGTCTGCGCCTTTCAAATCGCAAAAGGGGATCTGGAAGCCGCAAAGGCCGCGCGGCAGAATGCGCGGGAATCCCTGTTCCTGACGGCCGCTGAGGCCGTGCGCGCCTATGATTTATTAGAGGTCCGGCGTTTCGATGCAATTTTGCGCAATATCCTGACAGACGGGCTTTTCGATGCGCAGAAGCTGGTTTTTCAGCCGAAGGAAACCGGGCATTAAAGAAGCACTTTATCCAATCTTCAGCCCTGCGAAAGGTATGGTCATCTTTATGAAAGACCCTTATCAGATTTTGAATATTACGCCGGACGCGACCGACGAACAGGTGCGCGATGCTTACCGCGCGCTCGCGCGCAAGTATCAGTCTGAAAATTATGAAAACAGCCCGCTTTCCGATATGGCGGCCAAAAAGATGGATGAGATAAACGCTGCATACGATGCGATTATCACCATGCGCCGTAGCCAGTCTGGCCCTGCACAGAGCGGCTATTCGGCCGGCTATACGGGCGGTGCATCCTCGCTGGGGGATATCCGTTCCAAAATCAATGCCAACCGCATTGATGACGCGGAAACGTTGCTCGACGGCATCCCGCCACAGGCGCGCGGGGCGGAATGGTATTTTTTGAAGGGGACCGTGCAGTATAAACGCGGCTGGCTGGAGGAGGCTACCAAAAATTACCGCACGGCCTGCCAGCTCGACCCCAATAATCCGGAATATCAGGCGGCGTTCCGGCAGGTGAATCATCCCCGTTCGGGCGGCTACCATGCGCCGCGGACCAATGCGGCCGGCTGCAGCGCCTGCGATATCTGCACGGGGCTCATGTGCGCGGATTGCCTGTGCGATTGCTGCGGCGCAGACGGGACGCCCTGCTGCTGAGCGGCCATGTGCGCCGAAGGGTGCGCATTTGCCACACCAGGCATTCCTGGCGTTCGAAAGGATGGGACCATTTATGACGGGGATGAAACAAAGCTCAAAGACCGCCTTCGGAGGGATTTTGACGGCGCTATCGGTCGTATTGATGTTTTTGACGGGAATCATCCCTTTTTTGACTTTTGCCCTGCCCGCCTTGGCGGGAGCGCTTCTGATCCTGATCGTGATGGAGATCGGCCCCAAATGGGCATTGTCCGTCTATGCGGCGGTGAGCATTCTTTCTCTTCTGGTGGTGGCGGATAAGGAAGCGGCGATGATGTACGCCGCCTTTTTTGGATATTATCCGGTGATCAAATCGTTCCTCGAAAGCAGGCTGCCGCGCTGGCTGGAGTGGATCGTAAAGTTCTTAATTTTCAATGTTGCCATGGTGCTGGCCTATGTTGTCATCATCTTCGTCTTCGGAATTCCGCTCGATGAGATGGAGGAATTCGGGAAGTATGCGATACCCATTCTGCTTGGGATGGGGAATGTTGTATTTTTCGTGTATGATATCGCTTTGACACGGGTCATCAGCGCGTACCTGCACCGCTGGCGCAAAATGTTTCATAGGCTTTTCAAATAGGATATCGGGACGGAGCTTTCCCTGAGCCATTGCCGGACAGGGGGAAAACAGCTCCGCCTTTTTGTTCATTTTGCAAGTTTTGATGCAAAAAATGCATTCGTTCTTGACTTCGATCCGCCTACGGAATAAGATAAGGATGATTGATTCGATCGATTTCCGCCGGACCAGCGGAGGTTTTTTCAGAAATTGGGATTCTGATTTTGCGATGTGGAGGAGAGGTCATCTTATGACAAAGTCGCTGTTGGCGAAAATGGAAAGCCTGTACCCGTCGCTTTCCAAGGGGCATAAACGAATTGCTTCCTTTATTCAGGAGCACTATGACAAGGCCGCGTTTATGACGGCATCTCGCCTTGGCGAGACGGTGGGCGTCAGCGAATCCACTGTAGTGCGGTTTGCCACAGAGATGGGCTTCGATGGCTATCCGGAATTGCAGAAGGCGCTGCAGGAGATGATACGAAGCAAACTGACAAGCGTGCAGCGCATGGAGGTCACCAGCAGCCGGATGGGGGAGGACGATATCCTCGAAAAAGTGCTCACGAGCGATGTGGAGATGATCCGGGCAACACTCGAGCAGACCTCACGCACCGATTTTCGCAATGCTGTGAATGCGATCAACGCAGCGCGCAAAATCTATATCCTGGGCGTGCGCAGTTCTGCTGCGCTTGCAAGCTTTATGGCATTTTATTTCAATTTGGTGTATGACAATGTCGTCCTAGTTGACACGGCGAGCGCAAGCGAAATTTTTGAGCAGATGTTCCGCATCGACGAGCGGGATGTGTGCATCGCCATCAGCTTTCCGCGTTATTCGAAGCAGACGATCAACGCTTTGCGTTTTATCAGCGACCGCGGCGCAACGATCCTTTCGATTACGGACAGCGCATATTCCCCGATCGCCCCGTTTGCAAAGTATCTTCTGGTCGCGCGCAGCGATATGGCATCCTTTGTCGATTCTCTGGTTGCGCCCTTAAGCCTTGTCAATGCGTTTATCGTGGCCGCGACGCTCAGCCGCAGGGGGGAGGTGTCGGAGAATTTCAGTAAACTCGAGGAAATCTGGGATGAATACCAGGTTTACGAAAAGGTGGAGGAATCCCGCGAAGATGAAGAATGATCTGATTGTGGTGGGCGCCGGCGCGGCCGGTTTGATGGCTGCGGGCACTGCCGCGCGCCGCGGGCTGCGTGTGCTGCTTCTGGAGCGCAACGCTCGCCCGGCCCGCAAGGTGATGATCACGGGCAAGGGCCGCTGCAATGTGACCAATGCCTGCCCGCTGCTCAATGACCTGATCGCCAATGTGCCGGTCAACGGCCGCTTTTTATACGGCGCTTTTTCCCGCTTTATGCCGTCGGATACGATGGATTTTTTTGAAGAACAGGGTGTCCCGTTGAAAATCGAGCGTGGGAACCGGGTCTTTCCGGAATCAGACAGGGCGGTGGATATCGTCGATGCGCTGTGCCGCTATGCGAGCCATAAAAACGTAGCGCTTATACAGGGCCGCGTAACGCAGCTGCTGATGGAGGAAGGGCGCGTATGCGGCGCGGCAACGCAGGATGGGGAGCCGTTTTTCGCCCCCAATGTGCTGCTTGCAACCGGCGGCCTATCCTATCCGGGGACGGGTTCGACTGGCGACGGGTATGCATTGGCCCGTAAGATCGGGCATACGATTGTAGAGCCGAGGCCTTCCCTGGTGCCGGTGAACGTTCATGAGGGCTGGTGCAGCGAGCTGCAGGGGCTCGCCTTAAAGAATATCGCTGTGGCCATCCGGGATACGGATTCGTTCCGGACCGTTTATACAGACTTTGGAGAGCTGCTCTTTACCCATTTCGGGCTGTCCGGCCCAGTGATCCTCAGCGCAAGCGCGCATATGCGACAGATGCGTCGGGGCCGTTATGAGGTGCATATCGATTTGAAGCCCGCGCTCGACGACAGACAGCTCGACATCCGTTTGCAGCGCGACTTTTTGGAAAATGCCAACCGCGTTTTTGCCAATTCCCTCGATGCGCTTTTGCCGCGCAAGCTGATCCCGGTGATCGTCCGCCTCTCCGGCATCGCGCCGGGGTTGAAGGTTAACCAGGTGACAAAGGAGATGAGGCAGAATCTCGCCGCCCTGCTCAAGGATCTGACGCTCACCGTGACGAGCTTCCGCCCAATCGAGGAGGCGATCGTCACCTCTGGCGGTGTGAGCACGAAGGAGATCAATGCCAAAACGATGGAATCAAAGCTCTTGCCGGGGCTCTATTTTGCGGGGGAGCTGATCGATGTTGACGGCTATACAGGAGGCTTCAATCTGCAAATCGCTTTTTCTACCGGGCATCTGGCCGGGCAGTCTGTGAAACAGGCGGATGCATGAGCCTGATGGTGCGTTTTACGTACGGAATGTTTGCCGTTTGGTACGGTAGAAAGCTTGAATCGTCAGGAAAGGATGTTTCTCACAATGGTCAATATTGCAATCGACGGCCCCGCGGGAGCGGGCAAAAGCACAGTAGCGCGCGGCGCGGCCAAACAACTCGGCTATATTTATGTCGACACCGGCGCGCTTTATCGCACAGTGGCGCTCTATGTGCTGCAGCACGGACGGAGCGTACATAATCCGGATCGGGTCAAGGAGGCGCTGTCCGACATCCACATTGAGCTTAAGTTTGT
>DCJV01000096.1:0-4915 GCA_002320555.1 Ruminococcaceae bacterium UBA1691 | reverse complement strand
GAGGTCTCTATGGGCGCCTCCGCGGTGGCGGCCCTGCCGTGTGTGCGGGAATTCCTGTTTGAGCAGCAGCGGCGTATTGCCTGGGAAAAGGATTGTATCATGGATGGGCGGGATATCGGTACGGTTGTGCTGCCCGATGCACAGGTGAAGATTTTTCTGACCGCTTCTGCCGAGGAGCGCGCACGCCGGCGCTACAGGGAGCTGCTTGAAAAGGGGGAGGATGTTCGGTTCGAAGATGTTCTGCGCGACGTGCAGGAGCGGGATTACAATGATTCACATCGTGCCGTAGCTCCACTCAAGCAGGCGAGAGACGCTGTGCTTCTCGATACCACGGGCCTGACGCTTGAAGAGTCGATTGACCATCTGATTCAATGCATAAAGGAGAGATTAACTTGAAGCCATTTGATTTCAGCAAGGTGAAAGATCACGCAACCTATCATATTCTGATGCCGGCGAATGTCCTGCTGTTTAATAAACTGCTGTTCCGCGTTCACTTTGTAGGCAGGGAGAATGTGCCCAAGGAGGGCGGCTTTATTCTGGCGTCGAATCACATTCATTTTCTTGATCCGCTGGTCATCGCAGGCAGCCGTACGCGCGTGATGTATTTCATGGCGAAGGAGGAATTGTTCCACAATCCTGCATCCGCCTTCTTCCTGACCCGGTTCAACGCCTTCCCAGTCAAGCGCGGCACATCCGATAAATCTTCCGTGGAATACGCCATTCGCGTGGTCAAGGGGGGGAATGTTCTGGGGATTTTCCCGGAGGGCACCCGTTCCCCGAACTGCCGCCCTGGCGTGCCGAAGGCGGGTGTTGCGCTGATTGCCAAGCAGGCGCATGCGGATGTGCTCCCCGTCTCGATTTACAGCGAGCATCAGGCGAAATACTGGACGGAGCTGACCGTTCGGTTCGGCCAAATGATCCGCTATGAAGAGCTGGGCATCACGGAGGAAGGCGGCACGCGTGAATTGCGCGAGGCCTCACGCCTGATCATGGGCCGGATTACAGAGCTTTGGGAGGAAGGACCGTGCAGGAAATAAAGCTGGCAAAGACAGCAGGCTTCTGCTTCGGCGTCAACCGTGCGGTTGACCTTGTATACTCCATGCTTGGGGAGGGAAAAACGGTCTATACCCTCGGCCCGATCATCCACAATCCGCAGGTGGTGGCCGATTTGGAGAGGCGCGGCGTCGTCATCGTGGAGGAGATCGGCGCGGTGCCGCAGGGGGCTGTGATCGTTGTACGCACGCACGGCGTACCCGCTGCTGTGATCCAAGCCATCCAGGATAAGGGGCTCGAATGCTGCGACGCCACCTGCCCCTTTGTCTCCAAAATTCATAAGATTGTGGCAAAGCAGTCCGACCGGGGAGACGTCGTCCTCATTGCTGGGGATCCCGCCCATCCGGAGGTGCGGGGCATCCGCGGCCATTGCCCCGGGGAGTCCTATGTTTTCAATAGCGTGGGGCAATTGGAGGAATTGTTGCATACCCACCCTGAATTTTCTTATAAATCAATTTCAACGGTTGCGCAGACGACTTTTAACATAAAAGTGTGGGAAAACTGCGTGAAAAAGCTAAATTTAGTATGTACAAATGCCACTGTTTTTGATACAATATGTAATGCGACTCAGGAAAGGCAGGAGGAAGCAATCGCGCTTTCCCACACCTGCGGCGCCATGGTTATCATCGGCGGGCGGCAGAGCTCCAACACGGCCAAGCTTCGCGACGTGTGCGCGCGCAATTGTCCAACCTTCCTGATTGAAACGGCAAAGGAACTGTCAGGAATCGATTTTTCCTCTTATTCTTCCATTGGCGTTACTGCGGGGGCTTCCACTCCTGCTGGTATTATAAAGGAGGTACTTGAAACCATGTCCGAATTGTTGAATGAAAACCCCGAGCTTGTCGAGGAGAAAGCGGAGACGGCCGCACCGGCCGAAGAGGCTGCAGCCGAGCAGCCCGCACAGGAGGAAGCGCCCGCTGAGAAATCCTTTGACGAGATGAGCTTTTCCGAGGCGCTGGAGGCGTCTCTGCAAAGCATGAATACAGACCAGAAGGTGAAGGGTACCGTTGTCGGCATGTCCCCCTCTGAGATTCAGGTCGATATCGGCAGGAAGCATGCGGGCTACATACCGCTTGACGAATTCAGCGCCGATCCCACAGTCAACCCGCTGGAAGTGGTCAAGGTGGGCGACGTGCTCGATCTGATCATCATGAAGACAAACGATGCCGAGGGCACTGTGATGCTTTCCAAAAAGCGCTTCGACGCCATTAAGGCGTGGGACGATGTGGTGAAAGCGAGCGAGGATGAATCCGTGCTCGAAGGCGTTGTAACAGATGTCATCAAGGGCGGCGTGCTCGCGTCTACCAACGGTGTGCGCGTGTTCATCCCGGCCTCCCTTGCCACCGCGTCGCGCGGCGAGCCGCTGGAGGGGCTTTTGCATCAGCATGTAAAATTCCGTATCATTGAGGTCAATAAGTCCCGCCGCCGCGCGGTGGGCTCTATCCGTGCGGTGCTCAAGGAAGAGCGCAAGGCCGCTGAGGATGCTTTCTGGGCGCAGGCTGAGGTCGGCCAGGTTTATACCGGCACGGTGCGCACCATTGTTTCCTACGGCGCGTTTGTCGATATCGGCGGTGTGGATGGCATGGTTCATATCTCCGAGCTCTCCTGGAACCGCATCAAGAACCCCTCTGAGGTTGTCTCCGTGGGCGATCAAATTGAGGTTTACATTAAGGCGCTCGATCCGGAGAAGCGCAAGATCTCGCTTGGATACAAGAAGGTGGAGGACAACCCCTGGGAGATTCTGCGCCGCGATTACCCGATTGGCAGCGAGGTGACGGCAAAGGTTGTCGGTATGACGGCGTTCGGTGCATTCGCCCAGATCATTCCGGGTATTGATGGCCTGATCCATATTTCCCAGATTGCCGATCATAGGATCGAAAAGCCGCAGGATGTGCTTTCCATCGGCGAAGAGGTGCGCGTGAAGATTACGGATATTGATTTCGATAAGAAGCGCGTTAGCCTTTCCATCCGTGCGCTCCTCAAGGATGCGCAGGAGATCAATGAGGACTGAGTCGCTTCTGCGTAATGCAAAGCCAGCTTGATTACAAAGGCAGAGGGATTGTTGCAAAACGTATCAATAGCAGACCAGCCGGAAAAGCATGATTTTGCGTCCGCATAGGCGCAAAATGCGAGCCTTCATCGCTGGCTCACAAATGCTTTTTCTCAAGGGCGTGCTGCAAAATGTTTGTTTTTACATTTTGCAGTACGCTCTTTTTGCTCTGTGTGAACCGTATGGGAATCCGCTTTGCAGAGCTGGGGAACCGACACGAAAAACCGTAAAATTTGCTGAATACTAATTTCTTTTTTCGTGTTGATATGGTATGATGAATACAAAACGGGTTTTGTTTTGGAAGAGTGATAGGAAAGTGATGATTGAGTAAGGAGGGGTTTGGATGCTGGAGATCAAAGGCAACCAATTCTATCTGAACGGCGAGCGGTTTCACATCTATGCCGGCGCGATCCATTATTTCCGTACTGTGCCGGAATATTGGGAGGATCGTCTGCGTAAGTTAAAGCTTGCTGGCTTTAATACAGTGGAAACTTATGTTTGCTGGAATTTGCACGAGCCGGAAAAAGGCGTCTTCGATTTTGCGGGGATGATGGACATTGTCCGTTTTCTGCGCATTGCGCAGGAGCTGGGCCTTTATGCAATTGTGAGGCCCGGCCCGTATATCTGTGCGGAGTGGGATTTCGGCGGCCTGCCCGCATGGCTGCTGGCGGACGAGAATATGCGCGTGCGTTGTTGCTATGAGCCCTATTTGAAGCATGTTTCCGATTTTTATCATGAGCTGTTCAGCAGGCTCCAGCCCCTGTTGCTCTCGAACGGCGGCAATATCATCGCCGTACAGGTGGAAAACGAATACGGCAGCTACGGCAACGATAAAAACTACCTTGCCTTCATTGAGCAACTCATTCGCGAATGCGGGGTGGATGCGCTGCTGTTTACTTCCGACGGCGCCAATGACGGGATGCTTACGGGCGGTACGCTGCCCTATGTGTTCAAGGTCGTCAATTTTGGCTCGAATGCCAAAGGAAACCTCAAGGCGGTTGACCGCCGCCAGCCCGGCGCGCCGCTGATGTGCGGCGAATTCTGGAATGGCTGGTTCGATCACTGGGGCGAGCGGCACCACAGCCGCCGGCCGCACTCTGTTGTTAACGAGCTGAAAACAATGCTCCAGATGGGCGCGAACTTCAGCTTTTATATGTTCCACGGCGGCACGAATTTCGGCTTTACTGCGGGCGCAAACTGCGATGGTAAATATCAGCCCACTGTGACGAGCTACGACGACGATGCCCTGCTCAATGAGTGGGGTGGCTATACCAAGAAATATCACGCGGTGCGCGAAGCATTGCTCAATTTTCAGGGCCTTCCTGCTGAGCCGCTGCCCGCACCGCCGGCGCTGCAAAATATCGGCCCGGTTGCTCTAACGCAACAATATTCCTTCTTACATAACGCAACGAAAATCGGCAAGCGTCACCGCAGTGTGATGACGCGCAGCATGGAGTATTACGGCCAGAATTTCGGCTTTATCCTCTACCATCACGATCTCAAGGGCGCATACGAGGCTTCCCGGCTCTTTATCGACGGCCTGGCGGACCGCGCGTACGTCTATGTCAACGGCCAGATGCGCGGCATGGTCTACCGCAATGACAAAAAGAAATATGTCTCCATTGAAGCACTGCCGGACGGCGGCAGCATCGACGTCCTCGTCGAAGCGATGGGCCGCGTGAATTACGGCCCGGAGCTGCACGACCGCAAGGGTGTGAAACAGATCCGCCTGAATAACCAGGTGCTTTTCAACTGGGATGTCTATACTCTGCCGCTGGACAATATCGACGCGCTCGATTACAGCGGAAGCGA
>DCJV01000141.1 GCA_002320555.1 Ruminococcaceae bacterium UBA1691 | reverse complement strand
TTCCCAAACTCGACGATTCACATCGTCTCAAACACATGGGAAGGTTCGTTTTTGCCCTACGGGCAAAAATCCCCTCACAAGCCACGCAGTTGATGAAGCGGTAAGCTGCCTCGGCCTCCCGACAGCCCAGCGACGCATAGCATCGGTGAACAGGGGAAACGACGGTTTTGAGGGCAATCAGAAGCCATGCTTTTCTGTGCACTTTTTTCTTCTCTTAGACTTGATCGACAAGCTGCAAGAAGCGAAAGGCGTTGTAGCCTTTCGCTTCTTCGAGAAATTCTTTTTAAGCCCAACGTCCCTTATAGTCATTGGGATAAATTTCAAGCACCTCAAAGGAAATCACACCGGCGGGGACTTCTACATCCACCTTATCGCCCAGCCTGTGGCCCAAAAGCGCTTTGCCAACCGGGGATTCATCGGAAATCAGCCCGATGTCCGGATCCGCCTGTGCAAAGCCGACGATCTGGTAATCCTCCACTTCGTCCATCTCCAAGTCCTTGAGCTTCAACTTGGAACCGACATGGATGACCTCTGTGCCCAAAGCGTCCTCATCAAGCACCTTGGCATTTTCCAGCATCGCCTCGATTTCGCTGATACGGGCTTCCAGTTTTCCCTGCTCACTCTTTGCCTCGTCATACTCGCTATTTTCCGACAGATCGCCGAAAGAAAGCGCCACCTTGATCTTTTCCGCCACTTCCTTACGCCCGACGGTTTTTAAATTTTCCAGCTCTGCCTGTAATTCATGCAGGCCATCATAGGTCAATAAAATCTCCTGCGACATTTTTACCATCCTTTCAGGCCCCATATGAGGCAACGCAATGTTATTATTATAATAAAATGGGCTGTTGCTGTCAAGTAACAGCCTCCTGTCGCAGTGCCTAACACCTGTAAGTAAAACTTATTTACGATTTTTCGTAATAAAATATTGCAAAATGTATTGCATTTTCAAAATTTCATGGTATAATTAGTTATAGATGGTTCCGATGCTTTTGTATACATGGTTTCATTATGGCATGGTAGATTAAATTAACTAGGTATTTACTATTAAATGTTATTATGATATGATATAGTAAACCTCGATCGTATTTGCCTGGGAGAAGACTAGAGACCCCTTTCTATCTGCGAGCGTCATCCGGCCGCATTTCCTGTTTGCCGCGGGCGCCACTCAAAGGATGCGAAGGCCTTCGGTATCACAGTCAAACAGACGAAATGAATCAATATTGTAGAAAGAAAGGGGGGCTCCCCTATGGGAAGTTCCAAAGATAATTTTAAAAAAGGTGCTGTTGAAATGCTCTTGCTAACGATGCTATGCGAGGAGGACATGTACGGCTATCAGATGGCCCAGCTTGTCAAGCGCCGCAGCAAGGGCGAAATTACAATTCCAGAGGGCTCCATGTACCCAACCTTATACCGCCTCATGAGCAAGGGGTATATCACAGACCATCAGTCCACCTCCGGGCGGCGTCAGCTGCGCGTCTATTATCATATTGAACCGGCGGGGCGTGAACATCTGGAACAGATCCGCAAGGATTATTTCGACGTCAACCGCGGTATCCAGATGGTAATGGATAAGAGTGCGGAGGTCATCAGGGGTCTGCTGGAGGACCAGTAATCCCCTACACATTTTTTAAAATGCACTTTCCCCAATAGGCCGTTGGCCTATTGGGGACTTTTCTTTGAGCCACAGAACGAAACCGTAAAAACGCGCGTCCTTCACAAAGCGCTTTGTGAAGGACGCGCGTTAATGCTTATTAAGATATGGCCGTTTGCTTATAGCTTATTCAGCCGGTGCGTAGAGATCCTTCAGCTTGAGCAGATGCTGATACTTCTCCTTGGAATACGCCTCGGATTTTTCAAACAGGCACTCTGCACGATCCGGGAAGGCGCGAAGCAGGGAGTTGTAGCGCACTTCGTTCATGATGAAGTCGCGGTAGCTCTGGCTCGGCTCTTTGCTATCGAGGGAGAAAGGATTCTTGCCCTCAGCGGCAAGGCGCGGGTCGAAGCGGAAGTTGTGCCAGTAACCGGCAGCCACCGCAGCCTTCTCCTCGGTCATGCTGATGCCCATGCCGCCCTTGATGCCATGGTTGATGCACGGCGCATAGGCGATGATGATGGACGGGCCGTCGTAGCTCTCTGCCTCATGGAAGGCTTTCAGGCACTGGTTGTAATCCGCGCCCATTGCCACCTGCGCCACATAGACGTAGCCATAGCTCATGGCGATCGCGGCGAGATCCTTCTTCTTGACGACCTTACCGGTCGCGGCGAACTGCGCGACAGCACCGGTGGGCGTCGACTTGGATGCCTGCCCGCCCGTGTTCGAGTAGACCTCGGTATCGAAGACGAGGATATTGACGTTCTGGTTCTGGGCAAGGACGTGATCCAGGCCGCCGAAACCGATATCATAGGCCCAGCCGTCACCGCCGAAGATCCAGATGGACTTCTTGTTGAGATAATCCTGATCCTTCAGGATCGCCTGTGCGGCAGCCTTGCAGCAGTCCTTATCGAATTCCGTGCTCTCAAGGAGCTTGATAAGCGCTTCGGAAGCAGCCATATTGGCGCCGCTGTCGTTCTTCGTGTCAAGCCAGGCCTTTGCAGCTTCTGCCACGCCTGCCTTGTCGCATTCGGCAAGAACGTTGACGTTCTCTTCCAGGCGCCCACGGATCTGTGCATTGGCAAGATACATACCATAGCCGAATTCCGCATTGTCTTCAAACAGGGAGTTTGCCCACGCCGGGCCCTGCCCCTTCTTATTCACCGTATAAGGTGTGCTCGGTGCGGACCCGCCCCAGATGGAGGAGCAACCCGTCGCATTGGCGATATACATCCGGTCGCCAAACAGCTGGGTGACCAGCTTTGCATACGGCGTTTCGCCGCAGCCTGCGCATGCGCCGGAGTACTCAAGCAACGGGGTCTTGAACTGGCTGCCTTTGACCGTGGTCTCCTTGAACTTCGCAGCAACCTCTTCCTTCGCCGGGAGGCTGTGCGCGTAATTGAACTTCTCCTGTTCGTGCGCCTGTGTCTCAAGCGGCTTCATCACGAGCGCCTTCTCCCCCTTCATGCCGGGGCAGACATTTGCACAGGAACCGCAGCCCGTGCAGTCAAGTGCGGAAATAGTAACGGCAAATTGCATACCGGGCACGCCGGTCATCGCCTTCATCTTCATGCCCTCAGGAGCGTTCTTTGCTTCCTCCTCCGTCAACGCAAACGGGCGGATGACCGCATGCGGGCAGACATAGGAGCAGAAATTACACTGGATGCAGTTTTCCGGAATCCAGCAGGGCGTATCCACAGCGATACCGCGCTTCTCAAATGCAGCGGAGCCCTGCGGGAACGTGCCGTCCGCCGTATCCTTGAAGGCGGATACAGGCAGTGTGTCACCCAACTGGGCGCTTGCGGGCTCAAGGATTTCCTTGACGAACTTCTTGAGCTCCGGGCGGTCGGTATTGACCTCGGTCTCCACAATCGTATCCTCGGCGGCTGCCCAAGAGGACGGGACATCTACCTTTACTGTGCCGGCAACGCCGCGCTCAATCGCAGCGTGATTCATGGCGACGACCTTTTCACCCTTCTTACCATAGGAACGGGTGGCAGCGTCCTTCATGAGCTGGACAGCCTTGTCCTCTGGAATGATGCCGGAGAGTTTGAAGAATGCGGCCTGCAGGATCGTGTTGACGCGCCCGCCAAGGCCAAGCTCCTTCGCGATGTGGGTAGCGTCGATGGTATAGAACTGGATGTCATTCTCCGCAATATAGCGCTTCATGGAGCCAGGCAGGTGCTCGTCGAGCTGCGCGGCATCCCAGGAGCAGTTGAGCAGGAAGATGCCGCCCTTCTTAAGGTCCTCAACCATCTTATATTTTGTCACATAGGACGGATTGTGGCAAGCGACAAAGTCGGCCTTGTTAATCAGATAGGTAGACTTGATCGGCTTCTCACCAAAGCGGAGGTGGGAGGTCGTTACGCCGCCGGACTTTTTGGAATCATAGGCGAAATAACCCTGCGCATACATATCGGTATTGTCGCCGATAATCTTGATGGAGTTCTTATTTGCGCCGACGGTACCATCCGCGCCAAGGCCCCAGAATTTGCAGGAATGCGTGCCCTTCGGGGTTGTATCCGGATTCTCCGTGACCGGCAGGGATAGATGCGTGACATCATCCTCAATGGCGATTGTAAAGCGTTTCTTCGGCTCAGCAGCCTCCATATTGCGATATACGGAGATGATGTGGCCCGGATTCGTATCCTTGGAGCCGAGGCCATAGCGGCCGCCATAAACGGGAATGTTGGCAAACGGCGTATCGTGCAGCGCGGCGACAACGTCGAGATAGAGCGGCTCGCCCAGGGAGCCAGGCTCCTTGGTGCGGTCGAGCACGGAAATCTTCTTGACGGAAGCCGGCAGGACCTTCACCAGGTGCTTGACGGAGAAGGGTCTGTACAGATGAACCTTGACAAGGCCGACCTTTTCACCATGCGCATTGAGGTAATCAACTGTTTCCTCGATGGTGTCGCAGACGGAACCCATGGCAACGATAACATTCTCCGCGTCCGGAGCGCCATAGTAATTGAAAGGCTTATAGTCCGTGCCGAGGCGGCTGTTAACTTCATTCATGTAGCTTACAGTCACATCGACAACATCTTCATAATAGGGGTTGCAGGCCTCACGCGCCTGGAAGAAGATATCCGGGTTCTGAGCGGAACCGCGCAGGACCGGATGCTCCGGATTCAGGGAGCGGCGGCGGAACGCATCGACTGCATCCCAGTCAAGCATTTCGCCCAGCGTCTCGTAATCCCAGATCTTGATCTTCTGGATTTCATGAGAGGTGCGGAAGCCGTCGAAGAAATGAAGGAACGGAACACGGCTCTTGATGGTGGCAAGATGCGCCACTGCGCCGAGATCCATGACCTCCTGCGGGCTGTTGGAGCAGAGCATCGCATAGCCGGTTTGGCGGCAGGCATAGATATCGGAATGGTCGCCGAAAATGTTCAGCGCGTGCGTGGAGACACAGCGGGCGGAAACATTGATCACGCCCGGCAACAGCTCGCCTGCGATCTTATACATGTTCGGGATCATCAGCAGAAGGCCCTGGGAAGCGGTGTAGGTCGTGGTGAGCGCGCCGGCTGCAAGGGAGCCATGCACAGCGCCCGCAGCGCCGCCCTCAGACTGCATCTCAGCGAGCCTTACCTTCTGGCCGAACAGGTTTTTCTGACCGGCAGCGGCCATCTTGTCGGTCTCCTCCGCCATCACAGACGAAGGCGTGATCGGGTAAATAGCGGCAACTTCGGTAAACGCATAGGATACGTATGCCGCGGCGCTATTACCGTCCATGGTCTTGGTTTTTCTTGCCATACTCGATATTTCCTCCTTTTGATTCAGGCGGGAAAAGCAGCTCAATCCGAGGCAAATAAACTGACCGCAAACAAACCGCTTTCCAAGCCTTGGGGACAATAGATAAAGATAGAAATCACCATCAAATATACTAACACGTTTGTCCGTTTGTGTAAACTAAAAATGCGGGGTAAAAGTATGCAAAAAACGAGGTACAGAAATTTAACAATTTGTGAATATTTTGAAACCGCCCGAAAATCGCCGATTTTGCCGCATTCAGGCCTCTTTTGAACCGCTTTTCAAAGGGCATTCACGCCTGCCGCGCCGCACGCCACGGCAGGGTCCCGCAGGTCGTCTCGCCCGGTTTGACACGCTCCGATGAAATGGATATAATAATGCAGAATTGCTTTGTAATGTAAGGGAAGAAACCCTCAGTTGACAAGGACCAACACGTCCGGCGTCAGCTCGGTCGGCGCTGACGTTCTCCTGCCTTTGGCCTGCGGCCTTGCCAGCGCCTGAAAATTGTGCCCGCCCTTGTCAGCTGAGGGGATGCCTTTTTACAAAATCTTCGCGAAGCAATTAGGAAAGGAGCCAGTCCCTTATGGATGACCCGGACCCTGCCGGAAATATCATTCTGCAGCTACTGTTGCTGCTCATTCTCATTTTAATCAATGCTTTCTTTGCCATGTCGGAGATTGCAGTGATCTCGCTCAACGACAACAAAATTCAAAAAATGGCGGAGGAAGGCCATAAAAAGGCCCAGCAGATTCTGCGCCTGACGGCAAACTCCAGCAATTTTCTCTCCACCATCCAGATCGGAGTAACCCTCGCGGGATTCCTGACATCCGCTTCGGCCTCGCAGACCTTTGCGGATAAGCTGGCCGGGGCGATTGCACAGCCCAAGGTGGTTGCCGTGATCCCATACAACGTGATCAGCGGCTTTGCAATGGTCGTCATTACCCTGATCATGTCCTATTTCTCGCTGGTGCTCGGCGAGCTTGTTCCCAAAAAGATTGCGATGCAGAAGCCGGAAAAGGTCTCCTTTATGGCGGCCGGCCCGCTTCTGTTTGTGGCAAAGATTACCAAGCCCGTCGTAAAGCTCCTCTCCTTCTCCACCAATCTGGTTGTGCGGCTGTTCGGCTTCGATCCGAACGCGGACGAGGAGGGCGTTACTGCGGAGGAAATCCGCATGATGGTCGACGTGGGCGAGGAAAATGGCGTCATTGAAAACACCCAGAAGGAAATGATCAACAATATCTTCGAATTTGACGATATGGATGTTGGCGACATCATGACGCACCGCACGGAGATGTTTGCGGTGGAGGTCAACGATCCGCTCGAGGAGGTCGTCAAAATCTCGATGGAGGAAGGGTACTCCCGCATCCCCGTCTACGACGACGATCCGGATAATATCATCGGCATCGCCTATGCAAAGGACCTGCTCAAATACGTCGGGCGCGACCTTCCCAAGGATCAAACCCTGCGCGATATCATGCGCAAGGCGTATTACGTCCCGGAAACCAAGCACTGCGACGAGCTTTTCAAGGAAATGAGCGAGAGCCACGTGCAGATGGCGATCGTTGTCGATGAATATGGCGGCACGGCAGGCCTTGTCACACTTGAGGACGTCCTGGAAAGCATCGTCGGCAACATTCAGGATGAATACGATAATGAGGATGAAGAAATCTCCAAAATCAACGATACCACCTTCACCATCGATGGCACGACGGATCTCGACGAGGTTGATGAGCTGATCGGAGCGGACCTGCCGGAGGGCGATTACGACACGCTCGGCGGCTTCATCACGAGCCAGCTCGGCTTCCTGCCCGGCGATGGAGAGATGAACGTGGTGGAATATGAAAACGTCCGCTTTACTGTGCTGAGCGTGGAAGAGCGCCGCATCGGAAAGGTCCGTGTAGAGGTCCTTCCCCGGAAGGAGAAGCAGGAAGATGATGCAGAACAGGACGAAAAGAAACGCCATCACCTGCTGCATGAACGGGAATCGGATAGGGAAGACACGGAAGCATAAAAACAACTGCAGGCTCGTTCCGTTTGGACCGCCCGAATTCTCCCTAATCCGTGTGGAACCAAATCAGCTTTACTTTATTCCTCTCTGTGTTCGTAAAAACATACGCAAGACCGCCCCAGGCAATCGCCTGGGGC
>DCJV01000008.1:13227-13400 GCA_002320555.1 Ruminococcaceae bacterium UBA1691 | reverse complement strand
CCCCCACGCGTGTTTCTCTTGCTTCGTTCTCTTTGCACCGACCAAAGAGTATGAAGTCGCGCCAGCGATACCTGCAGCACAACTTGCGTCAGAACAATTTCGTAAAATTTCTGCATTACGTCTGCCTTTTTTGATTGCCTTGACAACGGAAGAAGAAATTGGTCCGCGCTCAG
>DCJV01000008.1:13019-13174 GCA_002320555.1 Ruminococcaceae bacterium UBA1691 | reverse complement strand
AAAAGGGGCCGTTTGCACGGCACTTCGGCAGCGGTTACACTGATGAAGGCAGGGTGTGAAAAGTGTTGTGTGGTTATATTTGATCGACTGCGCAACAGGCCACTGTGAGAAAATTACGGTTTCACTTAAATAAATTGCAGCATGAAAAGCTCTCT
>DCJV01000008.1:10421-12917 GCA_002320555.1 Ruminococcaceae bacterium UBA1691 | reverse complement strand
CTGAGGCGGGATTGATCCCGCCTGCCTTTTTCCCTTTGAACACCACAGCAACCGCCGCCCGGCCGTTTCCATACACCGTTGAAGCGCCCATTTGACAGAGCATCTCCGGTGGATAGCCTAGAGCCGCCTCCAGCGTTTCAGCGGCCTCCTTGGCTTCGTTTTCCCGTTTCGCATAAGTGATATAATAGGGAGAATGCGTTTCAAAGATTGCCTGGCGGCAATATTCCACAAATTTTGTAAAGGTCTCCTGCACGCCGTATGTCCCCTCCAGCGGCTCTATTTCGCCCTGAGCGACGCGGATGATGGGAAATGCCCGCGTAATTTCGATGGCGATGGAGCGCATCAGCTCAAAGGCGCCATTAACAGGGACGTAACGCATACTGAACGAGGTAATATAGAGCTCGATCTGACCGAACCAATCCGTCAAAAAGGCGAGAACATCCGCACAGGGTGCGCCTTCCCCCGCCTTCTGCGCCGCCTGCAGCACCCCCATGCCAAAGGCGACGGAATACGTCTTAGAATCAATGACATGGATGCGAAGCCGGGCATCTGGATGCTGCTCAAAAAAGAGCGAGCGGGCGAGGCTTGCGGCCTGATAGGTGGTCATAAACGTGCTGCCCGCCGTGACGGCAATTACGTCCGTATAGCCATGCCTGTGCGCCTTTTCATAGCGGTCGAGATAAACGGCGGCGGGAATCTGCACAGCTGTGATTTTCTCGTGCTCCGGCATCATGTCGTAAAATTCTGAACTGGTAAAATCAATGCCTTCATAGCAGGGCTTGCCGTCGATCTGAAAGATGACGGGCAAAAGCTCAATATCATAGCGCTCTGCGTCCTCTACGGAAAGATCACTGCTCGTATCGGTGATGATGCGGATTTTGTCCATTTCGGTCCTTGTCCTTTCTGTTTGGGCGTAGCATTTGATTGTGGTCCGGTTTAGTATTCCCAATGATACTGCGTCAATTGCCCTTGCCACTGCAAATCCGGGAAATCCCATTGCCGCAGCGCCTCATAAACGCCGATCGCCACGGAATTCGAGAGATTCAGGCTGCGCAGGCCCCTGCGCATGGGCAGACGCACGCAGGCTTCCGGATGCTCGTGCAGGAGTGATTCCGGCAACCCCTTCGTCTCCTTACCGAAGACAAGGTATGCTCCGTCCGGATAGCTGATGTCGCTGTAACGGTTTCTCGCCTTTGTGGAGAAATAATAAAAAGGGCCATTATTTTTTTGAAAAAAATCTTCTAGGCTGTCATAATAGGTGATGTCCAAAAGGTGCCAGTAATCGAGCCCGGCACGTTTGAGCTTTTTGTCATCAATAGTGAAACCCATCGGGCCAACCAGATGGAGGCGCGCCCCGGTCGCCGCGCAGGTACGTGCGACATTGCCGGTGTTCTGTGGGATCTCCGGCTCGACAAGAACAATATTCAAGGAGGCCATCTATTTCTCATTTCCTTCCAACTGTTTCTATGCGCATGTTTTTTGACCGCTTATTACAGGCCCAGCGCGCGGATAAAGGCGGGTAGGCCCTCTTCAAAATTGACGCCGAAACGTAAATCCGTCCCCGCCGCCTTCGTACGCAAGATGCTGCCGCAGGTCAAATCGACTGCGATGCGCGCGGAATCCTCCAAGGAGCGGCCATTCATCCGAGCCGCCAGCAACGCGCTGGCAAAGACGTCTCCAGTCCCGTGGTAAAACCCGTCGACTCTTGGAGAGAACACATAGTGCGGCGCGCTGTCGCTGCAGCCAAGGCTCGCCGCGCCATATTGCCTTTCGTCAAACCAGACGCCTGTGAGCACCGCCTGCCGTGCGCCGAGCGATAAAAGCCCGCGCAAAAGGCGCTCTATATACGCCTTTTCATAGGGACCGTCGCGGTAGGTTTCCCCCGTGAGCATAGCGGCCTCCGTGATATTGGGGACAATCAGGTCCGCGTGCGCACACAGGCCCTTCATCTCTTCCACGAAGGGAGGCTCAAAGGTCTTATAAAGCTGTCCGCCATCTGCCATGGCGGGGTCGACAAGCACCAGCGTTTCGTCCGAGCGAAACATCTTGATAAAGTCTTTAACGATCGAAACCTGCTCAAAGGAGCCGAGATAGCCACTGTAAACCGCGTCAAAATCGAGCTTCAAGCTTTTCCAGTGCGCCATGATCGGGCGTATATCGGCTGTGAGATCACGGTAAGTAAAGTCTGTAAATCCGCCGGTATGGGTGGAGAGCACTGCGGTAGGGATCACGGCAGTTTCGATGCCCGCCGCGGACAGGATTGGCAGGGCCACGGTCAGGGAGCATTTTCCAAAGCAGGAGATATCATGAATGGCCGCCGCCCGTTTTTGACGCTTCATATTCAGCGCATCTTCCTTCTTACTCTTTCATTTTATGTGTTTGGTGAGGTTATTTAGCAGAGAACCAAAGCGCAGCGTGGTTCGACCGCCAATGTTCTCCGAAGCTCTTGGAATCTTTGATTCCTTAGAGATTCGTGAGGTTATTTAGCAGAGAACC
>DCJV01000008.1:10065-10359 GCA_002320555.1 Ruminococcaceae bacterium UBA1691 | reverse complement strand
GGTTCGACCGCCAATGTTCTCCGAAGCTCTTGGAATCTTTGATTCCTTAGAGATTCGTGAGGTTATTATACCATTCTCTTCCCCGTTTGAAAACCGAAAACGGCTTTTTTTCAAATTGTTTGAAAATTTTGCACTGTAAAATCTGTCATCAATATATATCTCTCTCGCAGCCATACTAGAAATGATTCTAAAAAAGATGGAGGCGAAAAATATGCACACCAATAAGGCGAATATCGCAAAGGGCATTGGCATCGCGATGGCGGTCGGCGGCGCAACGGCAATGCTCAGTAGCAC
>DCJV01000008.1:0-9948 GCA_002320555.1 Ruminococcaceae bacterium UBA1691 | reverse complement strand
AAATTGCATTGCAAAAATCGTGCCGTCCCGAACTCGCTTCGGGGCGGCTACTTCGAGAAATTACAACTCGTTACAAACTTTTTGAAAGGGTTGCCGGCTCAAAATATCATCATATAATGAGATTTGGAAAGCAGCCTATGGATTTCTGGTTTAGAGGTATGGAAAAGGAGCGATTACATGATCAGTTTGAGGAAAAAATCCGTATGCCTGCTGATGGCCCTGCTGCTCTGCCTGCCGCTTGCCGCCTGCTCCAGAACGGAGCCGGAATCGACGGGCCCGCAGACGCCCTCTCAGGAGGGAACCATTGCACCGGAGCCGAGCGTAACACTGCCAGGGGCGGTTTCCCAAGCGCCGGGTCAGCCGCAGTCTGGCACACAGATGGAGTCCGTTACCTCTTCTGGTGGCAGCAGCGCGGAGCCTGTACAGGCGCAGCCCATCAAGCGCGAGAGCATAACGGGCGCGGCAAAAGAAAATGCAGGAACCTATACCGGCTTTGCCCCTCTCCCCACCGTCACCTTTAAGGTGACAGATCCTGAGAATACGCGAGGACTTTCGACAAAGGGCGTGGGCTATGGCTACGGCGTTGCAAAAAACGGGAAGCCACACGATATTTCGGTCAATAATCAGAAGCTTTTCGACAAATACCACGCGCTTGCACTTGATACCAAGTCCTCTCAAAAGGTGCTGTACCTGACCTTTGACTGCGGCTATGAAAACGGTTATACGTCAAAAATACTCGACGTTTTGAAAGAAAAGAAGGTCCCTGCGGTATTCTTCGTTACAGAACCGTATTTGAAAGACAGCCCGGAGATCGCCGCGCGTATGATTAAGGAGGGCCATATCGTCGGCAACCATTCGAATAACCATCCAGTCTTCCCAGAGATCAGCCGGACAAAGATGGCGCAGGAGATTCAGGATTGTGATAACTACCTGCGTGAAAAATTCGGCTATAGTGCGCCGTTTTTCCGCTTTCCAACCGGTGAATACTCTGACTGCGCACTGGATCTTGTGCAGTCGCTCGGCTATACAAGCGTGTTCTGGTCTGTCGCCTATGGCGATTATGACACCAATAACCAAAAGGGCAAGCAATATGCGTTTGATACGGTAACCGCCCGGTTGCATCCGGGAGCCGTTATCCTCCTGCACGCAGTCTCGAAGGACAATGCGGCAGCGCTCGGCGAGATCATCGACTGGGCACGGGGACAAGGATATGTGTTTAAGGCGCTGACTGAGTATCAGGGGTAATAAAAAAAGGCCGGCATCGTTTTATTACGGTGCCGGCCTTTAGGCATTCATGAGGGGGGCTACCAGGACATGCTATAGCTTGAAGTAATTTCAAATGTCATTGGGATGGGCCCCATCTCTTTTCCTTTGAAAAGAAGTGTCACCTTTGCCTGATCGTGAAGAGTATATTTTGCAGAAAGCATGTTTCCAGTAGCCGCATCAATCACGCATGAAATACTGCTTCCAGTGAAATTGCTAGTCATATTCTTAATAGAGAATTGATCATCTTCCATTTGAGTTAAATCAATATAAGAAAAAGCCTTGCTGTGTGCACTGTTGTTAAAGTTCGTTACATTTTTCTCATCAGCCATAGCAATTGTTATGGTGTATTTCCCGTCTTTCAATAAACGACTGGCACTTTTAACAGCAGAAGGAGATAACTGACTGGACCAGGGTTTACCGTTTACCGGGAATGCATTATTTAAATTATTTCCTTTTATAATAGAACCACTGCTGCTATCACTAATAGGTTCGAACATTTCATTGAAAGGGGAGGGAAGCTCCATATCAAGCTTTCCATAAAGCAGCATGGAATATTCCAATCCCGGCTTCCCCGTCTTCACCTTATTCGCTGCCGTGTTGAAATACGAAACGATCTCTGCCTTGCTATTTCGATCGGAAGAACCGCCGCCGGAGGGCTTTGTCGTAGTCGTTGCGGAGCCGCCGGAAGATTTTTTCGTTGTAGTCTGCCCGGAACCGCTGTTTTTTCTGGTCGTTCCGTTTGATCCGCCGCCCGGCGTATTTGCCGTATTGGAACCAGAGCCGTTTGCCGTCTGCTCTGTGCCGCCCTGCCCGTCCGCATGTTGTGTTTCACCCGGGATGACGGCATTTGCGTCCGCCGCCGTACCGTTTTCCTGCGTTGAGGGGGAGCTGATATCCGGTTTGGTTGAGGGATCGCCCTTGTCCTTGCCGCCGCACCCGGCAAACAGGGCGGCCACAAGGCAAACAGTCATAAAAATCGCGAGAAATTTACGATGCATTGGAACCATCCTTTCTGATTAAAATACGGACTTGTGTTTGATCCTTTCTATCCTGATGCTGTCTGTTACCATTTCATGGAGAAATCCTGCGTCGTCGTCACATTCATTGTCAGGCTGACTGGGATAACAGACAAACCGGAAACGGAAATCTTCATGGTGACATTCGTATAATATTTTGCCGAGAGCATTTTGCCCGTTTTAGCATCCACTACGCAGGAAATTTTGCAGCCGCTGTAATTGGTGGTAAAGCCCATATTCTGAAGCATTGCCTGCGCTTCGGCATCCCCGGACTGGGTTGCCATATCCATCAGCTCTTCACTGTCGAAGCAGGTAAACGCTTTCCCATGGTTGCTTGTCAGCGGCTTGGGGTCCTTTTCATCCTTCATGAAGATGGCGATGTAATATTTTCCATCCTTCTGGGAGCAGGTTGCGCTCTTAACGCCCTTTGCCTCCAGCTTGCTCGACCAGCTCTGACCGGCCACAGGGAAGGCATCATTGAGGTTCGTCCCCTTCTGATAGGACTGGCTGGTATTTTCCGCCTCGCTCGAGCCGGTGATATTCTCGCGAACGCGAAGCGTTGTCTTCGTATTCAAGGCGGGCTTTCCGGTTTTCACTTGATTTGCGGCCGAATTAAAATAGGAAACGATCTGCTGCACGGTGCTCAAATTTTTGACTGGCGTGCCACCCGAAGGCTTTTCGTCCTCAGCCCCCCAAACGGCAGCATCCGTTGCGGTTTCTGCAGGCGTTACCGCCGGGAGCGTGGCGTTGGGATTGGTCAGCTGTTCCAGAACCTCCTTGGGAATGCTGAGATCAGGAAGGTCCGCGGTCCCGCCCCGTTTGCCAGTCGTCGATTTGGAGCCGGACTGGGTGGAGCCTCCGCTCTCTGCCGCCGCAGATTCATCTCCGGCCGGTTCGCTGCCGGACGCAGACTCACCGCTGATATCCGTCTGGCCGGGCGCCGTCGGAACGTTGTTCGCCTGATAGACGCGATAGCTCCAGATCGTCAGCCCTGCGACTGCAAGCAGCACCGCCAGAACGACCGCAATAATTGCGATGATCTTTTTTGTATTCTTCTGCCCGTTTTCCATGATAAAACCGCCTTTCCGGACCGGAAATCAGTCCTCGTCGAGCTTGAGCACAGCCATAAATGCCTCCTGCGGCACTTCGACCGTGCCAAAATGTCGCATACGCTTTTTGCCTTCCTTCTGCTTTTCCAAGAGCTTTTTCTTGCGGGTGATGTCGCCTCCGTAGCACTTGGCCAAAACGTCCTTGCGCATGGCCTTGACCGTCTCTCGCGCGATGATTTTCCCACCGATGCCCACCTGGATGGGAATCTCAAACATCTGGCGCGGAATATTCTCCTTGAGCTTCTCTGCGATCCGGCGCGCGCGCGCATACGCCTTGTCGGAATGAATGATAAAAGACAGGGCGTCGATCACGTCGCCGTTTAAAAGAACGTCCAGCTTCACAAGATCGGACCGCCGGTATTCAGAAATTTCATAGTCAAAGGACGCATAACCCCGCGTGCGGGATTTGAGCGCATCGAAGAAATCGTAAATAATCTCATTGAGCGGAAGCTCGTAATGGATATCCACACGGTCGGCGGCCAGATATGTCATATCCTGAAAAACGCCGCGGCGGTCCTGGCAGAGCTCCATAATCGCGCCGACATAGTCGGAGGGCGCATAGATATGCGCGTTCGTCATCGGCTCCTCACAGTAATCAATACGCGCGGGGTCTGGGTAATGGGTGGGATTGTCGACTTCAATGCATTCGCCATCCGTCATATGAATCCGATAGACGACGCTCGGGATCGTGGTCACTAGATCGAGATCGTATTCGCGCTCCAGCCGCTCCTGGATGATCTCCAGATGCAAAAGGCCCAGAAAGCCGCACCGAAAGCCGAAGCCCAGTGCGCCGGAGGTTTCCGGCTCATAGGAGAGGGAGGCGTCATTGAGCTGCAGCTTTTCCAGTGCGTCGCGCAGATTCTCATAGTCCGCACCGTCCGCCGGGTACACGCCGCAGAAAACCATGGGATTTACTTTGCGGTATCCGGGCAGGCTCCCGGCAGCCGGACTATCCGCCAGCGTGACGGTATCGCCAACCTGTGCGTCCCGGACCGTCTTGATGGAAGCGGTAATATAGCCAACCTCGCCAGCGCACAGGCATGCGGCGGGCTCCATCGCCGTCGCGCGCATATAGCCTACCTCGACGACGGTGAACTCCGCGCCTGTGGACATAAAGCGCATCGTATCCCCCGCCTTGATGGTGCCGTCCATCAGCCGGACGTAAACGATAACGCCGCGGTAGCTGTCATAAACCGAATCGAACACCAACGCGCGCAGAGGAAGGCTGTCGTCGCCCTGCGGGGCGGGGATATCCTGCACGATGCGTTCGAGCACCTGCTCCACATTCTCGCCGGTTTTGGCGGAAACGCGCGGCGCATCCATACATGGAAGCCCGATGACATCCTCCACCTCCTGCGCCACACGCTCTGGCTCCGCGGCGGGCAGATCAATTTTATTGATGACCGGGACAAGCTCCAGATCGTGATCCAGCGCAAGATAGGTATTCGCCAGCGTCTGGGCCTCAATGCCCTGTGACGCATCGATGATGAGCACCGCGCCCTCGCAAGCAGCCAGAGAGCGGGAGACCTCATAATTAAAATCCACATGGCCGGGCGTATCGATGAGGTTCAGCTCATATGTCTGCCCATCCTGCGCGGTATAGTCGAGCTTGACGGCATGCGCCTTAATGGTGATTCCGCGCTCGCGCTCCAGGTCCATGTTATCCAGCAGCTGCTCCGTCATATCGCGCTTTGCAACCGACTGCGTCAGTTCAAGCAGCCGGTCGGCCAGTGTTGATTTCCCGTGATCAATGTGTGCAATGATACAAAAATTCCGGATGTAATCCTTTGAAGCGGGCAAGCCCCATCACCTCATATCATATTTCATTCATCTTACCACAGCGGGCAGGTATTTCGCAAGCTTTTTGCACACAAAGGGAAAGCTGGGCAGGGCTGTATACTATATTAAATATATTCATATTCCTTTTTCACCCCTTCAAATTGCAAAAAAACAGCACCCCAGGGAGTATACTTTCCATTTTCTTTCCGTCCAGATCAATGTAGATCGTGTAAACAGCTTTCTTCACGATCTGGCCTTCGCTTGAGAAGGCGCGAAACGGTTCGATTTCTATTGAAAACACGTATTTTTTAACGTTTTGTTACTCGTTTGTAACCGTTTGTAACTTTTTCGAATTCTTACAAAAAACCTGAATTTTTCTTTCAAGTAAAAGCTTAAAAAATTGGCTTTTTAAGGTTTTTTCAGAGAATTTAGAAATATTTTTAAAAATCAGATTGTGCACAATATACAAAATTGGACTTGACAAGAATTTGACATTCCACAATCAGATGCATATAATGTTCAGCGTCACAAGCGAGAATACGAAGCCGGGTTTTTATTATTCGTTCAAGGAATGATTTCCGGTCAGTAAAGGAGCAATTGAATGATTGACAAATGTAAGGAGCTCGCGGCATATGCACGTTCCATCCGCTCCAGAATCATTGCAACCGTTTTGCTTGCAGTGTTCTGCGCAGGGACCGTATTTGCCGCCGCTACCGCCACCTACACGGTTACCGTTGTAGACGACGGCCAGGTGCGCTCGGTGATTACAACGCGCAGTGACGCAAACGCTATTCTGGAACAGGCCGAAGTGAAAGTCGGGGCCGACGACAAAGTTGATCTTTCCGGTTTCACCAGCGGCGAGGACAGCACGATTACCATTTACCGCGCCAAAAACGTGACCGTCAGCGACGGCGAAGCGTTTACCAAATCAATCGTGGCGGCGGGGACGGTAGCGGATGCTGTTGCAAAATCCGGAATGACCCTGAAAAAATCTGATGTTCTCAATTTCTCCAAGGATACGCCGCTTAAAGAAGGCATGTCCATCTGCGTACAGGTCGCTTTTCCGGTCAAGGTGACGGCGGACGGCAAGACCACTGAAATCGAAGTGGTCGGCGGTACTGTGGAAGAGGCAATCCGTGCGGCGGGCGTTTCCATGGACAAAGACGATGAGAGCACACCCGCAAAAGATCAGCCCGTAACCGAGGGCATGCAGATCCGTGTGGACCGTGTGGAGTATCAACTGCGCACGCAAACGGAGACGATCGCCTTTGAAAAGATCACAGAGAAGAGCGTCTCCATGTACACGGATCAACGCAAAGTCGTGCAAAAGGGCGAAAACGGCGAGAAGGAGGTCACCTACAAGGATCGCTATGTCAACGGCAAGCTTGTGAAAACCACAGTTGACTCCGAAAAGGTCCTTAAGGAAGCGGTTGACCAGAAAACGCTCGTCGGCACGCTTCGCCGCGTTACCAAAATCAAGCTGAAAAATGGTCTAACGCCGATTTCCGATCTGAAGGTTCCCTCCTATGTGAAGCTCGATCAAAACGGCGTACCGACCAAGTACAAGAAAATTGTCGATGGCAAGGCGGCCGCTTATTCCGGCGGCTGGGGCACCGCTTCCGGGCGCAAACCCATGCCGGGGCACATCGCAGTAGACCCCAAGCAATTCCCCTACGGGACGGAAATGTGGATCGTATCGAGCGACGGCAAATATGTCTACGGTTATGCGATCGCGGCAGACACCGGCGGCTTCGTGCAGCAGAAGACGTTCACCGTCGACCTGTATATGCATTCGTATGAGGAAGCCTGCCGCTGGGGCGCAAGACAGGTACGAATCTACGTTCTGTAATTCTCTTTTCCTAAAATCACCGAGCAAAAGGGATGGCTATCCGCCGCACAACACACTGTTGTGCGGCGGATGTTTTTTTTATTACGTTACAGGATGGATCGATACGAGAGGTCATGGCATGTCAGTGACATGGAAAGGTCACATAACAAACAAACCCACGATTATTTTTATCCTGTTCGCCCAGGAGCAATCGCCCACAAAAAAAGGAGGGATTGGAGCCCTGCTTTTGGGAATTCTACTCCTTGTGAAGAGTGCCTGCTGTGTGCTAAACTTATCATGGGGAAAGAGTTGAATCTTTTTTCTTCCTGTCGGATGCGCCCACCCAAGGGGGGCCGCTTCCTACTGAAAAGGAGATGTTCTTGATGAGAAAGACCAAAATTGTCTGTACCATGGGGCCCGCCACAGAAGACGACGAGGTTCTTCGGGAGATGATCCGCGCTGGCATGGCTGTCGCCCGATTTAATTTCTCGCATGGGACCCATGAAATGCATAAAAAGATGCTAGATCGGATCATTTGCCTGCGGGAGGAGCTGGATCTTCCCGTTGCCACCATGCTCGATACCAAAGGCCCGGAAATCCGCCTCGGCACCTTTAAAAACGGCAAAGTTCTGCTGAAGAAAGGAACCGCCTTTACCCTGCGCGCAAAGCCCATCGAGGGAGATGAAACACAGGCCTCGATCAGCTTCCCGGAGCTTGCGAGCGACGTGCGGGAGGGCTCCACCATTTTGCTCGATGACGGACTCATCGAGCTTACCGTCCACAGCATCTGTGACGGAGACATTGTCTGCCGTGTGCAGAATGATGGCTTTATCTCCAATAATAAGGGTGTAAACGTTCCGAACGTCCATCTCTCCATGCCCTTTATCAGCGAGCGCGACCGGGAGGATATCATCTTCGGCATTCAGAACGGTTTTGATTTTATCGCTGCCTCCTTTGTCCGCACGTCCGACGACGTGCTCGAAATCCGGAAAATTTTTGATGAATACCACTGCCATGGCGTTAATATTATCTCAAAGATTGAGAATCAGGAGGGCGTTGAAAACATTGACCAAATTCTGCGCGTGTCGGACGGTATTATGGTTGCCCGCGGCGATATGGGCGTGGAAATCCCGCTCGAGGAGGTACCGGTTCTGCAGAAAATGATCATTAAAAAGGTCTATAACGCAGGCAAGCAGGTCATCACCGCCACGCAGATGCTCGAATCCATGATCAAAAATCCCCGGCCGACCCGTGCGGAGGCAACGGACGTTGCCAATGCGATCTACGACGGCACGAGCGCGATCATGCTCTCCGGCGAAACTGCCGCGGGACAGTATCCTGTGGAGGCGGTGCGTACAATGGCTCGCATCGCGGAGCGCACGGAGCAGGATATCGACTATATCAAGCGCTTTAAGCTGCGAGAGGTGGATACGAATCCTGATGTCACCACAGCCATCTCCCACGCCACCTGTACCACGGCGCACGACCTCGGTGCAGCGGCGATTATCACTGTGACAAAATCCGGTAAAACGGCGCGAATGATCTCCAAATTTCGCCCGAACTGCCCGATCATCGGCTTCAGCATGGACGCGCGCGTCTGTCGCCAGCTGAATCTCTCGTGGGGCGTTACGCCCCTGCTGATCGAGGAAAAAGCGTCCACGGACGATCTGTTTCATCACGCCGTCGATTCCGCCGAATATGCGGGTCTCGTTAAAAGCGGCGAGCTGGTCGCCATTACAGCGGGCGTGCCGCTCGGCATTTCCGGCACAACCAATATGATGAAGGTTCAGGTCGTCGGCCATATTCTGGCCACCGGCCGCAGTGTAACGAAGAAGAAGATCTGCGCGCGTCTGTGCGTCTGTGAGACCGCGCGGCAGGCGCAGACGGAATTTCGCGATGGGGACATTCTCGTCATCGACCAAACGACCAATGATATGCTCCCGCTGCTCAAGCGCGCAGGTGGCATCATCACGCAGCAGGACGGGATGAATTCCCATGCGGCGATTGTGGGCCTGAGCCTTGATATTCCCGTCATCATCGGCGCGCAGAATGCGACACACGTCCTGCGTACCGGCGCGGTAGTCACGCTCGACGCGGAGCGCGGCGTGGTGCTCAGCAGCAACGCAGCGCAATAACCCGTTTCCGCTGCTTTCGTTTCCATCATTCGCAAGGAGGCGCACTCCGATGGCCTGTCATTTTTTCGCCATGGTTTCCCGCATGAAATATATCGACCGCTGGGCGCTTATGCGCAACACGCAACAGGAGAATATCACAGAGCATGCCCACGAGGTCGCCGTCATCGCGCACGCGCTCGCAGTGCTGCGCAACCGGCGCTTCGGCGGGCGGGCGGATGCCGCCCGAGCTGCGCTTCTGGGGCTTTATCACGACTTGCCGGAGACGCTCACCGGCGATTTGCCCACGCCTGTCAAATATCACAGTCCTGAGATTCGCGCGGCTTACAGGGCGGTCGAGGACTCCGCCTGCGCACGGCTCGTAAAAATGCTGCCAGAGGATATGCGCCCGGACTATGAGGCCTTTTTCTTTCCAAAGGAGGAGGACGCGCAGCTCTGGACGCTCGTCAAGGCGGCGGATAAGATCAGCGCTCTTGCAAAGTGCATGGAGGAGGAAAAGGCCGGCAACCGGGAATTTAGCCGTGCAAAGGGCGCTTTGTTGCAGGCCGTCCATGCGATGGAGCTGCCGGAGGCGGAATGCTTTCTGAAAGAGTTTCTTCCGGGCTATGCGCTGACGCTGGATGATCTGGAATAAAAAAATAGCCGCTAGCTTCTTTGCGTGATCAAGCTGTGTGAATTCCTTTGATTAATGTGGGAGAAACGGCCTTTGTTTTATCACTCGCTGCGTTCGTCATAAGTTTTTATATTTGATGCCGCGCTCCGTTTTTGGAGGGCGGCGTCCGCTTTTTTACAGCAATGTGGGTTTGTCAATGATGTGT
>DCJV01000031.1:29863-39234 GCA_002320555.1 Ruminococcaceae bacterium UBA1691 | reverse complement strand
GGGCCCGCGCGGCCTGAGCGCGTTTCAATTTCTTCCTAACTTGTTAAGGCAATCAAAAAGGCAAGCGTAACCGGGCAATTTTACGAAATAGTTCTGGTGCATTTTGACGAAGCGATATAAATGATAAGCTGAGCCGCCGGAGACATTTTGCCTCCGGCGGCCTTCGTTATTGATCAGTGCGGCAGCATGGGGATCAGAAGCGACATGCCGTAGGCAAAATCATTGTATTCTCCGAAATCGTAATAGGAGGGCGAGGCCACGCTGAACAATAAAATGGAAAGCACGATCCAGACGATCGTAAGCACAGTGCCAGCGATAAAGCCGATCAGCGCCCATTTGCCGATTGAGCGAGCACATAGCGGCTTTTGATCCTTCCAGACGAGAAAAAGAATGAGACCAATAATGGGGAAGAAAAAGGAGAGTACATTATAGCCGGCGCTGGGACGATCCTGCTGCTGCTGATCATACGGCTGCTGACCATAGCCATAGTTATCATATTGATTCTGATACGGGGGCTGCTGGTTTGGATAGGGCGGCTGCGCACCGGCAGGCGGTGCGGGCGGGGTAACGGTAACGCCGCACCGCGAGCAGACAACGGCATTGTCCGCCAAAGGGGCACCGCAATTTCTGCAATACATAGAAACGCTCCTTTTTGCTTTCAAATATTATTGATTACTCAAATATCCCTTTGCCTGTATCATAGCATGCACTGAACAGAAATTCAACTGGTTTTACGCGATTCCAGCAGCTATTTGCCGAAAATGCACGGTTTTTAGCCGCCCACAAACACAAATATTTCGGTTTGCCTTACCATCCACTGATCCCGCCGCGCTGCAAGGCTCCTACGAGCTTTTCCCGCAGCGGCGCGTATTGCGGCTCCAAAGTATCGAGAAGCTCTTTGACACGTTGGCGGTGTGTCGCGCCGTCCGCCGGGCATCGGCTTTTGACAACCGGAAACTGTTTGCGTTCCACGAGAGAGGCGATTTCCCGCTCCCGGCTGAAGATGAGCGGGCGGATCATCGTAAGCTTTTTGCGCGAGAGGTAGGAGACCGGGGAAAAGCACTCGACCACCCCGCCGCCGAGCAGGTTCATCATCAGCGTTTCCGCCGCGTCGTCCATGTGGTGGCCGAGGGCGATTTTGTTGCACCCGGCGGCCTTCGCCTCATCGTGCAGCATGCCGCGCCGCATCCGGGCGCACAGGCTGCACGGATTTTTTTCCTTGCGCGTTTCAAAGATGATCGTGCCGAGCTCCGTGCGCCGCAGGCGGTATTCGATTTCGAGTTCTTTGCAAAGCTGTTCAATAGGGGAATAATCCGTTTCGATCCCGCCGAAGCAGGGGTCGAGCGTGACGGCCACGAGCTCGAACCGGGCCGGGTAAAAGCGGCGCAGGGCGCTCAGCCCCGCGAGCAGGGCGACGCTATCCTTCCCGCCGGAAACGCCCACGGCGATCCGGTCCCCTTCTTCAATCATATGATAGCGGTCGATTGCGCATCGCATCTGGCCGAGTAATTTTTGCATGACAGGCCCCTTTCGGAGAAATGATGGTCGTTACATCCGATCCGGCGAATCGCTCCGCCCGGCGAGGTAGTCGAGGGACACGTCGAATAAGTCTGCAAGACGAAGGAGAACAGAGAGGGTTGGTTCATTATCTCCCGCCTCGTATCGCTGGTATTGCCGTTCGGTTATATGAACCTTTTTAGCTACTATGACTTGCGTCATTCCTTTCTTTTTCCGAATCATTTGCAAACGCTCTGAAAAATTCATATTCACTTCTCCGTGCATAAATTTATTGTTGACATGACAAATGTAACCCTCGACGGGCGGCTTGACAGCATCGAAGTGGAGGAATATTACATCGACGGCTTTTGCACCGGCGCGCAGATCATGCTGGAAATCCTCACGCGCCAGAGCGAAAACCTGCGGCCCTACGATTGAGGGCACATGGCTGATATTTTATCTATTATACTGTATTTCCTTGTAAGTTGGCAAGCCTTGCGTATGTATGCGTTTCGCTGGCGCGGCTTCGTTTTTGTTGGTCGTTTTGAATCACGAATTCAGACAACAACAGTTTTCAGATCAAGGAAGATATGATACTTTCGTGATAGTTAACCATGTGGTAAAATAGAACAACAATAGAACAACTTAGAAAACACATGGGTTGTTGATTCTATATGTAGTTTAGCAGTGACGAGAGGAGCATCTATATGGATATTCAGAAAATCAATGTAAATTTTGATTTTACTATCGATACGCCAAGGTTTTGGGATAACTACTGGGATTTTATGAACGGAATCGGTAGAAGCGCAGTAGACCCAGACACTGCAAGCCCTATGCTGAAAAAATACCAGCAAATCCTGTGGAGTAAGGAATTACCGAATGGCGAAGTAATGGCGCTGAAAGCAGGAACAGGTGCAAAATATCTTACATGGAAAGATTTTCGATTCGGCAGTGATTCTATAACTTCAAGTTTCCGCTATAAGAAAAACAGGAGCTTGCTTGAACAAGTACAAAGCTGCTTGCCGGATTATAGGAGATACATGGAGAACTATGTGAGAAGTTCATACACCATTGGCGGTGAAATTATATTTCCAAAACGACATGGAGGAATCAACCAAACGCGTGGTTGTAATCAACTGATATCAGACAGATGGGACCGTACGCTGGAATGCATTCGCAAGTTCTACAACGGCGAAGAAAGCCCATTGTATCAGACGCTTCTAGCAGACAAAGCTTTTTTTGATCTGTTTGTAGATTTCAAAGGGTACATCGATTTCTTCTTTTTACAGGACTGCGTTTCAAAAGACTACACATCGGTGGAGTTTTATATTGGAAATGGAGATTTTAATGAATACCCTTTCCCACAATCGGTAGATCAATACACGCTTTGGATTGAAAAAACGCTTGAGTTTGTCCGGTTGCGTAACGAGAGAATACGAAAGGAAGTAGAAGATAACTATACAGAATAGAGGGACCATATAAATTGGGGGCATTTATTTCAACAATACATTTTGAGCATTTCAAGGCACACCGCACAGCCTGTTCTTCGCTGTGCGGCGCGCCTTTTTCCTTTTCTGCGCGTATTCCCGTCCTTTTTGGGAAAAATAGAGTGTAAATTTCCGGGCGTTTTTCTGTCCGGCAAAGGACGGGATTTTTTTGAAACGGGACACCATACGGCGCGTGCGACCGCACGGACTGAAAAAGCAGATCAAAAGGGACCTCATCTCTCTCCGGAGGGCGTATGCAAAGGCACTTCGCGCCCACGATGATACCGCGATGGGCGAATGGTTGTGCGATAATTTTTATCTGCTTGAGCGGGAGGGACGAGGGGTAGTCTCCCAGCTCAAAACAGCGCCGCCCCTCCCGCTCGACGAGGATGGAACCGTGCGGATTTATGCGCTGTGCCTGCACGCAGTGCGGGACAGTGTGAAGCTATCTGAGGAAACACTGGAAAACAGCCTGCGCGAAGCGGGCTTGTGCGGCGCGGAGGTGGAACTGCTGCCGCTTTTCCTGCGCGCCGCGCTGCTGCATACCGCCCGCCTCAGCTGCGAGGAAACGGGCGAAGCAGCGGTTCATATGCTAAGCTTCGCAGTCCTTAAGCTGCGCGCCCTGCAGGATTGGGACTTTGACGCGCTTCTAGAGGCTTTGAGCCCGGTGGAGCAGATCCTCGCGCAGGATCCGGCGGGCGTCTATCCGGAGATGGACGAGGCGACGCGGTTTCGTTACCGCCGCCTGATCGCACAGGCAGCACGCAGGGACGGCATCACGGAGCAGGAGGCAGCGCTTGAGGTGCTTCGCCAGGCGCAGAAGGGGGAAACGCCTCAGCAGCGCCATGTGGGGGCATGGCTGCCGGCAGGGCCTTCCTATCAAAGGTGCGGCAGAAATGCCCTGTTTATGGAAGCGTTTTTTCCGCTGGTGGTCACCGGATGTATTGCTGTTTTGGCGCACGCATGGTATCTGATCCCGCTTTTGTATTTCCCCGTTTGGGAAATCCTTCACTTTCCGATCGAGGCGGCGTTTTCACGCGGCATTGCGGTGCAGCCGATGCTGCGGATGAACCTAGAGGCCGGCATTCCGGAGGAAGGGGCAACGCTAATTACCGTGTCGACCCTGCTTCCCAGCGCTCCCCAGGCACGCAAAATGGGCCGGCATCTCGAGCAGCTCTGGCGTACGAATGGGCGCGGAAGCGTGAAAATCTGCGTGCTTGCCGATCTCAAGGGCGCGCACTCGCCTGTTATGCCGCAGGATGCCTCCGATATTGCAGCCAGCAAGCGGGAGATCGAGCAGCTTAACCACAGGCATGGCGGCGGCTTTGTCCTGATCGTGCGGGAGCGCACCTATTCCCGTACGCAGGGGGAATACACAGGCGAGGAACGCAAACGCGGCGCGATCGAAGCGCTGGTACGGTACCTCTGCGGGGAGGATGTTTCCTTTCGCACCCTCTGCGGTGACACGGACAATCTGCGCCGGATGAAATATATCCTCGCGCTCGACGCGGATACGGTCCTGCCGCTCGACGCGGCGTCCCAGCTGGTGGCGGCGGCGCTCCACCCGCTTAACAGACCGGTGATCGACGAAAAAAGGGGCGTTGTCACACAGGGCTACGGCATCCTCGTGCCTCGTGTGGAAACAGAGCTCACCTCCGCGGGAGCGACGGGCTTCTCGCGCGTGATGGCGGATGCGGGCGGTCTGGTCGCCTATGATACCGCCGCCTCCGAACGGTATCAGGATTTCTTCGGACGCAGTATTTTTTCGGGCAAGGGCTTAATCGATATTTCCGCGTTTTATCAGGTCTTGCCGGGCGCGTTTGAGCCAGAGTGCGTTTTGAGCCACGATATTCTGGAGGGTGGCTTCCTGCGAGCGGGCTTTGTCAGCGATGTGCAGGTAGCGGATGGGTTCCCGGGGCGCGAGGGTGCGTTTCTTGACCGGATGCATCGCTGGGTGCGCGGCGACTGGCAAAACCTTCCTTTTCTTTTCAAAGGGAAAAAGGGGAAAGATGGACGGCGAAAAAATCCCTTGGGAGCGCTCACACGCTGGCAGCTTTTTGACAACCTGCGCCGCTCCTTTACGCCGGTCATGGCTTTTATCTGTCTTCTGGCTGCGCTCTTTGCTCCCACGCCCGTAAGGTTATTGCTGATTCTGGGCGGCGTGCTCTGCACGGCGGCGGGGAATCTCTACGGCGTTTTGCGCGCCGTGATTGCCGGCGGGCCGGGCATGTTTTCGCGGCTTTATTATTCCCGCGTGACGCCAGTGGCGATGGGCAATCTCCTGCGCGCGCTCGTAAACGTTGTGATGCTGGCACAGACCGCTTTTGTATGCCTGGACGCTCTGATTAGAGCGCTGTGGAGGCGTTTCGTCAGCCATAAAAGAAAACTCGAATGGGTCACGGCCGCGCAGAGCGACGTTGCTCAGCGCCCAGCGGCGCTGCTGAAACGGTATCTGCCCAGCTTGCTTGCAGGCGCTTTTTTGATGCTCTTTGGAAAGGGCAGCCTGTGGCTGTGCGGATTTTTATTCCTTTGCAATGTTCCGTTTGCGCTATTTTCTGCAAGACAGGGCAGGGAGAAGACAAAGGAACTCAGCTGGGAGCAGCGAGAGCGGCTGACCTCCTATGCGGCCGCGGCCTGGCGTTACTATGAGGAATTCTGCGGCGTGCAGGACAATTACCTGCCGCCGGATAATGTGCAGGAGACGCCCGTCCACCGCGTTGCGCACCGGACGTCTCCAACGAATATCGGTCTGGCGCTCTTATGTACCCTGGCCGCACGAGACTTATCCTTGATCGACAACGCCATGCTCTACGAGCGCATGGACAAAATGCTGTCCAGCGTTGAACGAATGGAAAAATGGAATGGTAATCTTTATAACTGGTACGACACGGCTTCACTGCGCATTCTGGAGCCGCGCTATGTCTCTACCGTGGACAGCGGCAATTTTTTCTGCTGCCTAACGGCGCTGCAGCAGGGGCTTTTGGAATACGCCGCTGAATATCCCGCGCTTGCGGATCAGGCCCATCGGGTGGGAAAGCTGCTCGACGCGGGCGATTTATCCCCCCTTTACAATCCGCACCGCAAGCTTTTTCATATCGGATTCGATGCGCAGACGGGTAAGCTGACCGGTTCCTATTACGATTTGCTCATGAGCGAGGCGCGCATGATGAGCTTTTACGCCGTGGGCAGGCGGCAGGCACCCAAAAAGCACTGGGGTGCGCTCGGGCGGATGCTTGCGCGGGAGGGCCGGTACACGGGCCCGGTCTCCTGGACGGGTACAATGTTTGAATACTATATGCCCCACCTGCTCCTGCCGCTGTACGATGGGACGCTGGGCAAGGAAGCCATGCGCTTTTGCTCCTATTGCCAGAAGCGAAGGGTGCGCGGGAAAGATATCCCATGGGGTATCTCGGAGAGCGGGTTTTACGCATTTGACCCACAATTGAATTATCAATATAAGGCGCATGGCGTGCAAAAGCTCGGCCTGAAGCGAGGGCTGAACGACGAACTGGTGATCTCACCGTATTCCACCTTCCTGTTGCTTCCGTTTGAACCGGAGGCAGCGCTCAAAAATCTCGATGAGCTCGAAAAGATGCAGATGACGGGGCGCTGCGGCTTTTATGAGGCCGCTGATTTCAGCCCGGAGCGCGTCGACGGGCAGGAGTATGCAGTGGTGCGCAGCTATATGGCGCACCATGTCGGGATGAGCATGGTATCCATTTGCAATGCGCTCAAGGGATTTGCGATGCAGAACCGTTTTATGCGGGACGACCGGATGGCGGCGGCACGCTGCCTGCTCGAGGAGAAGATTCCCACCGGGGCCTCGGTCTTCCGCGACGTGGAGCTGCGCGAAACGCCGCAGCGCGCCCAGCGCGTGACGCCGGCTACTCGGGAAATCACGGCGCCGAATCCCGTGCGCCCGCAGATGCATCTTTTGACCAATGGCGAGTGGAGCACCGTCGTCAGCGACTGCGGCACATCGGTGTCCCTTTACCGGGAATCGGATATCACCTGGCGCGGCTCAGATTTGCTGCGGAGGCCCAAGGGCATCTTTGCCATCGCGCGCGCGCAGGACGAAACCCTTCCCTTGTGTAGGGCGCTTGATTACCGCAGCAAAGCGGAATTCAGCGCGCAGTTTTCCCACACGCAGGTGAAGCTGACCGCATGTTCTCAGATACTTTCCGGAGAAACTGTCATTCAGGTACACCCGCGCCTGCCCTGCGAGCAAAGGCAGTATACGTTGAAAAATCTGAGCCGGGACAGACAGCGCGTTTCGCTTCTGATCTATTTGGAGCCCTGCCTTGCCCCGACGCGGGAGGCAAAGGCGCATCCGGCTTTTTCAAAACTGTTTCTCGAGCAGACTTATGATGCGGGCAACAAAATTCAGCTTTTTTCCCGCCGGCCACGCGGGGATGGCGAGCCGATGTGCCTGGCTGCCGGCTTCCTGGAGGACGTTGAGTTTCATTATGAAGGCGCGCGGGAGAAGCTGCTCAACAATCCGGATGGGATTTTTACCTTGCGCAATGCCCCGATCAATCTTGGCGACGGGAAGGGTGTGGGCGATCCGGTGTGTGCTTTCTCTGTGATGCTGGAAATGGAACCGCACGCTCAGCGCCATGTGACGCTCCTCCTAACTGCAGCATCGACACGTGCGGAAGCGGTGGATCGGCTATTGCGCTCCCGGCTGGAAGGAAAGATCGCTGTGGGTGCGCCGAACCCATTTTATGAAAACAGCCTGGATGGTATTTTGGCGGCTCAGGTCCTTCCGCAGCTATTTTATCCTCCGCGGGAGACCAACGAATATCTGGATGCTGCGCAGGAAAACGATGCGGGTGTACAGGCTCTGTGGAGCCTTGGAATCTCCGGCGATCATCCGATCCTGTATATCCAGATACAGAATGCGGAGGACGCCGCGCGAGCGCTGCCGCTCATCCGCCTGAACCGGAAGCTGCGCCGTAGCGGAATCCCGACGGATGTCGCCATCGGCTATCGGGAGGGCGGTAATTACGACAAGCCGGTGCTTGATGCGTTGAAATCCGCCCTGCGGCGTGAAAAATGTGTGGAAAGCTTCAATACACCCGGCGGAATCCATGCGGTGGACCTGCAGACGCACAGCGCGCAGAGCATCCTGGCGCTGCAGACGGCAGCGCGGTATATCGCTCCACCCGCAGCAGAGCGTATGGAGCTCCCAGTCATTCCCTTCGTCCCCTTTGCCGTCTTCCCCGTTCTGCCCACGCAGCACAGGCTGGAGATGGATTTTTGCGTCAAGCGGGGCGGCTTTGCGGAAAACGGTGCTTTCGTTGTGACAGAGAAGCCGGATGTCCCCTGGTGCCATGTGCTTGCAAATCTCGATTTCGGCACGCTGGTTGAGAGCGGCGCGCTTGGCTACACGTGGGCGATTAATGCGCGGGAGAACAAGCTCACGCCCTGGTTTAACGACACGCGCACCGGAAACCGCGGCGAGCTTTTGTTCCTGCACATGAAACATGAGGTATATGATCTCGTGCAGGGCGCGCGGGCGGAGTTTTCACCTGGCATGGCGCTCTGGCGGGGCAGGGCGGGGAAGGTGGAGACGGCCGTCACCGTGACCGTGCCGGATACCGGCATGGTGAAATACTGCGAGGCGGAGCTCTATAACAACGGGAAGGAGGCAGTCGAGGTGGAGCTGGTTTATTATACAGAGCCGGTGCTTGGGGTAGACCGGCAGAACGCACGTTTTATCAAATCCCGCTGGCAGGACGGCGTGCTCAGCCTGCATTCCCCGTGGAATACGGCGGTGCCGGGCTATATGGCCCTGACAGGCGGAGATGGGGAGGACGCTTTTTGCTGCTGCGATCGGGCGGATTTCTGGCGCGGCAAGTGGGGGGAGAAGCGCATGCTTCCGCTCGACGACCCATGCGCGGCGGTGGGGCGAAAGTTCATCCTGCCGCCAAAACGCAAGGAGAAGGTGCGCTTTGTGCTCTCCTTTGCAGCAAAGGAGCCGGCAGCGAAGGCGCTGCTATCCATTTCGCCAAAGCGGGTCATGCGCAATTCGCTCGAAATCAATACGCCGGACAAGGCGCTCAATCATATGATCAGTACCTTCCTGCCGGTACAGATTTTAAACAGCCGTATTTTTGGCCGCACTGCGTTTTACCAGTGCGGCGGCGCATGGGGATTCCGCGATCAGCTGCAGGATGTCTGCTCGATCATTTTGCTGCGCCCGCGCCTTGCTCGCCAGCACATCCTGCGCGCGGCGGCCTGTCAGTTCCCGGAGGGGGACGTGCTGCACTGGTGGCACCGCCTGCCCGGGAGAAACGGCCTGCGCGGCGTGCGCACGCGCTACAGCGACGATCTGCTGTGGCTGCCCTATGTGACGGCGGAATATGTTAAGCAGACCGGCGACAG
>DCJV01000031.1:29342-29782 GCA_002320555.1 Ruminococcaceae bacterium UBA1691 | reverse complement strand
TGCCTGCGCGCAATCACCAGGGCACAGCGCTTCGGTGCGCACGAGCTTCCTCTCATCGGCGGGGGAGACTGGAACGACGGCTTCAACCGCGTGGGGATCCAGGGCAGGGGAGAGAGTGTGTGGCTCGCGCAGTTTATGGCGCTTACGCTCGATGAGATGCGCCCTGTCTGCCTTTTGATGCAGGATGCGGAATCGGAAAGACAGCTTGCGCAATTGGCCGAAAATTTGCGTGGTGCGGTGGACCGCAATGCCTGGGACGGGCGCTGGTACCGGCGTGCCTTTTATGACGATGGCGCGCCGATGGGATCGAGCGGCGCAGCTGCCTGTGAGATCGACAGCCTGCCGCAGTCTTTCTCCGTCTTGAGCGGAATGCCGGATAAAGAGCGGCGCAATCTCGCCCTCGACAGTGCGGTGGAACGGCTTGTCGACCGGGAGCATGG
>DCJV01000031.1:23144-29241 GCA_002320555.1 Ruminococcaceae bacterium UBA1691 | reverse complement strand
GTTGACGAAGGGTATTCGCTCCTAAAGCTTTTGAATCCTGCTGAAAAATGCGCGCAGGACACAGAGGCCAAGCGATATGTCCGGGAGCCATATGCGCTGGCGGGCGACGTTTCCACGGCGCAGGGCATGGAGGGCCGCGGCGGATGGAGCCTGTATACGGGCGCGGCGGGCTGGTATTACCGGACTGTGGTCGAGGAGCTTCTGGGGCTGCGGCTGCGCGGCGGGGCGATCGAATTCGAGCCGCACCTTCCCTCCGGCTGGCATGGATACAGCGCGACGCTCACGCTTGACGGAGCCGTGATTGCCATTACCGTATCAGATACCGCATCGCCGGGCCTCATGGTGGATGGAAGAGCGGCCACGCATTTTGCCCCGGACGGGCGCGAACACCGGCTTATATACGGGATAGATGCGCATTCGTCATGAAAATTTAACGTTTATTTTCCTTTTGCCCGTCCTTTTTGACTGGAAGCGGGAGAGGAGGTGTGCTATAATAACCTCTGAAACGCGCACAAAATCGAAGATTTTTGTGTCTGAAATATCTGTGCTAGGCTCACAGGCTCGCCTCTTTCGGCTGATACCACATAGATAGCCTTTGGCAAAATGAAATTGTGTTATAATCAAAAATAATCGTCTCCAAATTGATCTGCCACCCCGGCAGCAGGAAGCGGCTTTTCGCATCCCAGACGGTAAAAAGGCGCGGCGTTCGGCGCCGTCGAAGCGCAGAACCCTTTGGATTCGATGAAAGGATGATCCGACGGAATGAATGATTTTGTGGAGTTTACTCCCCTTGCGCCCGGCGCACGCCTCTGCGCGGTGCGGACTGGTCAGTTTAAAACCTGCCGCATCTCTGTTTCAATCGCTGCGCCGCTGCGCAGGGAGACGGCCGCGGCAAATGCGATACTGCCCTTTTTGCTGCACCGCTGCTGCGAAAAATATCCGGACTTCTCAACAATGAACGAGAAGCTTGCGGAGGCCTATGGCGCTCGCGTGTCTGCCGGTGTGGAGAAGGTGGGAGAGGCGCAGGTGATGCGCATCAGCCTTACCTGTATTGGCGACCGTTTCGCCTTTGACGGCGGCGAAGTCGTCGGCAGCTGTGTCAAGCTCTTATGCGAGCTTTTATTCCATCCGCATGTGGAAAACGGGGCGTTTTTTGCACAGGATGTGGACCGGGAAAAGCGGCTGCTGCTCGAGCGCATCGAAAACGAGCGCAACGATAAGCGCACCTATGCGCTCAGGCGCTGTGAAGCGCTTATGTGTGAAAACGAAGCGTATGGGATCAACCGCTACGGCACGCCTGAGGATGTGGAGCGCCTGACGCCGCAGGGGCTGTACCAGGCATGGCAGGCGCTTGTGTCGAACGGGCGGATGCAGTTCAATCTCGTTGGCGACGCCGATGTGCGGAAAACCGCGCAGCTGCTGCAAAAGGAACTGTCCGGCATTGAGAGAAAGGACTGTTCCGCAGATGCTTTCCGGACGCAGATCATCCCACGCGCGGGCAAAACGCGGCGGATCGAAGAGCGCCTTCCCGTCCAGCAGGGCAAACTTGTGCTGGGCTACCGGATGGGATATGAAAAGATGCCGGAGGATATCTCCGCGGTCTCTGTGATGGTCAATGTCTTCGGCGGAAGCCCGCAGTCGCTTCTCTTTCAAAATGTGCGGGAAAAGCTGAGCCTTTGTTACTACTGCTCCTCCCGCCTGTTCCGTCAGAAGGGCGTGATGATGGTGCAGAGCGGCGTGGAATTTGACAATGCCGAGCGCGCGATTACGGAGATCGGCAGGCAGCTCGATGCCGTGCGCGCGGGAAATTTCACGCAGGATGATTTCGATGCGTCTGTCAAGAGCTTGGCGGACGACTATGAGCGCATCGGTGGCACGCCGGAGGAGCTGGACGACTGGTATGCCTTCCGCCTGCTGGAGGACGAGCCTGCCGCCCCCCAGGCGCTTGCTCAACAGATCCGCAGGGTTACGCAAGAACAGGCAGTCGAGGCGGCAAAGCGCGTAACGCTCGATACCATCTATGTCCTTTTGGGAGAGGAGGAAACCGCATGAGCCTGCCAGTGAAAGAAATCCATTCCGAGCTGCTCAGAGACAGCTATTATGAAATCGAACATCCGTCGGGGCTCACGATCCTCGTGATGCCCAAGGAGGGGTATTCCTCCGCCTATGCGCTGTTTGGCACGAAGTACGGCTCGATCGACACGCGCTTCAAGCGCAGCGACGAGGCCGGTTTCACCGAGGTGCCGGAGGGAATCGCGCATTTTCTGGAGCACAAGCTCTTTGAAAGCGAGGATCTCGACGCATTTGCCCGCTATGCGAAGACGGGCGCATCCGCCAATGCCTACACATCGTTTGAACGCACTTGCTACCTTTTTTCCTGTGCGGGCAATTTCAAGGCATCGCTGGAGATCCTTCTGGACTTTGTGCAGTCGCCATATTTCACGGAGCAGACCGTGCAGAAGGAGCAGGGCATCATCGGGCAGGAAATCCGGATGTACCAGGACGAGCCGAACTGGCAAGTCATGTTCAATTGCCTGCGCGCGCTCTATCAGGTGCATCCCGTGCGCATTGATATCGCGGGGACCATTGATTCGATTTCGCAGATCACGGCCGACCTTTTGTATCGCTGCTACCACACGTTTTACAACCTGAATAATATGGCGCTCGCCGTCGCGGGCAACGTGACCGTTGACGAAGTGCTCGAGGTGGCGGACCGTATCCTCAAAAAGGCGCCGGAGCTCGCTATTGAGCGCAATTTCCCGGACGAGCCTGCGGAGGTTGTGCAGCCTTATATTGAGGAAAAGCTCGATGTGGCCGCGCCGCTGTTCATGCTCGGCTTCAAGGAGACCTACGATACGCCAGAGCGACCCCTGCGCGAACAGCTCCAAACCAATATCCTGCTTGAAATGCTTGCCGGGAATACGTCGCCGCTTTACCGCAGGCTTTTTGACGAAGGGCTGATCAATACGCAGTTCGGCGCGGAGTATTTTCAAGGCTACGGTTTTGCAAGCGTCCTGTTTTCTGGGGAGTCAAAGGATCCGCAGAAGGTGGCGGACGCCATTCAGGCGGAAATCGAGCGCGTGCGCCGCGAAGGGCTTGATCCGGCTGCTTTTGAACGCGCGCGCCGCAAGCTCTATGGCCGCTTCGTCATGGCGTTCAACGATATCGAGGAGCTTGCCAATGAGATGATCGCCGCTGAGTTCCGCGGCGGCGGCCTGTTTGACGAGGCTCAGCTTCTGCGCGAAATCGCGCTCGATGAAATTACCGCGCGGCTGGAGACGACGCTGCGGAGGGAATACAGCGCGCTGTCCATCGTTAAAGCATAGCTTGCCAAACAGGATACTGATCACGGCCGCGAGGGCGGCCTTACATAAATCATTTTTTCTTTTTTGTAGAAACATATTTACAATTCCAACATAGCATCGGTAAACAAGAGGAAACAGCGCCGCCCGGCATCCGCAAAGCCACGTTTGCCGCGTTCTCGGCCTCGGCTGGCGGCAGCCAGCCTTCGCCCTGTGGCCTTGCAAACCTGCCCCTGCGGGTGCCGGAGCGGTCCTTTGGAGTTTTGGAGCAATGCCGGGGCCTTTGGCAAGGCAGACGACGACGCCTTCCTTGCCGGAAGGCGAGGAGGATAACGCCGGCAGAGGTCTTCGGCATTGCCCCCAAAACCGTTGTTGCCCTTGTTCACCGATGCTAGGGACCCATTAGAATGAAAACATAAAGGAGAGCTTGCCATGCATGACTTCACAGTGGTGGAGTTCCCGAAGCTGGGATGGAGCTTCAATGTTCCTTCCATTCTCGCGGACTTCACGATCCCCGGCATCAACCTGCACCTGACCATCCATTGGTACGGCGTAATTATTGCCTTCGGCTTTTTGCTTGCCGTCCTGTTCGGCGGGCGGATGGCATATAAATGGAAGATGAGCCTTGACAAGATGGTGGATGTTTTGATCTTCGGCACCTTCGGCGGCATCATCGGCGCAAGGCTTTATTATGTCGCCTTCGAATGGGAGCAGTATCAGGATCACCTTGCAGACATCTTCAAAATCTGGGAAGGCGGCATGGCGATCTACGGCGGCATTATCGGCGGCCTGCTCGCCGCTTGGGCGGTGTGCCATTTCAACAAGCTCAATTTCCGCAACCTTCTGGATATCGGCGCGATGAGCCTGCTGCTCGCGCAGGGCATCGGGCGCTGGGGAAACTACATGAATCAGGAGGCCTTCGGCTGCAATACAGATCTCCCTTGGGGCATGACGAGCAGCAAGGTCGTCTCCTATCTCACAGCGCATCAGGCGGACTTTGCGGCGAACGGAATTATGGTCGACCCGACGCAGCCGGTGCATCCGACCTTTTTGTATGAATCCATCTGGTGTATTCTCGGCTTTTTCGTGCTGTATCTCATCTGCCGGAAATTCCGGAAGTTCAGCGGCCAGATCATCCTGTGCTACGGCGTATGGTACGGCCTGGAGCGCATGGTGGTCGAAGGTCTGCGCACAGACAGCCTCTATATCCCCGGCACAAGCCTGCGGGTTTCGCAGCTGCTGTCCGGTGCGCTGGTCGTGGTGTGCGGCGTGCTGCTGGTCTATTTCCTCATCCGGGCAAAGAAGAATCCCCAGCCGATCGAGGGCGTTGATTATTATATCGACAATGGCGGCAAGCGGATCGAACTGGTCAACGGAAAGCCGGTTCCTTCCGATGATTCGGGAGAGAAGGAAGCTGCTCCGGCATCGGGTGTGCAGGCGGAAGCTCCGGCTGGCGAGAACATCCCGGAGAAAGAGGAAAAGGAGGCGGACAGCAATGGCGATCAGAATTGACGGAAAAAAGGTTTCCGCGCAGGTGCGCGCGCGCGTTGCGCACGAGGTGGCGGCCCTGCAGGAGAAGGGGATCGTCCCGGGGCTTGCAGTGATCATTGTGGGCGATGATCCGGCTTCCCGCGTCTATGTCAATAATAAGAAGAAGGCCTGCGCCGAGGTTGGCATCTATTCCGAGGAGTTTGCACTCCCGGCGGATACGACGCAGCTGCAATTGATGGCGCTTGTGCATCAGCTCAACGCCCGCAAGGATATTAGCGGCATTCTCTGCCAGCTGCCACTGCCTGCGCATCTGGATGAAAAGCAGGTGATCGAGGCCATTGCGCCGGAAAAGGATGTGGACGCGTTCCACCCCTCGAATGTGGGGCGTATTATGATTGGGGACTATCAGTTCCTGCCCTGCACGCCTGCAGGCGTGATGGAGCTGCTGCACAGCGCGGGCATCTCCCCTGAGGGAAAGGAATGCGTGGTCATCGGGCGCAGCAATATTGTGGGTAAGCCCATGGCGATGCTCCTGCTGCACGAAAACGGGACGGTCACAGTCTGCCATTCCCGCACGAAGGATCTCAGGGAGGTCTGCCGCAGAGCGGATATCCTGGTCGCCGCCGTGGGAAAAGCGAAATTTGTCACGGAAGATATGGTAAAGCCGGGCGCGGCGGTGATCGACGTCGGGATGAACCGGGATGAAGCTGGCAAGCTCTGCGGAGACGTGGATTTCGATGCGGTCGAGCCCGTTGCCGGCGCGATTACGCCTGTGCCGGGCGGCGTAGGGCCGATGACGATCGCCATGCTCATGCAGAATACCCTGATGGCTGCAAAGCTGCAAAACGGCCTGTCAGACTGAAGCAGAGCATTCAGACTGATTTTTATTTAGGAGGAATTTTTATGGATATGAACAAAAAACTCTACAGAAGCCGCAATGACAAGATGATTTCAGGCGTGTGCGCCGGAATCGCCAATTATTTGAATATCGATCCCACGCTTGTGCGCGTGATCTATGCGGTGCTTTCCGTATTCACGGCATTCGTACCCTGCCTGATCCTTTATATCGTGCTTGCGATCGTCATTCCGCAGGAGCCGATGGTGGAGGGCTGAGCCTCGACGTGGTAAACTGAAGTGCAATAAACGGCGGGCCGCTGTGCATTAGCACAGCGGCCCATGAATTCTGTCAAAAAAAGAATATCGTTTCGTCAGAACAATTTCGTAAAAATTACTCATTACGCTTGCCTTTTTTGATTGCCTTGACAAGGGAAGAAGAAATGGAATTGGAACGCGCTCAGGCCGCG
>DCJV01000031.1:12828-23059 GCA_002320555.1 Ruminococcaceae bacterium UBA1691 | reverse complement strand
CCGTTCGGCGAACCTTCCCAAACTCAACGCCTCACGGCGTTTCAAACACATGGAAAGGTTCGTTTTTGCCCCTGCCGTGCGCAGCAGGGGCAAAAATCCCCTCACGAGCCACGTAGAAAGATTCTGCGGGCGCTGCCTCGGCCTCCCGGCAGCGCCCAGCGGCGCATAAAGATGCCGGTTCCGAAACCGATCAGAAACCATATTTTTTTGTGCACTTTTTTCTTCTCTGAGACTTTATCGACAAGCTGGGCGGGCCGATGTGCTAATGCACAGCGGCCGTGGGGCTTGGCCTGCGGTATACTGCTTTTTTCAATGGGACGTGCATTAGGTATTTCGTTTGGTCTGTAATCCTCCAGTCGTTCTCTTCGATCATTGCAGCATCCCTCCGTTTTGTAATAATAGTTCAAAGATTTTCTTCTCATAGCTGTTGTCCGCAAAGCTTGTCATAGCCGGTTAGGGCGATCTCCTCCAGCGCGACGCTGATCGGCAGTTCAAAAACGCCGTCGCCCTCGAACTGGTTACGCAAAAACATGGGGTCATTTCGAAATGTAGCGCTTGTCATAATCACCAACCTTTCAGAATACGAACATTTGTTCTAAATCTATTATATGACAAAATTTCCATTCTGTCAAGCGGCAAAGAAAACTTCACGCCAAAGATTGACACACCTTGCGCCGTGTGCTATAATGCTTCATGCCGCGTGTTCCGGGCAGGCATTTTTATGCCCAAAAGTGGAGTTTCCCGCCCGAGAGCAGCGAGACCGTAATAAAGGAAGGTAAATTATGTACGCAATCATCGAAACCGGCGGCAAGCAGTACAAGGTGGAAGCGGGCGATACTGTTTTCATCGAGAAGCTCAACGTCGAAGCGGATGCCGAGATCACCTTTGACAAGGTAGTCGCAGTCGGCGCGGAAGACGGCATCAAGGTTGGTGCTCCCTATGTGGAGGGTGCGACGGTCACCGCCAAGGCCATCAAGAATGGCAAGGCCAAGAAGATTACCGTGTTCACCTATAAGCCGAAGAAGAACGAAAAGCGCAAGATGGGCCATAGGCAGCCCTATACGAAGGTTGAAATTGCCGCCATCAACGCGTAAGCGATGATTACGGTGCAGTTTTACTCCCAGGCAGGGCTTCTCGCGGGCTTTTCGCTCGACGGCCACGCCGGACGGGGCGAGGAGGGGGAGGATCTCCTCTGCGCGTCGGTTTCCTCTGCGGCCTATATGACGGCGAATACCATCACGGATGTCATGCGCATTCAGACGCACGTGGAGGTGGACGACGGCCATATGCGGCTGCTGCTCTCCCAGGATGAGGCGCAGCGCGCACAGACACTATTAAAAGGGTTTGAGCTGCACATGGTCTCCCTGTCGGAGGACTACCCGAAAAATGTCAAAGTGAAATACGGAGGTGTACGAAATGCTTAAAATAAACCTGCAGCTGTTCGCACATAAAAAGGGAATGGGTTCCACCCGTAACGGCCGTGATTCCGAGTCCAAGCGCCTCGGTGCGAAGCGCGCGGACGGCCAGTTCGTTCTTGCGGGCAACATCCTCGTCAAGCAGCGCGGTACGCACATCCATCCCGGCAATAACGTCGGCCGCGGTTCGGACGATACGCTGTTCGCGCTCATCGACGGCAAGGTCAAGTTTGAGCGCATGGGCAGAGACCGCAAAAAGGTCAGCGTCTATGCTGTTGAGCAGTAATTTTTAAAATTTTTGCGTGCAATTTTTGCACGCGGACGCAAAGGCAGCCATTGCAGAAAAATTTTTTGCAATGGCTATTTTGCTTTTTTTAGGGCATACTAGATTGGAAAACGCCGCCTTCAGTGAAAAGAAAACACTGCTTTTTGATGGCTGAAAAGGTTGAAAAGAGTCGAAAAATAGAGAAAAACATTTCCAGTCGTAAATGTAACCCATGGAAAAATTTTATAAAACCTGTTTAACGCGTCCCTGCATATTCGTAAAAAATTGTACATAAAATCTCTTTTAATCATCCGCCTTTGGTGGTATAATAGCAACGGTCTAAAAGTCAAAAAGGAGAGTGTGCCGATTGGAGAAATTCGTCATTCACGGAGGGCGCCCGCTTCGTGGAGAGGTTTCCATCAGCGGAGCCAAAAATGCTGTTGTTGCCATTCTGCCTGCCACAATCCTTGCGGATGATGTGTGCCGGATTGAAAATATACCGAATATCAGCGATGTTACCTATATGGTTCGTATTTTAAAGCAAATCGGCGCGCAGGTGCGCGTCATCAATGCACATACCCTTGAAATTGATACCACCTCTGTCAATTCTTTTACCGTGCCCGATGAACTGACCAAGCATATGCGCGCCTCCTATTATCTGATCGGCGCCCTGCTCGGCCGGTACCATCAGGCGCGTGTCTCTATGCCCGGCGGCTGCGACCTCGGCATCCGCCCGATGGACCAGCATATCAAGGGCTTTGAATTTCTCGGAGCGGATGTCAGCATTGAAAACGCCATGGTCAATGCCCATGCGGAAAAGCTGATCGGCAGTTCGGTCTACATGGATGTCGTCTCCGTGGGAGCCACGGTGAATATTATGCTTGCGGCTGTGAAGGCACGCGGGCTGACTGTGATCGAGAATGCGGCGAAGGAGCCGCATATCGTCGATCTTGCCAATTTTCTCAATTCCATGGGTGCGGATGTGCGCGGTGCCGGCACGGATGTGATTAAAATCCACGGCGTTGAAAAAATGCACGGCTGCACCTATTCCATCATTCCGGATCAGATCGAGGCCGGTACCTATATGGTGGCAGCCGGAGCGACGAGGGGCGATGTTCTGATTAAAAATATAATCCCGAAGCATCTGGAATCCATTTCCGCAAAGCTCGAGGAATGCGGGCTGGAGGTCACGGAATACGATGATTCCATTCGGGTGCGTTATGTTGGGAAATTGAGCAAATGCAATATCAAGACCATGCCGCATCCCGGTTTTCCCACCGATATGCAGCCGCAGATGTCTGTACTCCTTTCCATTGCGGAGGGGACCAGCATCGTATCTGAGAATGTATCGGACAACCGTTACCGCTATGTAGCGCAGTTGACCAGAATGGGCGCAAATGTGCAGGTGGATGGTAAGGTGGCCGTCATCGAGGGTGTGTCGGAGCTGACAGGCGCGCCGGTGAAGGCGGATGATCTGCGCGCAGGGGCCGCAATGCTGATTGCAGGACTGACAGCGCAGGGGGTAACGGAAATCGAGAATATCCAGCATATCGACCGTGGCTATGAAGACGTCGTCGAGAAATTTTTGGCGCTTGGCGCAGATATCGTGCGCCGCAACTATCCGGACGCGGTTATTGAGCAGGCGGTTTGATTTCAGTTGGATTTTAAAAAGTTGCATGACAAAACATAGCTGGATGCATGTTTTGTGTTTGAGTCCTTGGGAAAAGCAGATCAAGGGGCGCGTGCGCCTCTTTTCTTTTATGAAACGCATGAGGCGGTGATGATATGGCGCGGTTTTCTCCGCTGTTCTCCTCGAGCAGCGGCAACAGTATGTACATAGCGGCTTCCGGCAGCAGTATCCTCATCGATGCGGGGATGTCCGCAAAGCAGCTGGAGCTTGCACTGCGCCGTATCGATGCAGACCCCGCGCAGCTGCGCGCGATTTTTGTCACGCATGAGCATAGCGACCATGTCAAGGGGCTGCGTGTCTTTGCCGCGCGCCACCACATCGACGTATACGCTTCTGCGGGAACGCTGCAGGCGCTTGATGAAGCGCAGGTTCTGAACGGCAAATTCTATGCTGGCGTGGTGCCGAAGAGCGGCATGGAGGCAGGCCGCCTGTTCGTCCGCCCGTTTCCGATTCCACACGATTGCCGGGAGGGCTTCGGCTATGTGATCGAGCTGCCCGGGGAGCGCCGCGTTGCGGTTGCCACGGATATGGGCGTGATGACCAATGAGGTGATGAACGCGATTTCTGGATGCGACCTTGTGGTGCTGGAGTCGAATCATGACGTCCGGATGCTGGAAAATGGGCCGTATCCTTATATGCTTAAGCGGCGTATTCTTTCCGACCGCGGGCACCTTTCCAACGATGCCTGCGCCTGCGTGCTCGAGCAACTCGTCGGCCGTGGGACAACGCGCTTCTGCCTGGCGCATCTGAGCAAGGAGAACAATATCCCCCAGCTTGCCCGCCAGACGGCGGTCGCCGCCCTGAACGAAATGGGCGCGCAGGAGGGAAAGGACTATCTGTTGCAGGTGGCGGAGCCGGTATGCTCTGCTCCGGTGACGGTCTTTTGACAAGGGAAAAGAGAAAAAAGGAATTTGGAACATGCTTCGGGTTAACATCATTTGCATTGGAAAACTGAAGGAGCCCTATCTGCGGGATGCCTGCGCGGAGTATCAAAAGCGGCTTTCCGCCTTTTGCCGGCTGGAGATTGGCGAACTCCCTGCGGTGCGGGTGCCGGACGCACCGTCTGATGCACAGCTTGCTGCCGCCATTGCGCAAGAGGGGCAGCGGATCCTCTCCCGGATTCCTTCCGGCGCATATGTTTATGCGCTGTGTATTGAGGGAAAACAGCAATCTTCCGAGCGATTCAGTGCAGAGCTGCAAAAGCTGGCGGTCGAGGGCGTGAGCAGCGTCTGTTTTGTGATCGGCGGATCGTGGGGCCTGTCCGACGCGGTCAAGACGAGAGCGCAGGGAAAGCTCTCCCTATCGCAGATGACCTTCCCGCATCAGCTTGCGCGCGTGATGCTTTTGGAGCAGCTCTACCGCGCCTTTGAGATCGGCAGCGGTGGAAAATATCATAAATAGGGGGCAGAAGGCGAATGAAAGAGCTGAGTGAAATGAGCCTTGAGGAGCTTTGGCAGCTGTTCCCAATTGTGCTCAAGGAATATGACCAGCGTTACCCTGCATGGTATGAGAAGGAGCGCAAGGCAATCGTCTCCCTCCTGGGTGAAGAGACGATCCGGCGGATCAGCCATATTGGCAGCACGGCGGTGCCTGGGTTGCAATCCAAGCCGACGGTGGATATTTTATTGGAAATTTCAGAAGATTGCCCGCCCGGGCCATTGTGCGCCGCCTTGCAAAAGAGCGGCTGGACGCTCATGCTGGAGCAGCAGAAGCCGGAATTCCGGCTAGCCTTTCATAAGGGATATACGCCGCAGGGGTTTGCGCAACAGGTTTATCATCTGCATGTGCGGCATTTCGGCGATTGGGGCGAGCTGTATTTCCGAGATTATCTGTGTGCCCATCCGGAGGAAGCGTCGGCCTATGCTGCGCTTAAAATGGAGCTTGGCCAACGATATCGGCACGATCGGGATGGCTACACCGCGGCAAAGGCCGAATTTGTCCGGCGCTGCACTTGCCTTGCGCGGGTGGAATTTGCAGGCAGGTATCGGCTTGATCAATGCTCAAAAATGTGACCGTTTTTTTCCCTTTTTTCGCCTGCGGTTTATGAAATATTCTGAATTCGCGGGGATGCGTGTCTGCCCGCTTGACTTTTCGTTCGGCATGCGGTACGCTAAAGACACAAATGAAAAAGGCATTCATGACTGACGGATGATTGTGGTAAGAACCACAGTGGAATGAAATGCCTGTTTCGCCGGCCGTCTGGGCAGTGTATGGAGAGATCCATATACTGCCCTTTTTGTTTCGCCGGCGGAAGAGCACTTTACGTTTGGAAAGGGGACGCGCACGATGGAACATATGGCTTGGGAGGGTTTTCAACCCGGCAAATGGCAGGAAAAGATCGATGTACGCGATTTTATTCAGAAAAATTATACGCCCTATGAGGGGGATGGCGCCTTTCTTGTGGGGCCGACGCAACGTACGCAGGAGCTGAACCACAAGCTTTCCAATCTCTTAAAGTTGGAGCAGGAATTCGGCGGTGTATTGGATATCGATACGGAAACAGTCTCCTCCTTGACAAGCTACAACCCCGGTTACCTGGATCAGGGAAAGGAGCTGATCGTCGGCCTGCAGACGGATAGGCCCCTGCGCCGCGGCGTCAATCCCTTTGGCGGCATCCGCATGACGCGCGACGCATGCGAGGCTTATGGCTATCACCTTTCCAATAAAGTGGAGGAGGAGTTCCGCTTCCGCACCACGCATAACGACGGCGTCTTCCGCGTGTATGGGGAGGAAACACGCAAGGCGCGCCACTGCGGGATTATCACAGGCCTGCCGGACGCTTACGGCCGCGGCCGCATCATCGGGGATTACCGCCGCGTGGCGCTCTACGGGGTGGACCGCCTGATTGAGGAAAAGAAGAAGGATAAAGCCAAAATCGCGGAGGGCGTGATGGATGTCGATTCGATCCGCCTGTCTGAAGAGCTGTTCCAGCAGATTACCTTCCTCGGCTATCTGAAGGATATGGCGATGCAGTATGGCTACGATATCTCCCTTCCTGCCAAAACGGCGCGGGAAGCGGTGCAGTGGCTCTATTTCGGCTATCTCGGTGCGATCAAGGAGCAAAACGGTGCGGCGATGAGCCTTGGCCGCACGAGCACCTTCCTCGATATCTATTTTGAACGCGATTTGAAAAATGGTGTGCTTGACGAAGCCGGGGCGCAGGAGCTCTTTGACGATTTTGTGATGAAGCTGCGTATGGCGCGGCATCTGCGCACGCCGGCTTATAACGAGCTGTTTGCAGGAGACCCGATGTGGATCACGGAGGCGATCGGCGGCATGGGCGAGGACGGGCGCACACTGGTGACCAAGAGCTCCTACCGGATGCTCCACACGCTCTATAACCTTGGCTCTTCTGCGGAGCCGAACCTGACCGTCCTCTGGTCCAACCGGCTTCCCGATGCATTTAAGCGCTTTGCCGCCAAGGTTTCGTGCGATACAGACGCCATTCAGTATGAAAACGACGATCTGATGCGCCCAATTTACGGCGACGATTATGCGATCGCCTGCTGCGTATCCGCCATGCAGGTCGGCAAGCAGATGCAGTTCTTCGGCGCGCGGGCCAATCTCGCCAAGCTTCTGCTCATGAGCCTCAACGGCGGAAAGGATGAGAAGACCGGCATGCAGGTCGGCCCGGAGCATACGCCTTACGAGGGAGAATATCTCGAATACGACAAGGTGATGGAGCTGATGGATGTCTATCGCCCGTGGCTTGCGAAAACCTATGTCAACACGATGAATATCATCCATTATATGCATGATAAATATGCCTATGAAAAAACGCAGATGGCGCTGCATGATACGCAGGTGCATCGCTTCATGGCCTTTGGCGCGGCAGGCTTGTCCGTGCTGGCAGATTCACTTTCCGCGATCAAATATGCAAAGGTGCGCGTCCTGCGGGATAATAGCGGCATGATCACCGGCTTTGAGACGACGGGCGAATACCCGGCTTTTGGCAATGACGACGACCGCGTCGATCAGATCGCCTGCGAGCAGGTGAAGCTGTTTTACGAGGAGCTCAAGAAGAATCCCACCTATCGCGGTGCGGAACATACGCTTTCGATCCTGACAATCACCTCCAATGTGGTCTATGGCAGAAAAACCGGCGCCACGCCGGATGGGCGCAAGGCAGGCGAACCCTTTGCACCGGGCGCAAATCCGATGCATGGGCGCGAGAAAAACGGGGCGCTGGCTTCGCTCAACTCCGTGGCGAAGATTCCCTATGAATATTGCCGCGATGGCATCTCCAATACCTTCTCCATCATTCCGCAGGCGCTGGGTAAAACATTGGAGGAGCGCTGTGAAAACCTGGTTTCGATTTTGGATGGCTATTTCGCACAGAATGCACACCATATCAATGTGAATGTGATGAACCGCGAGATGTTGGTCGATGCATATAACAACCCGGACAAATATCCGAATCTGACCATTCGCGTTTCCGGCTATGCGGTCAATTTCCATAAGCTGACGAAAGAGCAGCAGCGCGAGGTCATTTCCCGGACCTTCCATCAGGCGATCGCATGATGACAGGGCGGGTGCATTCCTTTCAGACCATGGGCGCGGTGGACGGGCCGGGCGTGCGGTTTGTCGTATTTTTGCAAGGCTGCCCCCTGCGCTGCGCATACTGCCACAATCCCGATACCTGGGACCCGCAGGGTGGGGAACCCTATACGCCACAGGCCGTCTGTGAAAAAATCCTGCGCTATCGGCCCTATCTCAGGCACGGCGGCGTGACGGTTTCGGGCGGAGAGCCGCTGATGCAGGCGCCGTTTGTCGCAGCGCTTTTCCGCCTGCTGCATGAGCATAGGCTCCATACGGCGCTTGATACCTCCGGAATTGGAAATCTGGAGAGTGCCAGAGAGGTGCTGGCGCATACGGATCTCGTTTTGTGTGATTTGAAATTTGCAGGGGAAGACGGCTATCGTACACACTGCGGCGCATCGTTCGATCAGGTGTTGCGCTTTTTGAAGCTGACGCAGACGATGGCAGTGCCGCTCTGGATCCGGCATGTGGTCGTGCCGGGGCTGACGGACGCGCCGGATCAGGTGCGGCAGATTGCGCGCATTGCCGGACGATTTGACAATCTGCAGAAGCTGGAGCTCCTGCCGTTTCGCAAGCTCTGCGCGGAAAAGTATGAACGGATGGGGATTCCGTTTCCGCTGGCGGACACGCCGGAGATGGGGGAGGAGGCGCTTCAGCGCCTTTTAGATCTGCTGAAGGCGGAAGGGCTTTTGCCGAAATCTTAAATGATGGTTTACAACGCAACAGAACGAACATAGAACCATAAAGAAATGATTCCTCAGTGATCTGGCGAAGATCGTTGATTGGGAAAGGAGGAGTAGGGGTGGAACGGAATTGGTATCAACCGGAGGACAATACATCCCCTGTGATTACCGCGCGGGAACACGTGCGCAGCATACACGGCGGAGCGAGTAAGCTTTTGCCGGAAACCTGTGTGATTTTTGAAATCGGCATGGCTATGCGCTATCTTCAAAAGCATTTTTCGACCCGTGTGCTTGCCAAACGGCTTCCTTGCTTTCTGGAAAATCCGAGCTGCCTGGCGCTGAGGCAAAACGATCGCGTTTGTTTTACGCAGGGCGGGTACGGCGCGCCTGCCGCAGTGGATACGCTGGAAACCCTGCACGCGCTCGGCGTAAGGCGGGTGATCCTAGCCGGGATGTGCGGCGTGTTCGCGCCGGGGATCGAGGTGGGGGACGTACTGATCCCGTATCGGGTGCTCAGCGAGGAGGGAACGTCACGCCATTATACGGAAAACGTTCGATTTGCAGTGCCGCATCAGGCGCTGTTTCATTCGGCGGCGAATTTTTTCGAACAGCGATTCCGCGTCCATACCCACGCCACGGTGACAAGCGACGCCGTTTACCGCCAAACGTTTTATAAAGAAGCGCTGTGGCGGGAACAGGGCTGTGTAGGCGTCGATATGGAGGCGTCCGCGATTCTAACGGTCAGCTTCTCTTATGGAATACCGGCCGTATGCATTCTGCTCGCCTCTGACCGCCATCCGTTGTCCCCGCAGGAGAAGAAATGGGATTGGGGTGCGCCGGATTTCGCCGAAATACGAAAATCGTTTGTGGAACAAGTGGTCACGTTCGCAAATAGCTTGTAAAAGGAATGGTGTGAGCACTTTTTGAGAATATACATTTCAGAACGCCGTATTTCCAGTTTTTTATCATCGAAAAACGCCGCCGCAGTTTGCATTCTGCGGCGGCGTTTTGATTCATTTTATAATAAAATTGTTTTAATGTGCCGGAGCTTTTCTACGAAATCAGGCAGCACTTTGGGACACTTTCTTCCTGCGGCGGCGGGCCGGACGGGAAATCGGCTTAGTGGAAGCAGAAGTCTGCTGACTCGCTACAGAGGGCGCGGCCGTCTTCTGTGTCTGGGTCTGCATGGGCTTTTGTAGACGCGCGGCAGGAACCGCTCCCTGCTTTTTGAGCATGCGGCGATGCCTGATTCTACGGATATTGACCGCGACAATGCGGGCAAGCCTGTCCTCAAAACGAATGAATTTATCCTCATGTAGAAAGCCCCAGATCAGGAACGCCACAACGGCGACCTCGGCGATGGTGCGCAAGATGAATCCGATTGTCATAACGATAACCTCCTTGATGTCAGCGGAACGTTTGTTCTTAACAACTCCCATTATAACAGCTTTTTTGCGCTTGTCAAGACAAATGTTCGGATGGATTTCAACCAAAGTCCCAATCTTGGGACAGCGGAGATTCTTTTTGTCAAATGATTGTGCCTTTTTCTTTGTAAATTCATTATACCACAATATATGGAATTTGTCAAACAACAATCAACTATATGTATGGATTGTAAAGATATCCGTGTATGGAAAAT
>DCJV01000031.1:3197-12781 GCA_002320555.1 Ruminococcaceae bacterium UBA1691 | reverse complement strand
TTCGTTTCCTGAGATTTTGGGGTATATTATAAAGGAATAAGTGGGGCCGTGCGCGTGAAAATATCCAGGAAAATGCTGTACACGTTTGGCTTCTTATGATATAATTAATTCCTGTTTATGGATTTTTCGGCGCGGTTTCCGCCGCGCTTGATTATGGCTTCCGGCCCCGTATGCCGGAGCGGAAGGGAATGTCTGACATGGCACAAGAAATTTACAGAACACATACCTGCGGTGAGCTGACGGAGCAGAATTTGAACCAGACAGTTCGTCTGGCCGGCTGGGTGGAAACCATCCGCGATCATGGCGGCGTGGCGTTTATTGATTTACGTGACCAGTACGGTGTGACGCAGGTGGTTGTGCACGACGACGCACTGCTCAAGGACCTGCACCGTGAAACGGTCGTCTCTGTCGCGGGCAAGGTGGTCGCCCGCGATGAAGAAACAGTCAATCCGAAAATCCCTACGGGCCGTCTAGAGGTCATGGCGGATTCGCTGGAGGTGCTCGGCCCGTGTGTGCCAAATCTGCCGTTCGACGTGCAGGAATCCACCGAAACGCGCGAGGAGGTGCGCCTAAAATACCGCTTCCTCGATTTGCGTAATCAACGGGTGCACGATAATATCCTCTTCCGATCCAAGGTCGTCAGCTTCCTGCGCCGCAAAATGGAGGAGCTCGGTTTTACGGAGATCACCACGCCGATCCTCACCTGCTCTTCGCCGGAGGGCGCGCGCGATTATATCATTCCCTCCCGCAAGCATGAAGGCAAGTTCTATGCCTTGCCGCAGGCGCCGCAGCAGTTCAAGCAGCTGCTGATGGCCTCCGGCTTCGATAAATATTTCCAGATTGCGCCCTGCTTCCGCGATGAGGACGCGCGTGCGGACCGCTCTCCCGGCGAATTCTATCAGCTCGATTTCGAGATGGCGTTTGCAACTCAAGAGGATGTTTTCGCGGTGGCGGAGCAGGTGCTCTACGATACCTTTACAACATTCGGCAATGGCCGCCGGGTATCGCCCGCTCCGTTTCGGCGCATTCCCTATGAGGAGGCCATGCTGCATTATGGCACAGACAAGCCGGATTTGCGCAATCCACTGCTCATCGAGGACCTTTCCGATTTTTTTGTGGACGTGGATTTCAAACCCTTTCAGAAGAAGCCCGTGCGCGGCATCAATGTGCCGGGCTGCGCGAAAATGCCGAAATCCTTCTTTGAAAAGATGCTCGCCTTTGCAACGGAAATCGGTATGAAGGGCCTCGGTTATCTGACGCTCCTGGAGGACGGCTCCTTCAAGGGCCCAATCGCAAAATTCCTCACGGACGAGAAGAAGCAGGAGCTGATCGAGCGCCTGGCCATGAAGGCGGAGGATACGCTCTTCTTCATCAGCGACGGCAAAGCGGTCGTTGACCGCCTGGCGGGGCAGATCCGCACGGCGCTCGGCGAGCGGATGGGGCTGATCCAAAACGACAGCTTCGAGCTGTGCTATATCACAGATTTCCCGATGTATGAGAAAAATGATGAGGGCAAGCTTGACTTTACGCATAACCCCTTCTCTATGCCGCAGGGCGGCCTGGAGGCCCTCGAAACAATGAATCCGCTGGAGATCAAGGCCTACCAGTACGATATTGTCTGTAATGGTGTAGAGCTTTCCTCCGGGGCGGTGCGTAACCATCGGCCGGACATTATGGTCAAGGCCTTTGAGCTGGCCGGTTACACGACCGAGGATGTGGAGGCCCGCTTCGGCGCGCTCTATCATGCGTTCCAGTATGGCGCACCGCCGCACGCGGGCATGGCGCCCGGCGTGGACCGCATGCTGATGCTCCTGCGGGATGAGGAGAATATCCGCGAAGTGATCGCGTTCCCGATGAATGCGAATGCGCAGGATCTGTTGCTCGGCGCGCCCGGAGAAGTGACAGAGCAGCAGCTGCGCGAGGTTCATATCAAGCTCAGAAGGCCATTGGAAAGCCGCGTGTAAAGAGGCTCTACTTTACGGAATAAGGTAAATTGATTGTATTAATCATAGATTATAGGAGGAATCCAAATGCAAATCACGGGCGAGCTGGTCAAATATCTTGAAAAGCTGGGGCGAATCCAGTTGACGCCGGAGCAGGAAAATGCAACGGAAAAGGATTTGCAGGAGATTTTATCCTATATGGAAACGCTCAACGAGCTGGATACGCAGGGTGTTGAGCCGCTTTCGCACTCCTTCCCTGTGACGAATGTATTCCACGAGGACGAGGTTATTCCGTCCATGGACCGTGAGGCGCTGCTTGCGAATGCGCCAAACCAGAAGGACGGCTGCTTCCAGGTGCCGAAGACGGTGGAATAAGAGGGAAAGGGGAACGACAACATGGAGATCATGGAGATGATGGCGCTGGAGTTATCCCGGCGCATCAAGGGCGGAGAACTCAGCGCTCGTGAAGCGCTCGATGCGTTATATGCAAAAATTGACGAATGTGACGGAACTTATAACTGCTACGTCACCGCCTGCCGCGAGGAAGCGTACCGGGAGGCGGACGAGGTGCAGAAACGGATCGATGCAGGCGAGCTGAAGGACGCTCCGCTTGCAGGCGTGCCCGTATCCGTCAAGGATAATATCTGTACAACGGGGATTCTGACGAGCTGCTCGTCCAAAATCCTTTCCAATTTCAAACCGGCTTACAACGCGACGGTCATTGAGCGCATGCGCAAGGCGGGCATGGTAGTCGCTGGCAAGCTCAATATGGATGAATTCGCCATGGGCAGCACGACGGAGACCTCCTTCTACGGCCCAACGCGCAACCCGTGGAACATTGACCGTGTGCCGGGCGGTTCGTCCGGCGGTGCGGCGGCCGCTGTTGCTGCGCGCGAGGCGGTGGTGGCGCTCGGCTCCGATACGGGCGGATCGATCCGCCAGCCCTGCTCCTTCTGCGGCGTGCCGGGGCTGAAGCCCACCTACGGCGCGGTATCCCGCTTCGGCCTGGTGGCCTATGCTTCGTCGCTTGACCAGATCGGCCCGGTCGGCCGGGATGTGGCGGACTGTGCTGCGCTCTTCGAGATCATCAGCGGAAAGGACCTGCGAGACGGCACCTCCATGGAATTCCCCGCCTTTGACCGGCAGGCGGTCATGGCGGACGGCCTTTCGGGCAAGCGCATCGGCATCCCATCGGACTATTTCGGAGAAGGCATTGAGCCGGATGTGAAAGCCCGTGTGCTGGAGGCGGCGAAGCAGCTGGAAGCACTCGGCGCACAGGTGGAAACATTTGATATGCCGATCGTGAAGTACGCCGTGCCGACGTACTATATCATCGCGTCCGCCGAAGCGTGTTCAAACCTCTCGCGCTATGATGGCATCAAATACGGCTATTCCTCCCCCAACGCGGAAAACCTGATGGAGACCTATATTAAGAGCCGCAGCGAGGGCTTCGGGATGGAGGTCAAGCGCCGCATCATGCTGGGCAACTTCGTTTTGAGCTCCGGCTACTACGACGCGTATTACAATAAAGCATTGCAGGCGAAGAAGCTCATTCAGAAGGCCTTCTTTGACGCCTTTGAGCAATACGATATGCTGCTCGGCCCCGTGGCGCCCACCACGGCGCTGAAGATGGGCGAATCACTCTCCGATCCCTTAAAGATGTATCTGGGCGATATTTATACGGTCATGATCAACCTGGCCGGCCTTCCGGCGGCCTCCGTGCCGTGCGGCTTTGACCGGGAGGGGATGCCGGTCGGGCTTCAGCTCATCGGCAGGCCCTTCGACGAGGCGGGAATCCTGCAGGCTGCGAGGCAGTATGAGCAGGCAACGCAGTTCCACAACCAGTGGCCCAACACTTGCGCGGGAGGGAAGCAGGCATGAAATACGAAGTAGTCATCGGCCTGGAGGTCCATACGGAGCTTTCCACCAAAACAAAGATTTTCTGCAACTGCACAACGGCCTTCGGCGGCGAGCCGAATACGCACGTTTGCCCGGTGTGCGCCGGCATGCCCGGCACCCTACCGGTTTTAAACCGCGCCGTTGTCGAATATGCAATGCGTACGGGTCTTGCGCTCGGCTGCGATATTACCCGCTATACGAAATTTGACCGCAAGAATTATTTTTATCCCGACTTGCCGAAGGCATACCAGATTTCACAGCTCTATCTGCCGATCTGCACCTGGGGCCATATGCAGGTGCAGGGCAAGGACGGGCCGAAAGAAATCCGCATCAAGGAAATCCACATGGAGGAGGATGCGGGCAAGCTCATCCACGATCCCTTTGAGGATTGCACGCTCGTCGATTACAACCGCTGCGGCGTGCCGCTGCTGGAGATTGTCAGCGAGCCGGACCTGCGCTCTGCGGAGGAAGCGGTCGAGTATCTGGAGAAGCTGCGGGCAGTGCTCCAGTATGTTGGCGTTTCCGACTGCAAGATGCAGGAGGGCTCCCTGCGGGCGGATATCAACCTCTCCGTGCGCCCCGCCGGTTCGCAAGAGCTGGGTGTGCGCACTGAGATGAAGAATATGAACTCCTTCCGCGCGATTGCACGCGCTATCGAGAGCGAATCCCAGCGGCAGATCGACCTGCTGGAGAGCGGGGAGAGGGTCGTCCAGCAAACCAGGCGTTGGGATGACAACAAGGGCGAAAGCACGGCCATGCGTTCCAAAGAGGATGCGCAGGATTATAAATACTTCCCGGAGCCGGACCTCCCGCCGATTTCGATCAGCGACGAGGAGGTGGAGCGCGTGCGCGCCTCCCTGCCGGAATTGCCGGAGGCGAAAAAGAAACGCTACATGGAGGAGCTAGGCCTCTCGGCCTACGATACGGATATGATCACGGGCTCCGTCTATTTCGTGCGCCTGTTTGAGCGCACGGCCGAGGTCTGCGGCAGCCCGAAGGATGCCGCCAACTGGATCATGGGCGACCTGATGAAGCTGTTAAACGACACGGGCACCCTGCCGGAGGACATGGCCTTCCATCCGGATTCTCTCGGCAAGATCATTGTGATGCTCGCGCAGAACCAGATCAGCCGTCAGTCAGCTAAAAAAGTGTTTGAGCAGGTATTCAAATCAGATGTCGTTCCGGAGCAGTATGTTAAGGATAACAATCTCGGTGTGCTCACCGACACAAGCACAATCCGTGCAGCAGTCGAGCAGGTGATCGCGGAAAACGAGAAGTCCGTCAATGAATATAAGGGCGGCAAAACGCAGGCCTTCCAGTACCTCATCGGCCAGTCGATGCGCGCGCTGCGCGGTAAGGCGCCAGCACAGGAGGTCACGAAGCTGCTCAAGGAGCTGCTCGGAGAATAAAAGATGGCGATTCTATGAATGCCGCCATTGAAATAAACGGCAGGGAAAACCGCAACGCCCAAAAGGCAATGTGGTTTTCCCTGCCGCTTTTTTGCAGGTGAATAGGCACGTATCGGACATCGGAGGAGAGAGTCGATTTTTGGGGCTCTTTTGTATTTTGGCGTTGGATTTGCTACTAGAAAGCCATACGTTTGCATACAGATTGGATAGAGAAGGCAAACAGGAAAGGTGTGATAGCCGATCGCATGCGGTCCGTTCGGGAGAGAGCGACGGATTGCATCCATATCACTAGAGAGGAAGAAAACGATGATAATCAAAAAGAAAATCCTTGTGTCCGTCTGTGTCATCGCGGCCGTGTGGGCGGTCGCGCTCATTGTGCTTTTTGCCGGAAATGCCCTGCTGCTGCGCAGAAATACGCAGAAAGTCTCCATTCGAGCGGAGAATTTTGCACAGCAGGAGGGCGCCGACCGCCTCCATTTCCTGAATACCGGCTCATCGGACGCGATCCTCATCGAGTCGAACGGCCATTTTGCACTCGTGGACGCGGGCGAGGACAGCGATTATCCGCAAGACCGCCCCAATCTTGCTTACACAGGCTATGAGCAGGTGGTGCTGCAATACCTATCGGGCACCATGGCTATGTGTTTTCCTCATCTTGGAAATTCCTGAAAATGCTGAAGCCCACGGTGACTGTGGCCACCAACAGCCGCGCCAAAATGATCTATCCTACTGTGAAATGGCGCGTCGCGGCTACGGGGTCAGCCCTATTCCCAGTAGTGGATCACAATAGCATAATGGCCTCCTTCCAGGATGGCGGTGGGCTCGTCATGACGGAAAACATCATGAGCGCAGATGAAGCGGGTCATTTCGGCGCAGAAACCGGGGGAATGATGCCTGCAATGTGGTTATATCCCGAAAAAAAGGCGTAAGATCGTGGGAAATTTTAATTTTTACTTGCTATTTCGTCAATCATATGATAAACTCCTTATGAAAGAAGATGACTAGTATGAAAGAGTGGGGCAACCCGCTCTTTCTGCTTGTAACAATCATTTTGTAACATACCCGCTGTTTTGACTGCCGGCATGGTGCGAAACAACCGCGGGAATTTTTGCGGGAAAAGAGGAATGTGTTTGGCATCGAAAGGCAAGGGCGGCAATACAGTGGCCGCCGTATGGACGATCGCGCAACCGATTGCGCAACAATTGGGCCTGACGCTCTGGGATATCCGTTTTGTCAAGGAGGGCGCCTCCTGGTATCTGCGCGTTTTTGTGGATAAGGAGGGCGGCGTGAGCGTGGACGACTGCGTGGCGATGAGCCATGCGCTCGATCGTCCGCTGGATGAAACGGACCCGATCGAGCAAAACTATTATTTAGAGGTTTCTTCGCCCGGACTCGAGCGGGAGTTGACGCGGGACCAGCATTTTCAGGCGCTTCTCGGCGCGCGCATCAAGGTGCGGCTGATCCGCCCTCTGGACAATGTGCGCGATTTTGCGGGTAAACTTGCTTCCTATGAGGACGGAATGATCACACTGCTGCTGGAGGATGGCAGGCAGCTGCAGGTGCAGAAAAAAGAAACATCCTGGATCCGGTTGGACGATGCGGACGCGTTTTAAGCCAGAAGCAGCTTTGATATGGAAAGGAATGGTCACAAAATGAATACCGAGTTTTTTGAGGCGGTCAAGATTCTGGAAAAGGAAAAGGGAATCCCGGCGGAGCTGCTCTATGAAAAGATCCAGACGGCCATCATCGTGGCGGTGCGCAAGAATTACCACGATAAGGACGTTGTGGTTTGCGAGATCAAGCCCGATGAGAGCGAGTTGAATGTGTTTTTGCATAAAACAGTGGTCAACGAGATTTCCGATCCTGATACGGATATCCTCACAGAAGAGGCGCAGAAATATAAGGCTAATGCCCTGCCCGGCGATATTGTGGAAATCCCGCTTGAGCCCAAGCAGTTCGGCCGGATTGCCGCGCAGACGGTCAAGCATGTGATCCGTCAGGGCATTCGCGAGGCGGAGCGCGGGCAGGTGATGCAGGAATTCCAGAGCCGCCAGCAGGAGATCACCACCGCCAAGGTCATCCGCGTCGACCCGGTTTCGGGCAATGCGACGCTGGAAATCGGCCGTGCTGAAGCAGTGCTGCCCAAGGGCGAGCAGGTGCCGGGCGAGACGATTGCAGAGGGCGATTTGATCAAGGTGTATATTGTGGATGTGCGCGAGAGCGAAAAGGGCGGCCCGAAGGCGATCATCTCCCGCACGCATCCGGGGCTTGTCAAGCGCCTGTTTGAAACAGAGGTGCCGGAAATCTACGATGGAACGGTGGAGATCAAGGCCGTTTCCCGTGAGGCCGGCTCCCGCACGAAGCTTGCGGTTTACAGCCGCGACCAGAATGTCGACGCCGTGGGCGCATGCATCGGCCCGCGCGGCGCGCGCGTCGGCAAGGTTGTCGATCTGCTCGGGGGAGAAAAGATCGATATCGTCAAATACAGCGAAAATCCCGCAGAGTTTATCGCGGCGGCATTGGCCCCCGCGGAGGTGCTCAGCGTAGAGATAGAAGACGGCGCGACAAATTCGTGCCATGTGACCGTGCCGGATACGCAGCTGTCCCTAGCCATCGGCAATAAAGGGCAGAACGCCCGCCTGGCGGCGAAGCTGACCGGCTGGAAGATCGACATCAAGCCCGAAAGCGGTTTTTATGAGCCGAAGGCAGATCATCCTGAAGAGGAAGAGACCTGATTTTTTGGGTAAGCTGAAAAGGGGGATTGGAAATGCAGAAAAAGAAAATACCGCTGCGCAAGTGTGTTGGCTGCTTTGAAATGAAGCCCAAAAAGGAGCTCGTGCGTGTGGTACGCAGCCCGGAAGGCGAGATTTCGCTGGATCTGACCTCGCGCAAACCCGGCCGCGGCGCGTATGTGTGTCCCGATCCCGAATGCCTTTTGAAGGCCCGTAGGAAAAAGCAGCTGGAGCGCGCGTTCCAATGCAAAATACCGGATGAGGTCTATGACCGCATGGAGGAGGAGATGAGGCACAAAAATTGAAATTGAAGATCTTCAATTTGAAGTTTTGTGCTTTCCGTCCGGACAGAATGACGGGATTCGGCTTTGCCGAACTGCCCAAAACTTTCGGCTTCCATGGAGAGGATGATCATAATGGATGACAGGGCGCTGGGGCTCTTGGGGATCGCCAGAAGGGCAGGCCGCTTAAGCCTTGGACACGATGCCGCAAAGGGCGCCGTTCTTGCGGGAAAGGCCCGGCTGTGTTTGATCAGTGCGGACGCATCTGAACGGCTGGAGCGAGAATTTACCCGCATGACGCAGGGAAAGAAAACTATCCCGCTCAGGCGTGTCCGGTATACAATGGAAGAGTTTCACCGCGCAATCGGCGCGAGGACGGGAGTCCTCACGGTGGATGACGGCGGCTTTGCAGAGAAGCTGCTGACAGGGGAGGATAATGCGTATGATGATGAATAAATACAGAGTTCACGAGGTGGCAAAGGATTTCGACAAGCCGAGCAAGGCAGTGATCGACCTGCTGGGAGAATACTTCGAGGAGCCCAAAAAGCATATGACGGCGCTCGAAGAGAAGGAGCTCGATGTGATCTTCGAAACCTTTACCCAGCAGAATGAAGTGGAGAGCTTTGACGCATACTTTGCAATGGGAAAGGCAGCTGAGCCGGAACAGCCTGCAAAGCAGCAGGGAAAAGCGGCTAACGCTGCGAAGAAGCCGCAGGGACATCCTGCAAAGCAGGACGCGGCGCATAAGCCGGAGAAGAGCGCAAAGCAGGGCCAGAAGCCGCAGCAGAATACTGCGCCGCAAAAAAAGCCGGAAAATAATAACAAGCAGCCGCAGCGCCCGGTGCAGTCCCGCACCAAGGGGGCGGCGCGCACGGTCAATACCCGCACCACGCAGGTGGAGCTTGATAAATACAACGAGCGCTATGAAAAGATCGCTCCGACCAATACGCGCGGCGCAGGTGACCAGAGCGTCCACAAGCAGAAATTGAAGCAGCGCTCGCAGCAGTACCGCCGCCAGGGCATGCGCTCTCCGCGCAGGGAGTCTGAGGCGGAGCGCCTCAAGCGGATCGCCGCGGAGCGCGCCAAAAAGCCGCAGCTTGTCATCAAGGTGCCGGATGAAATTTCCGTGGGTGATCTCGCCGCTATGATGAAGCGTACTGCCGCGGAGGTTATCAAAAAGCTGATGACCCTCGGCGTGATGGCCACGGTCAACGAGATCATCGATTATGATACGGCTGAGATCGTAGCCTCCGAGCTGGGCGTGAAGGTGGAAAAGGAAGTCGTCGTGACCATCGAGGACCGCATCATCGACGACAGTAC
>DCJV01000031.1:0-3135 GCA_002320555.1 Ruminococcaceae bacterium UBA1691 | reverse complement strand
ATCCGCCATACCTCCGTAACGGAGGGCGAAGCGGGCGGCATCACGCAGCATATCGGCGCGTACCGCGTCTCCATCGACGGGCAGGACATCACCTTTCTGGATACCCCCGGCCATGCGGCCTTCACTGCGATGCGCGCACGCGGCGCACAGGCGACGGATATCGCCGTCCTCGTCGTCGCGGCGGACGACGGCATCATGCCGCAGACGGTGGAAGCCATCAACCATGCGAAGGCGGCAAATATTTCGATCATCGTTGCAATCAATAAGATGGATCGCCCCGGCGCAAACCCGGAGCGCGTGATGCAGCAATTGACAGAGTATGAGCTCGTCCCCGAGGAGTGGGGCGGCGATACGATCTGCGTCCCGGTTTCCGCCAAGGCGCACCAGAATATCGATAAGCTGCTGGAGGCCATCCTGCTTGTGGCAGAGATGAAGGAATTGAAGGCCAATCCCAACCGCGCAGCAAAGGGTATCGTCATCGAAGCACGCCTCGACAAGGGGCGCGGCCCGATCGCAACACTGCTCGTCCAGAACGGTACGCTCCATTCCGGCGATATCATTGTGGCGGGCACGGCAGTCGGCCGTGTGCGCGTGATGACGGATGACCGCGGGAATAAAGTGGAGCAAGCCGGCCCGTCTGTGCCGGTGGAGATCATGGGCCTTGCGGAAGCGCCGCAGGCGGGCGATGGATTCGACGCGGTTTCGGATGAACGTTTGGCCCGTACGCTGGTCGACCAGCGCAAGCAGCAGGCCAAGGAGGAGCAGTTTAATGCGATCAAGAAGGTAACCCTTGACAATCTCTTTGCCTCGCTTCAGGATGGGCAGATGAAAGAGCTTAATATCATCATCAAGGCGGATGTGCAGGGCAGCGTGGAGGCGGTCAAGCAGAGCCTTGAGAAGCTCTCCAACGAAGAAGTCCGCGTGCGTGTCATCCATGGCGGCGTGGGTGCGATCAGCGAATCCGACGTGATGCTCGCCCATGCGTCCAACGCCATCATTGTGGGCTTCAATGTCCGGCCCGACCCGGTGGCGGCAAGCCAGGCGGAGCGCGACGGCGTGGAGATGCGGATGTACCGCATCATCTACGACTGCATCGAGGATGTGGAGCATGCCATCAAGGGCATGCTTGCGCCAAAGATCCGCGAGGTGGAGCTCGGCCGCGCAGAGGTGCGCAGTACGATCAATATTTCCAGCGTGGGCCGCATCGCAGGCAGCTATGTCACCGACGGTAAGGTCCAGCGCAATGCAAAAATCCGCGTCGTGCGCGACGGTATCGTTGTGGCAGAGGATGAGATCGCTTCCCTTCGTCGCTTCAAGGACGATGTCAAGGAGGTTGCCCAGGGCTACGAATGCGGCATCGGCCTTACAAAATTCAACGATATCAGGGAAGGCGACATTCTGGAAGCTTTCATCATGGAAGAATACAGGGATTAAGGATGGCCTCGCGTTTCGCGCAGGCCGAAAGGTATGAACGATAAATGGCAGGATACCGAATTGACCGCGTATCGGAAGATATCAAGCGGGAGATCATTGCAAGTATGCGCGAGCTTAAGGACCCCCGTATTCAGGGGATGCTGACGGTCGTGCGCGTGGAGGTCAGCTCTGACCTTTCCTTTGCAAAGGTGTATGTCAGCGCGATGGAAGGTCTGGAGACGGCGAAGCTCGCCGTCAAAGGCCTGACGAGCGCGACGGGCTATATCCGCCGCGAGGTGGGGAACCGCCTGCACCTGCGTAAAACGCCAGAGCTGAAATTCATTGCGGATGACTCCATTGCGCACGGCATGGAGATTACCAAAAAGATCGAAACTCTGGTGAAGGAGGAAGAGGATGCGAATTGATGTAAAAGCGGCCGCCCGGCTGCTGGAAGGTCAGGACGATATCCTCATCCTCTCCCACGGCCATCCGGACGGAGATACACTTGGCTGCGGCTTTGCGCTATGCCGTGGCCTGCAAAAGCTGAATAAGCGCGCGCGCGTGGAGTGCGCGGATGAAATTCCAGATAAATACAGCTATCTCTGGCGGGAGGTAGAGCGGCCGGACTTTGTGCCCCGCTTTATCGTCGCCGTCGACGTGGCGGATACCAAGCTGCTCGGCAAAGCCTTTGAATCGCGTTATGCGGATCAAATCGATCTGTGCATCGATCATCACGGCTCCAATATCCTCTATGCGGAGCGGACGCTGCTCGACGCGTCCGCAGGCGCTACCTGTGAAGTAATCTTCGAGGTGCTCAAGGCGCTGCATGTGGAGATGGATGCGCAGATTGCAGACTGTATCTATACCGGCCTTTCGACGGATACCGGCTGCTTCCGTTATTCCAACGCTACAGCGCGCACCCATCGGATCGCGGCCGAAATGATCGACTGCGGCGCGGATGCCGCAATCATTAATCAGGTGATGTTTGAGACGAAGACACGCACCTATGCTGCGCTTGAGCGGCTGGCGCTGGATTCTCTGGAGATGTATTTTGACGGCCGTGCGGCGCTGGTTACAGTGACGCAGGAGATGTATCGCCTGAGCGGCTCCGATGAAAGCGAATGCGATCCCATTGCCTCTCTGCCGCGCCAGATTGAAGGTGTGCTCGTAGGCGCGATGCTGCGCGAAAAGGTGGATGGCACCTTTAAGGTCTCCATCCGCACGCACAGGCCTGTCGATGCGGCGGCGCTATGCAAGCGCATGAACGGCGGCGGGCACCCGCGTGCGGCGGGCTGCCAGCTCGAAGGGCCGCTGGAGCGCGCTAAGGAAGAGCTGCTCAGCAATATCAAGGCGGTTTTGGAGGCGTAAATGACCGGAATCATCTGTCTGGATAAACAGGAGCATATGACCTCTTTTTCCGCTGTGGCGCGTGCACGCCGGATCACCGGGGAAAAGAAGGCGGGGCATGCGGGCACGCTTGACCCAATGGCAACGGGGATTCTGCCGGTCTTATTCGGCGGGGCCACCCGTTTTATGGAGTTTCTACCAGTACACGATAAGGGCTACCGCGCGCGCATCCAGCTGGGGATGACCACCGACACGCTCGACACGACGGGGACGGTGCTCACACGCAGCGGGGTGCGCGTTTCCAAAGCGCAGGTGGAGCAGGCGCTTGCCGCCTTCCGGGGCGATATCCTGCAGGTGCCGCCCATGTATTCCGCG
>DCJV01000093.1:1962-7592 GCA_002320555.1 Ruminococcaceae bacterium UBA1691 | reverse complement strand
AAATACGCCTCCTCGGACGTGCGCTTGACCTCGCGCCCGCAATCCGGGCACTTGCCGTTGACGAGCTGCGTCTCCGTCCAGAAGGATTCGCAGGGCGTGCAGTACCAGCCCTCATAGGAGCCCTTGTAGATATCGCCCTGGTCATAGAGCTGCTTAAAGATTTTCTGAACGGCCTTTTCATGATAATCGTCCGTCGTGCGGATAAATTTATCATAGGAAATATCCATCAGCTTCCAAAGATCTTTGATCCCGGATACAACGTGGTCGACATACTGCTTCGGCGTGATCCCCGCGGCCTTCGCCTTTTCCTCAATCTTCTGGCCGTGCTCGTCCGTGCCGGTGAGGAACATCACGTCGTACCCCTGAATCCGTTTATACCGCGCCATGGTATCCGCCATCACGGAGCAGTAAGCGTGGCCGATGTGCAAATTATCCGACGGATAGTAGATCGGCGTGGTGATATAAAATTTCTTGTTCTCTGTGTTGTCCATTGATGATTCCTCCTGAAAATTGAGGTATGCGCAAAGCCGCACGCATGCTTATTCATTGTTATTATACCATCTATTTCGTGCTTTTCAAGGCGGCAAGAACCACTTCCTTTCCACAATATGCCGCGTTAACCTCCCCTCACTTTCATCAGTATACATTCTAAGGGACAGTTTGAGGTGATATTCCAAATCCAAAAGCAGATATTGACATAAAATTTTTATTCCATTATCCTTTGTAATAGAGTTGCCGGCTGCTCTTTATTGTAACAGATGAAGGAGCGAAATAATCATGTATCATGCACATTTGAAAGGGACACACTACGAAATTGGTTTTCATTGGGGGTCCCTTTTGGAAAAACACGGCCACTTTATTTTAAACAACCTTCCTTTTCCAATGAAGAAAGAGCGAAAGGCGTTCGCTTTGGCTTGTGTTCCCGTTTATCAAAAATACTTCCCAGAAATATTAGAAGAAATCCAGGGCTTGGCGGATGGGCAGCATTGTGAGGCTGAAATGCTCCAAGCTGTTTTATTCAGCATGTATGCCATGCCGCCCGCCTGCCATTGCTCATGTTTTGCAGTGGCAGATCATGAAACGATTCTGTTCGGAAGGAACAGCGATTTTTTAACCGAACTAGAAAAATATAATTTAAATGTCATTTATCATATTGACGCTGATTCCTATGGATTTACAGGAAATACGACAGCATTTCTCGAACTGGAGGACGGCATAAATGAACAAGGGCTTGCTGTCGGTCTCACCGCAGTTTATCCTCACGCCATTCAGCCAGGGCTCAATGCAGGGATGCTATTACGGTTCATCTTGGAAAAATGCAAAACAACCAACGAGGCGATTCACTGCATTCAAGAAATCCCCATCGCCTCGGCCCAAACGCTAACGATAGCAGATCGCATAGGAGAGATTGCCGTTGTAGAGTGTAATGCAGAGAAAATAGAAATCATCCGGCCATCTGAAGAGCGCCCCTATGTCTACGCCACCAATGTCTTTCATTCGGAAGCGATGGCTTCGTTTACAAACCGGGAAATTGATAACTGGCAGGCAGAGACAAGATATCAAACGCTCAAAAACGCATTGGATCGTAAGAGAGGGCAAATCGGAATCCAATCGGCACAGGAGCTCTTAGCGGGAAAGGACGGGTTTTTATGTCAATACGACAGAAGCACAGGGAAAGATACGGTGTGGTCTGTCATATACGACTTAAAAAACGCAGCGATTTATCGTGCAGAAGGGAATCCGTGCCGGTGTCAATTCAAAAAAGATGTCAGGTTTCGTTTCGGTATCGAAGTACCCTTTCAGAAACACTGAATCCAGCTGATTGGCCTGTGGGGAGTTCGTCCTTTTCGGACGGGCTCCCCGTTCTCCCGCCGGCAAATTGGTTTGATAGCTCCGCTTAAAACGATTTTGATATCAATTAAAAACAAAACGCGCCATAAAATGCAGAAATGCAAATTTACGGCGCGTGTTCTCCTTATTTATAATACCCAGCCAGCCAACCGATCCATCAAAAAACGATATCTCGGATATCCAACCGGGTGCGTGGCCGATTTAGCCCCTATTTTTGGATCAGCTTTTGCTTACGGAGATAGACCAGCAGCGGCTTGCATACCGCCATGCCGACGACGACAGCCATCGCGATCTCCAAAAGGCAGTTGAGCGACATCATCGTAGCAAATACTTCCTTGAGCGGAAGGGAATCGAAGAGGAACCACATCAGGCCGAGCACCATCGCGCTGTGGCACAGCGTGGCAATTCCAGCGCTCAGGCCAATCGAAGCTGTTTCGTTTTTGATGAGCTTCTTCAGGCCGATAAACAGCCATGCGGCGATCACACCGAGCAGGATGCGCGGCACGACGCACAGAATCAGAGACTGCACCGGCGTTCCACTGATAAAGGGGGAAAAGATAATATCCGCCGGGCTCGCAGCGGCAAAGGTTGCCTTGAGCATTGACATCACGCCAAAGGAAGCACCCAGAATCCCGCCGAACAACGGCCCCATCGTCACCGCGCCGATAATCACGGGGATATGCATGATCGTGATGGAGATCGGCGGAATCATGATAAAGCCCAACGGAGTGAAGGTCAGGATCGCCTGAATAGCGATCAACATGGCGAGCTGCGCGAGGCGCATCGTCCTCGCAAGGGTATTCTTTTTCAATTTATATTCCTCCTTGCTGCTGCTCTCCCATATGAAGATGCAGCGCAAAATTTGGCGGAAAAATAGGGTATGTGATCTGCCACCAGAACAATCGGTATGTAAAGTATTTTACCATTACAATCGATTTTTGTCAAGTGGAAATTTTCAGCAAATCAATGCTGCGACAAACGGCCGCTTTTCGACGTGTTCTTCTCATAAACAAGCTTCAGGCCCTCCAGCAACAAATTCTCGCTGTAAAGGATTTTCCTTTTACAGTTTGAGACGATCTCTTTTGCCAGCCCTCCGGTCGCTACAATCGTTTTGACCGGCCGTCCGAGTTCCTCCTCGATGCGGTCACACAGGCCGTCGAGCATAGCGGCGGTACCGAAGACCGTCCCGGACTGCATGCAGTCGGGAGAATTCGTGCCGATCACATGGTGCGGCGCTTCGATGCTGATATGCGGCAGCTGTGAAGTTCTAGTAGCAAGCGCATCCAGTGAAATGCCAACGCCCGCAGAAATCGTGCAGCCAAGATAGGTGCCTTGCTCATCAAGGACGCTGATTTTTGTTGCCGTGCCCAAATCCATCACAAGGCACGGCAACTCGTAAGTGTGGATTGCCGCCACCGCGCCCACCACCAGATCCGCGCCAAGGATACCGGGCGTGTCCGTGCGGATGTTGAGCCCGGTTTTCAGGCCCGGCCCGATCAGCAGAGGCACATGGCCTGTGACCATCTGCGTCGCCTTTTTAACCGCCGCGGTCAGCTCCGGCACGACCGAGCTGATGATCGCGCCTTCAAAATCCTTGGGTACGACATGATAGAGGGCAAAAATGGATTTGAGCTCCACCGCATACTGATCTCCGGTCCGGGAGCGGTCGGTCGCCAGGCGGGCAACAAATAGCAGGCAATCCTCCCGGTATACACCCATCGTGATATTGCTGTTGCCGATATCGACTGTCAAAACCATTTGGGTTACCGTCCTTTCCATGCAAGGTAAATTGCAGCCTGCTGCAATTTACGCCTCAGGCAGAAAAAATGATCTTTTTGTCTATTATACACGATTGGATTGAAGAAAGCAAACAGCGGCTTTCCGAAAGAAGGCCGCCGTGGAACAAAAGCTTTGCACATTTTGTGGAAGCAAACCACCGTTTTCTCAGGTATTCACTCTTTTACGCCTTTTTCTTCTGCAACCGCGCTCTCAGCGCTTCGCAGGCCGTAACCACTCCAAGCAGGAGCATCACATAGGGCAGTTCAATAAAAACCGTTGCCGCGGCGCACAGGAAAAACAAGAGGATCTGGGCAGGCTTTTTGCTGCCGAACACCATTTTCAGCGCCTTGAAATCGAGCTTCTCCCACATCGTCACGATCAGAATCACCGCCAGAACGGACAGCGGAATCCGCTCAAACACACTGCCGAGCAGCGATATGGCAATCAGCATCAGCGCACTGGAGAAAAGCGGTGCAACACGTGTGCCCTTCTCATCCGTTTCTTGCACGGCGCCAACCGGCATGCCGCCGAAGAGCGGCAGAACGATATTGCCTGCGCCCAGCAAAAGTGCCTTGCCAGTCTGTCTCTCCTGCTTCTGCTGGGGCATACCACTGCAAACGAGGATCGAGAGTGCGATCGCGATGGAGGAAAGGATCAGCCCGACCACCGGCGTTACGGCGAAACCGCCAAAGAGGAGCCCCCCTGATCCAGACAGCGTGTGCGCAAAGGGGCCGGCCTCCAGAATCGGGGAATCGGCAGCCGACGGCACCAGGCAAAGGTGCAGCCCCAGTGCGATGACGAGGCTCACAAACTGAGCCGGGACGATTTTATGGAGCTTTTTGAATTTGCGCGGATACGTAATCATCAGCACCAGCACGATCGTGCCATAAAGCACGGTCCGCCAATTGGCGTGGAAGCCGAAGCTCCGGTAGGAGAGCAGCATGTCTACCGCGCTGACGCCGACGGCATTGATGCCGAAATAATTGTTTGTCTGCAAAATTGTCATGACCAACGCTGCGCCAATGGTAAACCCGCCGGCAACCGGCGCCGGGATATGATGCAGCAGTCTGTCCACCCTGCACAGCAGCGCGATGAATACAAGCACGCCTGCGAAAAGGGAAGCGGTCAACGCAACCGGCATACCGTAACGTCCCGCACAGACGGAGAAGACCAAGAATATAATACAGGTTGGTCCCGCAAAAAATAGCACACGCCCTGGGACAAGCACGGCCAGCAAGCCCGCTGCTATGGCGGCGATGATTCCCGCCGGCATTCCAAGCCCTGCGAGCGCGCCAAAGGCCAGAGCGAAGGGCAAGATGGACATCGCCGTGATTGCACCCGACGCGAGATCATTCCTCAGACGCTTTCCATTATAATTCATAAATTCCTGTTTCATAGTTGCTCTCACAATCCTAAAAATTCAAATCTGTCTTCGATTATACCGAACTACCCGGCCAGATGCAAGAAAAAAGCGTTTTCTATCCACCGCGGATGTGTTATAATAGGGGCCGGATTTTTGATTTGGAGTGCGGAACATGAGAAAAACAATCGGACGCATCTTAAAATGGACGCTGATCCCGCTCGGCTGCGTCGCGCTCTTTTTCCTGCTCACCTTTCTGCTCAATGCCGCCGCAGAGCCGCGTGACCACGTTTCCCCAACTTATGCCAAAGCGGATTTAAGCCCGGTTCTAGCAAAGGGAGCGCTGTCCGACGAAGATTTTGACAGCCTCTACCGGCAGACCGGGCTCGGGAAACCAGCCGTACAGGACCTGCTGCTTCTACCGGACGGGAGGGAAAAAATCCTTCAAGCTCAGGAGGATTTCTTCCGTGAACCCCATATTACATGCAAACAAATTTCCCTGACCGCTTATCAGGAAAGCCTGACGGATGAAACCGGCAGCCGGATTTACGGCTTTTCCCTCGCGCCCCTGCGTGACGGCGACATCATCCTGACGCGCTCCATGCATTCCTTTGGCTGGCGGCACGGCCATGCGGCTCTC
>DCJV01000093.1:0-1904 GCA_002320555.1 Ruminococcaceae bacterium UBA1691 | reverse complement strand
CGCACACCTCGTATGGGAAGCGTATATGTCCGCCGGGCTCGACCTTGATTCCGACGGCGGGAAGGTCGTCACGGTCAAGGATCTGGCCAACAGCGAGTATCTCGATGTGGTGCAGGTGTACGGGGTGGATCCGGAGGAGATTTGGCCGTAGCCGCACAGAATTTCTTTAATACAACACATACGGGCGCGTTGCAAAATGAGTTGGTCTGCAACGCGCCCGTATCATTAACATCCAGTGATCACAACCTTTGGGGACGAACCCCTCTTCCTTTTAGCCGCTCTGATCAAAGTAACGCATTTTCAGTTCCTCTGGTCTTCTTCTCTGTTTTCAGAATTTTGATCCATTCGATTCATTTTTTCCTGCTCTTCCTGCAAATCGGATTCTTCCTTATCGGAGCAGCCGTGATAACCGGACGCAAACAATTTGAGTAACAGTGCCAAGCCCAGCACTCCGATTACCGCTCCGATGATAATGGTCTCATCTCCGCCTATCATCAATACAGCGCCGCTGAGCGTGAGGACTGATCCAATAATAATTTCTTTTATCTCCCTTAGCATCCGTACACCTCCATCCAGTTAATATCCCGCTGGAATCTCCACCCACCTGGATCCCGTTGTTCTGCTCCACCTATTGATCTCAGCGCTATATGAAACCTGCAAGTTAAAATCTTTGATACTGGCTCCGGTAATAGAAAAAAAGTTAAAAACATTCTTTTTATAATTATGTTCAAAATCAGCTTTTACTTGATTGCTCCTGCTATTGCCTCTTGTCTGCAACCATCCAACCATTAAAATATCCGATAATCCCACTCTTACTGCAAATAATTGGCCATTTTTGTCTTTCACGTTGAAAATACAGCCATTCCAAAAGTCGCTTCTTGCGGAAGCATAATTTCCTGAGATAACATGATATTTATCAGCATCTCCTAAACATGTCATCCCAGAACCTGTATCAGCTAAATCGTTAACCCATACAGTGGTTGAAATATTATTCCAACTCCATCCATTATTATTTTTCATTTCCATAGAAATTAAGTCGTAGTCTCCCCACATGTCATCAAGAATCGGACACATTCAAACGCGATAATATAACAAAATTCTTTTGTATTTTGAAAATAAGCCGCATCGTCTGAATGGGTTTGCACATTACCAGGATTATATCGAAGTTCAACGGTTCCTTGATTATCTATATAAACTGCTCCATATGACTCCAACATCTGCCTCATTTCATCCTTATAGTCTTGCTGTATTGCTTGTATTTCTTGGTTTAACAATACCATATCTTGCTGCATGTCATCAGTTATAACACCTCTTGACCTAATATGGCCTCCTATTTTAGCACGGATAGATGCCTTTTCGGAGGAATATTTATAATAAATCCCCTTAATTTTTGCTTCAATCTCCCTGTGAAATGCCGCATAAGGGTCTTCTGAACCCGCTTTCGGCTCCCCTGTCGCCCACACGCCGCTCGAGCAAACAATACTGGCCAATAAAAGTACGCTGATAAAAACTCGACTCCATTTTCTCATTTTTACTTCTCCCTTTTCCTTAAATGATCTTATTTATGATCTGTACTGGATTTTTCTCAGTTTCACCCCCTCTCTGAATATCTATGATACTATATTACAATTTTTACCCAATCCGTTAAATGGGAATAATCCACAAGAAATAGGTGATTTTTTTATGCAAAATTGATTCCGAATCCGCGGAACAACGGCAGGCGGCAGGTGCGTATGATTGCACCTGCCGCCTGCCGTTGTGTGTGAACTTCATCAAAAGGAGATAAAGAAAAATATCAAAGCTTTTACTTCGCCAGCGGCAGCACATACCAGTACACCGCCACGAAATGCAGCGTGCTGCCAGCGAGCACGAAGAGATGAAACAGCGCGTGGAAATACTTGACC
>DCJV01000147.1 GCA_002320555.1 Ruminococcaceae bacterium UBA1691 | reverse complement strand
TGAGAAAATTACGGTTTCACTTAAATAAATTGCAGCGTGAAACGCTCTCTCGAGGCCAAGGCAGCGCCCAGCGGCGCATAAAGATGCCGGTTCCAAAAGCGATCATAAACCATGCTTTTTTGTGCACTTTTTCTCTTAGACCTTATCGACAAGCTGATGCCTTTCAAAAAGGCGTTTTCAAAATTCTGAAATTTGATTTACTTTTTTAACAGATAATATTATACTGAAGTCGTATCTTTTGGGCAGAGCGGACAATTCCGTTCTATACACAGCTGTATCAGAAAGGATGAGCGTTATGGCAAACCAACCAAAATGGCTTGAAGATGCTTTGTTCTACGAAATCTATCCGCAGTCGTACCTAGATACCAATGGAGACGGCATCGGTGACCTGCCTGGTATTCTCGAAAAGCTCGATTATATCCAGGGCCTCGGCTTTAATGCCATCTGGATAAATCCCTGCTATCTCTCTCCCTTTGGCGACGCCGGCTATGATGTGCAGGATTATCAGCAGATCGCGCCGCGTTATGGCACGATGGCCGATATGGAAAAGCTGATCTCTGAAATGCACGACCGCGGGATGCATCTGTTCCTCGATTTGGTGCCGGGCCACACGTCCGAAGAGCACAAATGGTTCCTAAAATCCAGCCAGAAAGAGCCAAACGAATACTCCGACCGCTATATCTGGACCTTGCCCGACACCAAGCAGGTTTTTGGGCTGAACAAAAATCGCGGTACGCGCGAGGGATTGTACCACTATAATTTCTATCCCATCCAGCCATCCTTAAATTACGGCTTTGCAAAGGTCACGCAGCCCTGGCAGACGCCTGCCGGTGCACCCGCCGTAAAGAAGACGATTGAGGGGATCAAAGATATCATCCGCTTCTGGCTGCAGAAGGGTGTAGACGGTTTCCGCGTGGATATGGCCTTTTCGCTCGTCAAGGATGACGGTCCGGGCCGCCCGGAGACCGTTAAAGTTTGGCAGCAGATCTTCCCGGATATCAACCGTGAATTTCCTCAAGCGGCGTTCGTTTCTGAATGGGGCGTGCCGACCGAATCGATTCCGGCGGGTTTTGCGATGGATTTTTATCTACAGATGAATGCACAGGGCTTTTCCAAGCTCTTCGACTTCGGCGATCCGGAGGATCTGGACGCAACGCCATTCTTCGATCCGCGCGGCAAGGGCAACCCCAAGGTTTTTGCGGATGAATACACGGATTTCCTCGCAAAAACAAAGGGCAAGGGCTATATCTGCCTGATTACGGGCAACCATGACATTTTCCGCCGCCCGAAGAGCTTAAGCCCCCTCGATATCAAGCTCGCCTACGCTTTCATCTACACCATGCCCGGCATCCCCTTCCTGTACTATGGTGACGAAATCGGCATGCGGCAGCAAAACGGCCTTGATCCCGTCGAGGGCAGCATGTTCCGCACCGGCGCGCGCACGCCCATGCAGTGGGACGCTGAAAAAAATGCCGGCTTCTCTGCCGCGGACGCGGACGATCTCTATCTGCCCATTGATCCAGAGGAAAACCGCCCCAACGTAGCACAGGAGGAGCAGGATCCGGATTCTATTCTGAACTTTGTGAAGGAAATCATCGCGCTACGCAAAGCAAACCCCGCGCTGGGCAACACGGCGGACTTTCGCATCCTGTTTGCGCAGGAAAATACCTACCCGCTCGTCTACGAACGCGAAGGCGGTGGGCAGAGGCTTATTGTCGCCGTCAATCCGGCGGCGTACGCATGCGAGGCTGCAATTCCATATAAAGTGGGAGAAGCACTTTATTCGCTAGGCGGATCGGCCGAGGCCGTCCCATCTGAAACCGGCTGCACGCTGAAGATGGAGGGCGAAAGTTTCGTGATTTACAAGGCATAAAACAACCCGTGCCCGTGACCCGGCCCTGTCTGTTAAAACAGGCTCCGACAGGGGCGCGGTTTTCTTTATATGCGGAAGGCGTCTGCTGGAAAAAAGGGCCGGATTCATTCGATGCTTAATGATCGAGGGGTGGAATGATACAAATTCCTGTTAAAACCAACATTGCAAATTTGAATAGGTTGTAAAATTAAGGAGAGCCTAATTGACACTTTCGCACAAATCAAGTATACTGAACTATGCACGGAAGAATAGGGAATGTGTGTGTTTCTAGTAGGAGGAGTTAACTGATGAAGTCCATCAAGGAGACTGTGTCCTCGTTTGCCATCCGGCAAGCGCTCAATTATGCCCGGAAGGACCCTGATAAAAACTTAATGAATCTCCTGACCTTGGTCGAGAAGGCCGATATCAAAAAGGTCAACCGCGTTACATATGAGAATCTGCACAAGGTCCTCAACGATCCCAATAACAACTGGACGCGGTTTATCAAGCGGATTCTTTTTGATGTAGACCCCGATGTGCTCGACAAGTTCGTACCCGTTTTCATGAACATTGCGTTCAACAGCTATTCGCTGCGTATGCAGGCGATTGAAAAATACCATTGCAATATTCCATGGGCAATCCTTATTGATCCCACCGCTGCCTGCAACCTGCACTGCAAAGGCTGCTGGGCTGCGGAATACGGCAAGGATTCTACGCTCGGCTTTGAAACGCTCTCCCGCGTGGTCAAAGAGGGCAAGGCGGTCGGTACCTTTATGTACATTTTCTCCGGTGGCGAGCCGCTCGTGTGCAAAAAGGATATCATCCGCCTGTGCGAGGA
>DCJV01000018.1:1500-9052 GCA_002320555.1 Ruminococcaceae bacterium UBA1691 | reverse complement strand
TCAGGGAAAAATTGCCTCTTTCCATACCGGAAGCGACGAACCGATGGAGGTATTTGAAGTTTATCTGGACAGCCTTCCGGCGGTTAACCGGCAGGAGCTGTTGCGCGGCATTCCGGCGCAGTCCCTGCAGGAGCTGCAACGCTTGATTGAGGATTATACAAGCTAATGAAAAAGGGCGCGTAGCAACATGCGTTTACATTTTGCTATACGCCCATTGAGAATAAGCATTGAAGAGCTAGCAGCCGCAACTCGCATTTTTCGTCTTTATGGACGCGAAATGATGCTTTTCCGGCTGGCCTGCATATATCAATAAATCCCATCTGAGAAAGCAATTGCGGGCCCTAGAATGAGGCCCGCATTTTACGTCTGCCGGATCAGCCGAATAAGCTTATCAGCCCCCCGAACACACCATATACGATCAGCGACATAATGATACCGGCAACCAAAACGCCCAATGTAATAATCGGAAGAGATTTTTTGATCCGCAAATCCAGCAACGATGCGATCAGAGCGCCTGTCCATCCCCCAGTTCCGGGAAGAGGAATCGCCACAAAAAACAAAAGTCCCCATTCCTTATATTTCTCAATCTTATCGCTTTTACTCATAGAGCGCGCTTCCAGTTTGTCTATAATTTTTGCCCAGCGCGGAAAACGGCGCAGCCATGCAAAAATTTTCTTGATAAATAAAAGAATAAAAGGGATCGGAACCATATTGCCAACGAAGGAAATAATAAATGCTGTGACAAAGGGAACATTCAAAAGCTTTGCTACGATCATACCGCCCCTGAGTTCCAGGATTGGGAACAGCGACACGATAAATACAATCAATTCATTTGGAATTTTGTTTTGAAAAAAATCCACGAAATATTGCGCCAAAGTTTCCGCCATTTTATAACCTCATTTCAAGATTTTAGATTTACGCCTGCCCTGTTTCCAGCAAAAAACGGTTCGCCTTTGTTAAAATCATACGATCGTTCTCGTAATTTAACATTTTCAGCGCTTTCTCATAACGCAGCCAAATGAAATCCTCAATTTCTTCCTGCTGGATCACGGTGTTTTGATCCTGTGTGCTTGCCAAAAAGATCGTCACCGATTTTTCCACTTTTCCTTGAATTGTATATTCTGATCTGGAAGAAAATTCTGGTACCAGCTTAATATGCATGCCGGTTTCTTCAAGCACTTCCCGCTTAGCTGTTTCTTCCTGCGTCTCCCCCTTTTCCATATGGCCCTTAGGAAAGCCCCAATGCGCGCTTCGTTTGTTTTTGATCAGCAAATAAAGAGGCTTTCCTGCCTCCATACGATATACCACCGCACCACAGGAACGCTCATAAAGGCATTCCAGCGTATATCCATAATATCCTTCTGCAAAATCGATTGCATCACAAATCTCATTGATAATAAAACGCTTGCTCTTTGGCGCCGCAACCCAAACGATCCCCTTATGCTGATTCCGCCGGACGATTGCAATCACCCGGCCGTCGAATTCCCGGACTGGATGGTCGATCCCCATAATATAGACGCCCTGCGCCTCGCCATTGATTCCTGTAACGCCTTGTGCATAGCCATAATTGAGCTGATAGGTAAAGGGAAAGTGCTGATGCCTTGTCCCGATTGGGCGCACTACCTTCACCCTTATATATTTTCCTAACATTCTTGATCGCTCCTATGCCTCCCCAAACTCCATCCTCCTTAAAGCAGCAATGAAGAACCGGTAATCTCCGGTCAAGGATTTTGGACAAGTTTGTCTGCCTGTATTGTGCTGCGCAGCCTAACGCATCTGCCAATCAAAAAGATCACCACGATGCGGTTTTTCGGGCTGCTTCACATTCTTGATTTTTTCAGTATCCATATACCGAAATGTTTGCAACTGTTTTTTTATTATACTAATTTCTGACCCCTGTGGCAAGTATTTTCGGCGATAACTTTGCTGAGCGTTCCCTTTTCTATTGCCCTTTTTCTGAAAAAGAGGTAAAATCCAAAATTGTTATCGGTTTGAGAACAGAAGCAATCCACAAAGGGAAGGGGCAGGAAATCAGCATTGGAAACACTTTATATCAGTGATCTTGACGGTACTCTACTCACACCGGAATGCAGGATATCGAATCAGACCGCCCGTCTTTTGAATGTTCTAATAGAAGAAGGGCTTCTTTTCACGGTTGCAACGGCCCGTAGCGCATCCAGCGCCGCGCCACTTTTGGAAAAGCTCCATCTTCGCCTGCCGGTTGTTCTGATGAACGGCGTTGTCATCTATGATCTGGCACAAAAGAAAATGATTTCTGTTTGCCCGATTCCTGTGGACGCCGCGCGGACCGCGCTGGAAATATTCGAGCGCCATGGAAAAAGCCCCTTTTTCAACCGCTTGAATAAAAATAAACTGGAGGTTTGTTTTACACAGCTTAAACCGGAAATCAATCGGGAATACTATGAAAACCGCAAGAATTCGCCCGGCAAGCGATTTATCGCAGTAGAAAGGCTGACGATAACAGAAACGACAATCCCCATCTACCTGACCATGTTTGACCGCTATGAGGAGCTTTTGCCAATTGCACAGGAGCTCTCTGAGGTGAAAGACATTTCCCATGTGTTTTATAAGGACACCTATTCCGATTATTGGCTGATAGAGGCCTTCAGCAGCCAAGCCAGTAAACCGGCCGGTGCCGCCTTTCTCAAGCAGTTTACGGGAGCACAGCGCATGGTGGCCTTCGGAGATAATCTCAATGATCTGCCCCTTTTCGCAGCCGCAGACGAAAGCTATGCCGTATCCAATGCGCTGGAGCTAGTCCGCAGAGCCGCTACAGGCGTCATTCACTCCAATGCAGAGGATGCGGTAGCTCGTTTTCTGCAGGAGAAATGGTCTAGTTTTATGAACAGGAAGTAAAAAATTGTTAAGGAACAGGAACAATCCGGCGATTCACCTTGGATTTTTGCGCCGATTATAGTATACTTTACTATATTATTCGAATCTCTGAACCAGAATGATCCAATCGCAATTCTTTTGTGAAATCTAAATGAGAAAGTGAGCGCTTGATGATATGAACAAACTGCACCAAGCTTATATCGGTTCTTTTCTGGGACGCGATCATATGAGTCCCGCCTTTTTTGAATGTATTGAAGATTTATATAGCCGTCCGGAGGTTCAGGGGCTCTCCATATATGAACAGCACCTCGATATCGACCGCCTCCAGCATATCACCAGTGTTGCCTACATCAGCTTTTTGGTTTGCAGGCGGTTAGGGCTGGACTACCGCACAGCCGCCCGCGGCGCCATCCTGCACGATCTTTTTTACTATGATTGGCGCGAAAAAGACCCGAGCCACCGCCCGCACGGCTATCTGCATCCCGGTTTTGCACTCAAAAACGCCCGCGAGCTGTGTACACTGAGCAAAATGGAAGAGGATATTATCATCAAACATATGTGGCCTCTGACCGTCCGCCCCCCACGTTATCGGGAATCCTTTATCGTAAGCATGGCGGATAAATACTGCGCTACCTGGGAGCTGATCCTCTCTCTGATTCCAAAGCAGGCGAAAAAGCATAAGGAAATCATCCGCCAGCGGCTGGAAGCTTAAGCGAAAGGAGAAGAGAGAATGGCGCCTACTATTCCACTCTATGTTCTATATTTTTTCTTTTACAGCGCGGCCGGCTGGCTGATGGAATCGATTTACTGCTCCCTTGCCAAACGCAAGTGGATTAACCGCGGCTTTTTGACAGGCCCTATGTGCCCCATTTACGGCACGGGTGCCGTGGCATTGCTCGTCTGCCTCTCGCCAATCAAGGACAGCTATGCAATCCCCTCTATTTTAAAGCCGGTTTTGCTGTTTATCGTAGGCATGATTGTTGCCGATATTGTAGAATTTATTACGAGCGTATTGATGGAAAAGCTGTTCCACGCGCGTTGGTGGGATTATTCCGACCGGAAATTCAATATCCAGGGGCGCATCTGCCTGCGCAATTCCCTCTACTGGGGCATCGCGACGATCGTTTTCTTTTATATCGTCCATCCGCCGGTTGAAGAAATCATTTCTATGATCCCGGCCAATATCGTCTATATCATTCTCGGCCTGATCTTCGCGGTTTTTCTTGCAGATCTGATCAATGCGGTCCGCACGGCGCTGGATATCCGCAAGCTGATGGATAAAATGCGATCCATGAAGGAGAACATCGAGCAGAAGATGGCCGAATTCCAACAGTCTGTCAGCAAACGCACGGAACAGTCCTCCTGGGCGGGGGATTTTTCCGCTCGCCTGACGGAAACGAAGGAGCAGCTTGACAATTATCAGAAGCTCAAGCGCCCTGGGCTTCATAAAACCGGGCGTATGTTCCGCGGCTCGCAGCTCAACAAGGCCAGCGACCGATCCATTCAAGCCATCGAAGAAGCACTGGCAGAATTAAAACGCAAGCTGACAAATAACGATGACGAAATGTATTGATCCCGACAGGAGGAGAAGATATGACAGCCAAGGAGCGGATGCAAAGCGGAAAGCTTTACTTTTGTACAGATGAAGAAATCGCCAACGAGCAGACCCAGTGCCTCGAAATTTTGTATGATTACAACCACACGCGCCCGTCTGAATCGCAAAAAAGGGAACAGATTTTGAAAAAACTGCTGGCCGAGATCGGTGAAAACTGCTATATCGAGCCTCCCCTTCATGCAAATTGGGGCAAATATACGCATTTTGGCAGCAACGTATATGCCAATTTTAATCTAACACTGGTAGATGATACGGATATCTTTGTCGGAGACAATGTGATGATTGGCCCAAATGTCGTCATTGCCACAGCGGGGCACCCGGTCAATCCGGCACTGCGCCTGCAGGCGGCGCAATTCAATATCTCTGTCCACATCGGCAATAATGTGTGGATCGGCGCGGGGGCAATCGTGCTGCCGGGTGTCCATATTGGCGACAATTCCGTGATTGGCGCTGGGAGCATCGTTACAAAGGATATCCCCGCCAATGTGGTCGCCGTAGGCAACCCGTGCCGTGTTTTGCGGGAGATCAACGAGCGGGATCAAAAATTCTATTATAAGGATCTTGAAATTGATCTGTGATACATAGCTTTATCATAGAAAATCATCTGCCCCAGCGGTTTTCTCTTTTTCCGCTGGGGCAGATGAAATAAATAAGTTTTCAAAAAGGAATTTTACCTACTAAATCAAGATGTTTGGCAAGGCAGACTAAGGCCGGGATTTCTTGTTTGTGAAATCCCGGCCCGTTGTTTTATCAAATCAGATGGAAATTTCATGTGCGATCCGATAGAGATCCAGATCGATCGATTTCTTCATATTTAACGCTTCATAGATATCGAAATCCATGACCTCCTCCTTCTGCATGGCGACGACACGGTTGCCGATCCCCTTCTCCAGGAGGCGGACACAATAGTTACCCATATGGCTGGCGACCACACGGTCGCGGACCGTGGGAGAGCCGCCGCGCTGCACGTGGCCAAGGACAGTGGCACGGCTTTCCACGCCGGTTGCATCCTCAATCCGTTTCGCCATTTCATCCACGCCGCCGATACCTTCAGCCACAATGATAATGAAATGCTTCTTGCCGGTTTTCTGCGTGCGGCGCATGCGATCGATTACGTCGTGTTCAAAGTCGTATGCAACCTCGGGAATCAGGATCGAAGTCGCACCCACAGCAATCCCTGCATTCAGCGCAAGGTATCCTGCACGGCGGCCCATGACCTCGACTACGCTGCAGCGGTCATGCGATTCCGTCGTATCGCGGATGCGGTCGACCATTTCCATAATTGTGTTCATTGCGGTATCATAGCCGACGGTGTAATCGCAGCAGGCCACGTCGTTGTCGATCGTGCCTGGCATTGCAACACAAGGGATCCCATGCAGAGAGAGGTCGCGCGCACCACGGAACGAACCGTCACCGCCGATGACCACGATCCCCTCCATGCCGGTCTCATGGCAAACGTCCACCGCCTTCTGAATGCCTTCTTCTGTTTTAAATTCAGGGCAACGGGCGGTATAGAGCATAGTGCCGCCGCGATGGATAATATCGGAGACGCTTCTCAAATCCATTTCCACCATATCGCCACTGATTAGCCCACTGTAGCCCCGGCGGATGCCGAGCACACGCATGCCGCTCTCACAGCCGGTACGCACGACCGCACGGATGGCAGCGTTCATGCCGGGCGCGTCGCCGCCGCTGGTTAATACACCAATCGTCTTCATAACCGTTCCCCCTATAACGTACATTTCATTTTGTCAGAAAGAATGCGCCGGCAAGGCTTGGCTCCTTCCAGGCCCTACGAACGCATTATATTTATCATACACTACTTTGGCGCGATGTCAAGTATGCTGAGATAAATATTGTATAAAACTTTGTCAAACTCAACGGATATATGCTCCTTTACGGGCGAAACACAACGTTCTCATCTCCCAGAATCCGCCGAAGCTCCCGAAGCATCGGCTCATTCGGATCGATGAATTCGGCGGGCGGGCGCGTCTCATACTTCCCTGTATCACAGTAGTAATAATACAGCGGCGTCATTCCGTCGAAAATACACAGAACCCGCTCCACCAGCTGCCGGACAGGCGCTTCCCTGGAAGGAAAACGCAGAAAAAGCCCTTTGCGTTTGCCCTTTGAAGAGGCGCCCTCCTCTCCCTGCCTTTTCACAGTGGGTGAAAAAGAGCTGTTTCTTCGTTGTGGATTCTGGAGCCTTGCAGGTACATGCTGCGGATCGGGAACAGCTTCCACGATATCGCAGACCACCTTCGGATCCTCGTCCTCCCGCAGGCTGAGCCGTCCCTTCAAAAGGACGACGTTTCCCTCCTGCAGCTTCACTGCGTTTTCCGTAAAAATACGTGGAAATACAATAACCTCAATGGCCCCATACATATCCTCCACGGATAAAAAGGCCATCGTGGCATCATTCTTTGTAATTTTCTTTTTTACGGAGGCGACGATTCCGAGCAGCGTTACTTGTGTATTGTCCATATAGCGCGCAGAATATTCCTGCGCGGCGTCCAATAAATCTGATATCCGGGCCGCCTGCACTTTCTGCGCGGCATCCAGATATTCCATCATCGGATGGCCGGAAAGGTAGAGCCCTGTGCTCTCCTTTTCCATACGCAGCTTTTCCACAGCGGGGAATTCGGCAACGTCGGGAAGAGCTGGGCCGGTATCCTCTCCAAAAGAAGCGGACATATCAAAAAAACCGAGCTGCCCATCGATATTGCGCCGCTTGGTTGCTTCCAGCGTTTCTATCACCACAGGAAGCGACTGTAGCATCTGGCGGCGGTTGGCGTCGAGGCCGTCGAGTGCCCCGCACTTGACCAGACTTTCCAATGCACGGCGATTAAAATCTTTTCCGCCGTAAATGCGCTTACAGAAGGAATAGAACGAGGCAAACGGCCCGCCTGTCTTCCGCTCCTCCAGAATCCCCTTGATAAATCCCCTGCCGAGATTCCTGACGGCAAGTAGGCCGAAGCGGATACAGCCATCCGCCACGGTAAAGCCCTCCAGGCTCTCGTTGACATGCGGCGGCAGCACAGGGATCTGGAGCCGCCCGCATTCCGCGATATAGCCGGATAC
>DCJV01000018.1:0-1402 GCA_002320555.1 Ruminococcaceae bacterium UBA1691 | reverse complement strand
GCGCCTTCGCATTCCACCGTACCATCTTCATTGACAAGGCCATAAATGAAATTTTTGCGCTCCTGCTCCATGACCTTATGCTTCTTCTTGGACATGGCGCGGCGCACGATATCCGCGCGCCCATAGGAGTACCCAGCAAGCTTTCGAAAAATCTGCATGACCTGCTCCTGATAGATCATGCATCCATAGGTGACATCCAGAATATCTTTTAAAAGCGGCGTTTTGTAGCGCACCCGATCCGGATGATGACGATTTTCGATATAGGTGGGGATGGACTCCATCGGGCCGGGCCGGTAGAGCGAGATAACGGCGATCAGATCCTCCAGGCTTTCGGGCTTGAGACCCATCAGGACGTTGCGCATCCCTGCAGATTCAAACTGGAAAACGCCTTCCGTCTGCCCACTGGAAAACATTTCATAGACCTTCTCGTCCTTCGTGGAAATCTGATTGACATCGAAATCCGGCTCGCGCAGGCGGATCATTTTCTCCGCATCGTTGATTACCGTTAAAGTGCGCAGCCCTAGGAAATCGATCTTTAAGAGGCCGAGCTCCTCAAGCGTTGTCATCGTAAACTGTGTGACAATCGATTCATCATTGCGCGCCAGCGGCACATAGGTGGATACCGGGTCACGCGTAATCACCACGCCCGCCGCATGGGTGGAGGCATGGCGCGGCATGCCCTCAACCTTGCGCGCCATATCGATCAGGTCGCGTACCTGCTCGCTGCTGTCATATTGCTCGCGCAGCTCCGCGCTCTTTTTGAGCGCCGCGTCCAGCGTGATATTCAGCTCATATGGGACAAGCTTCGCAATGCTGTCCGCCGTGGCGTAGGGCACGCCCAATGCCCGGCCGACATCGCGGATTGCGGCCTTCGCCGCCATCGTCCCGAAGGTGACAATCTGCGCGACATGGTCCGCCCCGTATTTGCGCACCACATAGTCGATCACCTCCGGACGGCGCTCATAGCAGAAATCAATGTCAAAGTCCGGCATGCTCACGCGCTCCGGGTTGAGGAATCGCTCAAAGAGCAGCTGATATTTCATTGGATCGATGCCCGTGATGCCGATGCAATAGGCCGCAATGCTACCTGCGCCGGAGCCGCGCCCCGGCCCGACCGGTATCCCCTGCGATTTCGCATAATGGACAAAATCGTGCACGATCAGATAGTAATCGACATAGCCCATTGTGTGAATGACATTCAGTTCATAATGCAGCCGGTCGATATAGTCCTGCGGCGGATGCTCCCCATAGCGCTCGCGCAGCCCTGTTTCGCACATCCGGGTGAAATATTCGAAATGATCCTCCCCGCCCGGCACCTCAAAATGCGGCAGCTTCGTCTCTCCGAAGGTAAACGTCACATCACAGCGTTCTGCAATTTTCACGGTATTATCAAAGGCCTCCG
>DCJV01000004.1:500-6630 GCA_002320555.1 Ruminococcaceae bacterium UBA1691 | reverse complement strand
ACGCCGTTACCGCCGCCCGCGAGATCATGCAGGGCGAATTCGGCTTCCCGTCCGTGTTCCGCGTATCGGATGCGGAGGAGACGGAGATCGCCTTTCACCTTTATGGGGTGGCGGATACGCCCATCGACGCGCTTTTGAAGGCGCGCGGCTATGAATCCAACAAGCGCTGCCTGATGCTGGGCTTTACAGAGGGCGAGCGCCACTTCAGCAAAAACGTTAAGCGCCGTATCTGGGATATCTGCCACAAATATGGCGCGATGTATACCACCGGCATCGTCACGAGGGGGTGGGAGAAGGGCCGCTTCCGCGATCCATACCTGCGCGAGGATCTGGGCGACTACGGCTTGATGCTCGACACGCTCGAATGCTCCGTCAACTGGGATAACTTCATGGACGTCTACAAGAGCGTGCGCGCCTACTGCAAGAGCCGCCCGAACACGATGTGCATGACGCACATGTCGCACTTCTATCCACAGGGTGCAAACCTCTATTTCATCTTCCAGGCAAAGATGAGCGATATCGACGAATATCTGGAATACCAGTACGGGATCATGGATCATATCCAGGCAGCCGGCGCTTCGATGAGCCACCACCACGGCATCGGCAAGATGACCGCCCCGTGGCTGGAGGCCCAGATCGGACACAACGAGATGGAAATCTACCGCGCGCTCAAGGAGCACTTTGATCCGGACCACATCATGAATCCGGGCGGGACGCTCGGCCTTGACCTGCCGGAAGACCAGCGGCGCGATTTGATCCACGGAAAGCAGTAAAAAGCCAAAGAGAGAGAATGCGATAAAAAACCGGTGCTGTGGATATCCCCACAACACCGGTTCTCCTTTTACCATGAGATATAGCCAGCTCGTCAAGTCGTATCCCAACTCCAGTGCATACCGCATATCATTTTGCAAATAAAATAAAAGCGTGCGCAGCCATCCGGCATAGCCTGCGCACGCTTGTTATAACAACGATTTTAGATTACTACAGCACCTTGGAGAGAAAATCCTGCAGCCGCGGGTTCTGCGGATGCTCAAAGAATTCCTGCGGCGTGTTTTCCTCCAATATTTGCCCGTCGTCCATGAACACCACTCTTGTGCCCACCTCGCGGGCAAAGCCCATCTCGTGCGTGACGACGAACATCGTCATCCCGCTCTCCGCGAGCTCCTTCATCACGGCAAGCACCTCACCGACCATCTCCGGGTCGAGCGCGCTCGTCGGCTCGTCAAAGAGCATCACCTTCGGGTTCATCGCCAGCGCACGGACAATCGCGATGCGCTGCTTCTGCCCGCCGGAGAGCTGGGACGGATACGCGTCGGCCTTGTCCCGCAAACCGATGCGGTCGAGCAGCTGGAAGGCCTTTTCATCGGCCTCCTCCTTGCTCATGAGCTTGAGCTTGACAGGGGCGAGTGTGATATTTTTCAGAATCGTCAGGTTGTTGAAAAGGTTGAACTGCTGAAACACCATGCCCATATGCTCGCGGATCTCGTCGAGCTTCGCCTTCGGGTCGGTGATGAGCTGATCCTCAAACCAGATCTTGCCCTCCGTCGGCTTCTCCAAAAGGTTCAGGCAGCGCAGGAAGGTGCTCTTGCCGGAGCCGGAGGGGCCGACGACGACGATCTTCTCGCCCTTTTGGATTTCATAATCGATGCCTTTGAGGACCAGATGATCCCCGAATGCCTTTTTCAGGCCCTCAACCTTTATCACTCTTCGCCAGCCTCCTTTCAAGCAGTCGCAGCAGCTTTGTCAGCCCCAGAACCATTACGAGGTAAATCAGGGCAATCACAAAATAAATATTAGGGTCAAATGTGACACTTTTAATAATTGCGCCCGCCCGGGTCAGATCATTAACTGCAATATAACCCGCCACCGACGTTTCCTTGAGCAGTACAATAAATTCATTGCCCAATGCGGGCAGGATATTTTTAATGGCCTGCGGCATAATGATATAACGCATCGTCGCCGCTTTGGACAAACCTAGAGAGCGGCTTGCCTCCTCCTGGCCGGAATCGACAGCAGCGATTCCCGCACGGATAATTTCCGCTACATATGCGCCAGAATTGAATCCGAAGCCAATGCAGGCAATCGGCAGCGCATTCTTCCATGAGGCCAAGATGACAAGCGACCAGATAAACAATTGTACCATAACCGGCGTTCCGCGAATGGCAGTGATATAAATATCGCAAAGCCATTCCAGCGGACGAATCGCTTTTCTTCCTTTGCAAAAATATTTAATCATTGTCACCAGCATACCCAGCGTAATGCCGATGACAGCGGCAACCGCAGCAATCAACAAGGTATTGCCAAGGCCCTTCAAAATAGTCATGTACTGCTTATCCGCAATGAGCAGCTGATAGAGATAGTCGAAAAACTCCATAAAATTCCTCCCAGCTCCGCACTGAGAAATAACAGCAGGCGACCCTTCTGAAATCGCCTGCCGTCCTCAACAAAGCTTATGTACGATTTTGTTTTATGAGGTATGATTGAGCAGATATTGGTCGATCTTCCCTTCGTCCTTTAGGCGTGTAAGCACCTGATTGACAACCTGTGCCAGATCATCGCTGCCCTTCGGAATCGCAATTGCATAGGACTCCGGCTCATAGCCAGGATTGTAGCAAATCATCTTGCCACTGTTCTTTTCCGTAATCTTCTTCGCCGGCAATTCATCAATGATCACGCAGTCCACTCGGCCAAGCAGCATATCGGCAGCCGCATCAATGGCGGACTTATACTTTTTGACTTCCTTTGCCTTGATCACCTTAGGCTCACTCGCATAATAAATATCGCCAGTCGTGCCTTCCTGCACACCGATCACCTTGCCGTCCAGCTTGAAGCTCTTGGTGTCTGTGCCAGCCGGAACGATCACATACTGGGTCGATGTGATATACTCGTTGGAAAAATCGACCTGCTTTTTACGCTCGTCCGAAATAGAGATGCCAGCAGCGCCAATATCCCCCTTCCCTGCCTTAATATAATCGGTAATTAAGTCAAATTCCATATCCTGAACCGTGAGCTTAACGCCAAGTTCCTTGGCAATTTCATTGGCAATATCAACATCAACACCAACTACTTCTCCACCTTCTATATACTCAAATGGCGGAAAAGTCGCATTGGTAAGCATGACAAGCTCACCCTTCGCCTTAATCTGATCGACCTTGCTCAGAGTCTGCGTATTGCTCGCGCCTGCCGCATTCGTGCTCTCCTGCGCTCCATTGCCGCCCGTGCACCCTGCGAAGCATGCGAGCACAAGCACGGCCGCCATCAGTAGGGACAGCGCTTTCATAACCTTCTTCATCTTCATGACCATCCTCTCCAACAGTTCCTTCATCTTTTTGGATAGCTCCATTATAGCACGCCTTTTCAAATTGGCAATAGTGAATTTGTATAAACAAAAGTCTATTTTGCATAAAAATTCATCATTGTGCAGATTTTTGCCCGGTTGCAATGCCCTATCTGCCCATCAGCAGCCGGACCGTAAGCGCTGAAAGCAGAAAGCATGTCATGTCCGCGCACAGGGCCGCCGGAATGGTGTGGCGTGTTTTCTTCACACCCACCGCGCCATAATACACCGTAACCGCATAAAACGTGGTTTCCGAGGACCCCATCATGACGCTGGCGACCCGACCGACGAAGGAATCCGGGCCGCTGATTTTCAAAATTTGCTGAAACATCGTCAGTGACCCGCTGCCGGACAGCGGGCTCAGAATGGCCAGCGGCATCACCTCGCGCGGGAGCCCCATCACCCGGGAAAGCGGGTCCATCAGCCACATCAGGATTTCCAGCCCGCCTGATTCCCGCAGCATGGATACTGCCATGACCAGGCCGACCAGCGGCGCAAGCAGAGATCGAAAGGTATCAAACCCTGTCTTTGCACCCTCCAGAAAACAGTCAAACACCTTGACACCATGCACCAACCCGTGTATGATAATAAAAATGACAATAATCGGCAAAATCCACATTCCGAAATTCTCCATACCAACCGCCCTTTCCTAATGCCTTTCCAATATTCTTTGGGACTATCCTGACTGTTTCTTCCGCTTGCCTCTGAGAAGCCACGCCATTGTCAGGCCCACGCACAGCGCGGCTGCAGAGGTCAGCCAGGCAGCAGGCATGATATCCATCGGTACGGCTGCTCCATATTCCTGCCGCAAGAGCGCGATGGTGGTGGGGACCAGATGAAGCGCCGCCGTATTGAGCACAACAAAATTCACCATCTCATCGGTTGCCACCGCTGGATTGGGATTTTCCTGTTGCAGGCTACGCATCGCAGTGAGGCCCAGCGGCGTGGCAGCGTTGCCGAGTCCAAACAGATTTGCTGTGATATTCATGGAGATTGCATTCATTGCCGGGGAATCTTTTTTCAGACGAGGAAACAGAAGCCGAAGCAGGGGTGACATCAACCGGCTGACAGCTTTGGTCAGTCCGGAAGCCTTTGCAATTTCCATCAGCCCGCCCCACAGGCACAGTGCGCCAAGCAGCTTAATGCAGAGGGAAACAGCGTCCGACGCACCCGCCATAATTGCATTGGAGAGCGCCTGCATATTTCCCTTCCAGGCTGCCGATAAAAATGCCAAAATCATCATACCGGCCCAAATATAATTCATCATATTATATTTTTTCTCCTTTCAAAATCCATATTCTGTATATTTCCTCATTACTTCCAATTGTATTGAATTTTTAGTAATTTTATCCCAAATTTCTTGTCAAAGTTTGTTGATATTTTGCTTGACTTTAATGTCAGTAACTGGTACATTATATATAAGGTACGATGTACCCCGCGAAATCCCCCGAAAGGAACCGTTATCCGTCGGCGGATTCGCAATAAAAAGGGAGTGTGGTAACTATGAAGTCCATCGGTATGGTAAGGCCTGTTGATGAAATGGGAAGAATCGTCCTGCCGAAGGAGCTGCGCAGGCAGTTCAACATCGAAGACGGTGAGGATTCCGTCGAAGTCTTTGTAGACGGGGACAAAATCATCCTCAAAAAGTATGCGCCCGCGTGCATCTTCTGCGGCGACGTAGAAAACGCGGTCGAGTACAAGGGCCACCGTGTATGCCCCGATTGCGTGCGCAAGCTCAACGTCATCGTCGAGTAAGCGCACCGCTTCGGGCAAAAAGGCCAGCTGCAGTGCCGAGCCAGTTTTTTCCTTGACAAGAGACTGCTTTTGCAGTATGCTGAAACAGCTTTGTGAGGGAGTAGTTCGCGCGGACTTCCGCGTGTCAAGCCAACATACTGGCCAAAAGCCTGGCTTGCCTTAATGAACAAGACTCATGTACAGCCCATCAGGGTTGTACATGAGTTTTTTTATTTCCCGCTGGCGCTTTCATACGATTCTGATGTACAAAGAAAGGACTGTACTGCTCATGGATTCTGTCACCCTCCTCCTTCTCGCCTGCGGTCTCGCAATGGATGCCTTTGCCGTCTCCCTCTCCAACGGCCTGTGTTACCAAAATTTCAGGCGCAGCCAGGCGATTCTCTCCGCTGTCACCTTTGGCGTTTTCCAGGCTGTCATGCCGGTTGTCGGTTATTTTGCGGGCCGTTTCTTCAGCAGGGCCATCTCATCCGTCGACCACTGGATCGCCTTCATCCTGCTGGGATTGATCGGCGGCCATATGCTCGCTGAGGCAATCCGGGAAATGCGCCACCCGGAAGGCTGTCCGGAAAAGCGCCCCTTTACCCTACGTATCCTGCTGATACAAGGCATTGCCACCAGCATTGACGCGCTCGCCGTCGGCGTGAGCTTTGCCCTGATCGACACCAATATTGCGGCCGCGGCCGCGATAATCGGCATCGTCACCTGTGCCCTGTGTCTGATCGGCGCTGCAATCGGCAAAAGATTCGGTGCTTTTTTGGGCCAGCGGGCAAAGCTCCTAGGTGGCGTGATCCTGATTGCAATTGGATTGAAAATTTTGATTGAACATATGACGGGCGGAGCATAAGAAGGCGTCATAAAAACCGAAGATAGCTAGCCACACAGGCCGTCTGGAAAAAATTTCAGACGGCCTCAGTCTGCTCGAAAAAGGGATATCGTTTCGTAAAATACACAAGAACCATTCGTAAAATTTCTGCATTATGCTTCTTTTTGTTTGCCTTGACAAGGGAAGAAGACATTGAAATGCGCTCAGGCCGCGCG
>DCJV01000004.1:216-346 GCA_002320555.1 Ruminococcaceae bacterium UBA1691 | reverse complement strand
CGCTATGCTGCCTCGGCCTTCCGTCAGCATCTACGCTGACAAAGGCAGGGTGTGAAAAGTGTTTAGTGGTCATATTTGAGCGACTGCGCAGCAACTTTCTGTGTGCCAAAAATAAGGTTACACTTCAGGA
>DCJV01000004.1:0-129 GCA_002320555.1 Ruminococcaceae bacterium UBA1691 | reverse complement strand
CGCCGTGAGGCGGTGAGTTTGAAGCCTTTTCGCCGAACGGGTTTCAACGTGCCACTCAACTAGCCGCTGCCGAAGTGCCGTGCGCGGGGGTCGTGGGGGATACTCCCCCACGCGTGTTTCTCTTGCTTC
>DCJV01000037.1 GCA_002320555.1 Ruminococcaceae bacterium UBA1691 | reverse complement strand
ACCTTCCCATGTGTTTGAGACGATGTGAATCGTCGAGTTTGGCAAGGTTCTCCGAACGGGTTGGTTCGTGACTATCAGCTTTCCGCTGCCGATGTGCCGTGCAAAACGGCCCCTTTTGCTCCCTTTTCCGGCCGAACGGAAAAGGGAGGGCCTGCGCGGCCCGAGCGCATTCCAATTTACGAGATTGTTCTTATGCATTTTGATGAAACGATATCCCTTTTTCGATAGGCTGACGACATAAAACGAAAGTTTTATAGCGTCTCGTCTGCAGGTGCGTTATCTGATAGGCGGGCCTGTTTATGAAATGGTTTATTTCTTCAGTTCTTCTAAAAACATGCCGATTCGGCACAGCGCCTCCTGCAGATGCTCGGTCGAATAGCAGTATGACACGCGAATGAAGCCCTCGCCGCAGTCCCCAAATGCGTTGCCGGGGACAACCGCAACTTTCTGGCTCTCCAGCAGCTTCTGGGCAAAGTCATCGGAATTCAAGCCGCTTGAGCGGATGCAGGGGAAGCAGTAGAATGTGCCCTCCGGCTCGAAACAGGTCAGCCCCAGCTTATTGAAGCCGTCCACGACCAGACGGCGGCGCATATCGTAGACCTTGCGCATTTCCACCACATCCTGGTCACCATGTTCCATCGCCTCAATCGCCGCGTACTGCGCAGTGGTCGGCGCGCTCATGATACCGTATTGATGCATCTTTGTGATCGCCGCGATGATTTCTGCCGGGCCGAGGGCATATCCTAGGCGCCATCCGGTCATGGAGAAGGCCTTGGAGAAACCACTGACGATGATCGTGCGCTCTTTCATGCCATCTATCTCCGCGATCGAAACGTGCTTCTCGCCGCCGTATGTAAGCTCGCCATAAATCTCGTCGGAGACGACGATGATGTCCGTCCCGCGCAGAACCTCAGCGATGGCCTCCAGGTCCTCCCGGCGCATGATCGCGCCCGTCGGATTGTTGGGGTAGGGGAGGATGAGCAGCTTTGTCTTCGGCGTGATAGCAGCCTTCAAGGCCTCAGGGGTCAGGCGGAATTTGTCCTCCTCCTTTGTAACGATCGGCACGGGCACGCCATCGCTGATCGTTGTCAGCGGCGCATAGCAGACGAAGGAGGGCTCGGGCACTAGCACCTCGTCGCCGGGTTCGATCAGGACGCGGAAGCACAAATCGAGCGCCTCCGAAGCTCCGACGGTGATGATCGCCTGCTTCACACCATCGTAGGAGACATGAAAGCGGCGTTCATAGTAGGCCGCAACCGCCTTTCGCAGATCCATCAGGCCAGCGTTGGACGTATATTTCGTATGCCCGTCCATCAGGGATTGGATGCCTACATCGCGGATATGTGAGGGCGTTGGGAAATCAGGCTCGCCGACGCCGAGGGAGATCACGTCGTCCATTTCCGCCACAATGTCGAAAAAACGGCGGATGCCGGAGGGCTTGATCTCCTTGATTTTAAAATTGAGCAATTCTTTGTAATTCATGATCGTTTTTCCTCCCTATCTATCATCAATGTAAAATCAATCAGCAGGCGAGAGGATGCGGGGAATCGCCGGGCGGTTCCATTGGCAGGCGCTTTATTCGATCGGGATCGGCAGTGGCGTCCGGCTCTGGAAGAGGGTCACATGCGAAAAACCCGCCTCCTGTGCAGTGATCATGCCTTCGCTGATTCCCTTTCCCAGATCCTCCGCGTAATGTGCGTCTGACCCGATGGTGACGTATTCACCACCCAACTCCCGGAAGCGCTTCACAAAGGGAAGGGGCGGGAGCGTTTCACCCAAGGGCTGGCGTAGGCCGGAGGTATTGATTTCCAGCGCTTTTCCGGAATGGGCCGCCTGACGCAGGATTTCTTCGATCAGGTCGCTATGGCGCATGATATCGAGCGAGCGGTGGTTTTCCCCAACGATATAGCGCAGCGGATAGGTCAGGTGAGCAAGGATATCAAACCCGCCCCACTGCACCATTGTGAGCAGTTCTTTCAGATATTCCTCAAACATCGCGTCCAGGTCGCTGTCGCTAAAGCCGTCATATTCCATAAAGTAAAAGTCCTTGCGCTCCCGCAGGTTGTGGACGGAGCCGATGACGACATCATAGTCGAATTTGGAAAGAATCTGCTCGGCGAGGGCTGGATCGTAAGCGGGCTGCCCGAGCTCGATTCCAGCGGAGACGATGAGCCGCCCGCGGAAAACAGAGCGCGCTTTGACGACCTCGAAATAGGACTGAAACGTCGCGCGGTCATAATGGTCCTGATAATAAGCGTCCACCTCGCAGTGGTCCGTGAAGGCGATTGCGCGTAGGCCTGTGCGTTCTGCACATTCGCACAGATACATCGTGGAATGGTTCCCGTCCGGCGAGTTGTCCGTGTGCGTATGCATATCCATGCGCTTTTTAAATTCCATGAATAAAAGCCCCCTTTGCCCAGAGTTTAGGCTTTTCCGTATTTTCTTATGCCATGGGATATACCCAGGCAAATAAGTTGCCACGCAAAGTTCTGTGAAAGAAATGATACATTTTTATTCAATATACCACATTTCGATGCTATATCATAGTATCTGTTCGAAAAATTTTTTCATTTGCCTGGGATTCCACTATCAAAAAGAGCGCAGATATGATAGAATATCAATCAATATGCGGGATACGCCTGCTTCATGCAGGCCGTGTCCCTCTGTAAATTCTGAAGCTTTACGGAGGTTTACCATGCGAGCAGTCATTACCGTTGTGGGCAAGGATATGGTCGGTATCCTTTCGAGCGTGTCCAACAAGTGCGCCCGGAATCAGGTCAATATCATAGAGGTTTCCCAGTCGATCCTGCAGGAGATGTTCTGTATGATCATGCTGGTAGATGTGAGCAAGTGCTCGGTTCCCTTTACCGCGTTTGCGGAGGAGCTGGAAACGATGGGCAATGAGATGAACCTCTCGATCCATGTCATGCATGAGGACATTTTTAATTCCATGCACCGTATTTGAACTGTGAGAAAGGAAAGGGCATCCACCTATGATTAATACCAGAGACATCCTGGAGACCATTACGATGATCCAGGAGGAGAATCTCGATATCCGAACGATCACGATGGGCATCTCCCTGCTCGACTGCTGCGATTCAGATCTCCATAAGGCCTGCGGCCGCATTTACGATAAGATCACGCGTAGGGCAGAGCGTCTTGTGCGCACAGGAGAGGAGATCGAGCGTGAATTCGGTATCCCGATCATCAATAAGCGCATTTCCGTTACCCCGATCGC
>DCJV01000122.1:6281-6585 GCA_002320555.1 Ruminococcaceae bacterium UBA1691 | reverse complement strand
TGCAGAATAGAAGCATCGCAATGGAGGTTTATATTATGACAAGAAACAAACGTACTCCGGAAGAAATCGAGCGGAGGGCAAAAATCCGGGAACTGCTGCAGGTGAGCAATGTAAGCAGTATGGTAGGCATTCAGAATCTATATTCGTGGCATCTACGGCGTGGAGATCTCGGATACCACCGTCAGCCGGATCACAGACAAGATCCTGCCCATCGCAAAAGAATGGCAGCAACGGCCACTGGAGGCCGTCTACGCGGTGGTGTTTCTGGACGTGATCCACGATCATGTTCGCAGCGAAGGCCAAA
>DCJV01000122.1:0-6143 GCA_002320555.1 Ruminococcaceae bacterium UBA1691 | reverse complement strand
AGTTAATAATATAGAGAGGTATTGAGTATGAATATTGACTGGATGGATATGGTGTACTATCGGCAACAGGTTCAAAAGCTGACTCGATTGCTCCTGCCTACAAAACAAACAAACTTAACGGTTAGCGAATGTGAGCTATTGGCATGGCTTTATTTAGAACAGGAGCAAAACACTCCTGTTTTACTCAGCCAACGCAGTGGAATGAAAAAGGAGGCTGTGAGCCGTTGCCTGAAAAGTTTAATTGAAAAAAATTGCATTCGCAAGGAAAAACAACTTCATGATGAACGCAGCTATAAAATATATCTCACTGCTACAGGAATTTCAGAATTAAAAAAAGGGTATGAAATCATTTTGCAGCCATTTTATGATTTATGGAGAAATACTGGATCAGATTTTGAAGAATTCTTACAGTGTACCGATAAAATAGTTTCTCACATAAAAAGCGAAGAACTGGAGTAATAAATAAATGAATTTTTATCATGCTTTACAAATGGATCCTTCTGTTCTAAAACGTAAAATTTCTCAATGTACCACTTTCAAAGAAAAACTTTTTTACTGGGTTGCAATGGCGGTACGTTCCATGTTAATTGTAGCTTTTGCAATATTATTTATTGGTACGCTTTCCAGTTTATTTGGACAGGAAAATACTCCTTTGGCTGTAGCTTTATTCTGTATCCTTTTGGGAATTCGCTTTGTCAATTTTGAATATTGCGTCGGGGATACTCTGGTAACTTTGGCAATTGCACTAGGAATTCTATTATTAACGCCCAGCGCAGTGGCGGTTACCCCCCCCTTTTGTTGCAATCCTTCTTCACTTTGTGAGCTTTTTTACATTGCTCTATATTACCTCACAAAGGCCAGAACTTGGTAACGGCGGGCTCTATAGTTTTGCCTATGTTTATTTATCGGGTAATCCTGTTTATGGAGATGCACTCAAGAAAAGAGCTATGTTAGCACTTTTAGGATACCTTATTTGTGCGATTATTCTGTATAGAAAACATCGGCATATGCATTCTAATATTCGTTTCCATCATGTCATTCTCAAATTTAATTTACATAATATAGTGCATCTATGGCAGTTGCGTATGGCTATTGGTGTAAGTCTAGTATTAACTGCAGGACAGTTTTTTGGGGTGGAAAGATTTATGTGGATGGGATTTGCCTGTGCATCCCTGTTGTCAGAATATCCTTATTCTGATAACGTGACTCCTCGGTTCTGGCAACGTATCATAGGGGTATTCGTCGGTTCTGGAGCATTTTTTTGATTTTTCACATCACACCAGAATCCTTTCATCCACTCATGGGACCGTTAGGCGGTTTATGTCTTGGTTTTTGCACAGATTATCGATACAAGACAGCGCTCAATTGCTTCGGTGCGTTAATGATGGCAACAGGAATTTACGGCATACAAGGTGCCGTTGTTCTGAGAATCGTAGATACCATTTTAGGTGTTATTTTCGGAATGATATTCGCTTTACTGTTTCATAAATTCATTGGAACAAGATTTGACACAAGAAAAGATAGTAAAACCCATTGTGATATATAATGCAGCCATAATAGCTGCATGGATCTGAACTATTCCTCAAGAGCGAAATCAGCTCTGTATTGATCCAGGACTTCCTGCAAGCCCTTGTGTCCTTGATCAGAAATCAATTTTATATTCTCTAGAGTTGCTATTTTTCCACCACGCTACGCTGTTTGCACAGAATTTAGGGCTGACCCCCATCAATAAATCCGCCCGGCGCATTCCAATCGGAACGCGTCGGGCGACCGTTTGATCATGTTATTTATCACGCCAAAAAGACTTATTTCATCATGCCGGCAACTTCATCCGCGAAGTTGTCTTCCCTCTTCTGCAAGCCCTCGCCCTTTGCAAAACGGGTAAAGCCCAGCACTTTGATGGAAGCGCCAATCTCCTTGGCGACGGACTCGACATACTTGCCGACACTCAGGTCGCCGTCCTTGACGAACTGCTGATCCATCAGGCAATTCTCTTTGAAATACTTGCCGATGCGGCCCTGCACGATCTTCTCGATGACCTGCGCCGGCTTATTCTTATTCTTCTCATCCTCTGCAAGCTGCGCAGTAAGGATTTCCTTCTCATGGGCGATCACATCCGCAGGAACGCCTGCTTCATCGAGATAGGCCGGATTCATTGCGGCAATCTGCATTGCAACATCCTTGCCCATGACCTTGAACTTGTCGTTTGCAGCAGTCGCATCGTCCACGTCGAAATGCACCATGACGCCAACCGTACCGCCACCGTGGACATAGGTGGAGACAACGCCTTCCACGCGCTCAAAGCGGCGAATCTTCATATTCTCGCCGATGGCAAGGATCTTATCCTGCAGATTCTCCTGCACGGTGCGGTCGCTGCCGGCAAGCTTCTCATTGAGAAGTGCGTCAATATCCGCCGGATTGCTGGCCGCGATCGTCTTGGCAATATCCATAACGAAGGCCTGGAATTCCTGGTTCTTTGCAACGAAGTCGGTCTCGGAATTCACCTCGACGACAACGCCGATTTTCTTCTCCTCATCGTTATACGCAAGCACAACGCCCTCCGCCGCGATGCGGCCGGCCTTTTTGGTAGCCGCAGCGAGGCCCTTCTCGCGCAGGAAATCAATTGCCTTTTCCATATCGCCGTCGGACTCGACGAGCGCCTTTTTGCAATCCATCATGCCTACGCCGGTCTTCTCGCGCAGTGCCTGTACGTCTTTTGCAGTAAATGCTGCCATGTTCAATTCCTCCTATATTCCTAAATAAAAACAGTACATTCTAATAACCCGAAAGAAGCCCGGGCCATGGGTAACGCTTACTGAAAATCCGCACCGGATTTGAGCAGTGGCCCCTGGCACGGGCATCCTTACGAATGAGAAACGATTCTAATATTTATGCGCTGGGCTGCTCAACCGCAGCTTCCGCTTCCTCGCCCGCTTCAGCCTCAGCTGCAGCGTCGATATTCATCTGCTTGCCTTCCATGACGGCGTCTGCCATTGCAGCAGAAATCAGGCGGACGGCGCGGATTGCGTCGTCGTTGCCGGGGATGACATAGTCGATCTCATCGGGGTCGCAGTTGGTATCGACGATCGCAACGATCGGAATCCCCAGCTTCTTCGCCTCGGCTACCGCAATGCGCTCCTTGCGGGGATCGACGATGAACATGGCCGCGGGCTGACGCTTCATCTGCGTGATACCGCCCATAAATTTTTCAAGCTTCTCGATCTCGAGCTTCAGCTTTGTGACTTCCTTTTTGGGAAGCAGGTCAAATGTGCCGTCCTCTTCCATAGCCTTCAACTGCTCAAGGCGCTTAATGCGCTGCTTAATGGTTTTGAAATTGGTCAGCATGCCGCCGAGCCAACGGGCGTTGACATAGGGCATACCGCAACGGGAAGCTTCCTCACGGATGGAATCCTGCGCCTGCTTCTTCGTGCCGACGAAAAGGATCTCCTGGCCGTCCGCCGCGAGTTCACGCACGAACATATAGGCCTCTTCCAGCTTGCGCACGGTCTTCTGCAAATCGATGATATAGATGCCGTTGCGCTCGGTGAAGATATACTTCGCCATTTTGGGGTTCCAACGACGGGTCTGATGACCGAAGTGGACGCCCGCTTCCAATAACTGCTTCATGGATACGACTGCCATAAGGGTAATTCCTCCTTTGTTATACCTCCGCACGGCTCTTATGACCGGCGACGCCCTTTGGAAAAGGACGCACCCGCCGAACGAACGCTGTGCGTGTGTTTTGCAGCATGTACCGCCGCATGAAGGCACAGCAATACATTTTGCGGAAGTAGTATAGCACAGGCGGAAGAAAAATGCAAGCCGTAAAGTACGTTTTTTCAGGGAATTTTACGATTTTAACCGCCATCTGATACGCTTCGTGCCGGCACTTCCCGCGCGGTGCCGTTCCGTAACTGATCCCTCCTCCATATAACGTGAAAAGTCGAGCATTTTTGCATACGGGGCACAGAAAAGAGGCGCACCACACAGTGCGGCACGCCCCTACATATGATCATTAGGATGATAAAGGCACTGAGCGCCTTTTCGATCCTGTTATTTCAACTCATATGCCGCTTCAAACCCGGCGCGGACAGCCGTTTCGATCCTGCCGACCTGTTTCGCATCGCCGATGACCGACACATGTCCGCAGAGCTTTTTGCACGGTTCCTCCAGCGGATTTTCCGGGTGCACGCCCATGGCGAGAACAACGTAGTCCGCAGGGTACTCCTCCGTATTGCCGCTCTTTTCATCCTGCAAAACGGCACAGCCCTTTTTAATCTCCAGCAGCTTTGTCGCGGGCTTATATGTAATGTCGTACTTGGAGAGGCGGTCCATACAGTCAAGATACGTCTGCACATACACGCCGTCACCGATCTTGCCGAGCATTTCCACAATCGTTACTTGATTTCCGCGTTCGCAGAGGAATTCCGCCGTTTCCAGGCCGGTCGCGCCCGAGCCGATGACCGTTACATTCTTACCGTATAGGGGCTTGCGGTCGCAGAGCACATCCTCAAAGGTGACTGCGTTTTCCAGCTCTACGCCCGGGATCGACCGCGGCTTCACGGGCACAGCGCCCGTAGCCAAAATAACCGCGTAGGGCTTGTAAGAAGCGATGCATTCTGGCGTTGCTTCCCGGTTGACCAGGATCGTGACATCCAGCTTTTTCAGCTGGGAAAGCTCGTATTCAACGATCCAATCCATCTTCTCCTTGCGCGGCGGCTTATCGCCAATATTGATCTGCCCACCGACCGCGCCGGTCTTCTCCAAAACGACCACATGGAAACCGCGCTCGCCGAGCACTCGCGCCGCCTCCAGGCCACCGACGCCGGCACCTACGACGACAACAGTCCTTCCAGCGCCGTCCTTCAGGTAGCAGGGATATTTGCATTCGCGGCCCGCCCTGGGATTGACCGCGCACTTGACGGGGTTTTTATCGGGAATCGCATCGCTGACGAGCGTTTCAAAGCAGAAGGTGCAGGAGATGCAACGGTTGATCTCCTCCTCCCTGCCCTCATATGCCTTTTTCACCCACTCCGGGTCTGCCACGACAGCCCTGCCGAGGCCGACGAAGTCAACCAGGCCGTCCTCCAGCATCTTCTCGGCAAACCACGGCTCCTTGATCATGTTGACCGCGATGACCGGGATCTTCACGGCATCCTTCACCGCGCGGATCAGGGGTGTGCGGCAGCCCTGCTCATAAGTAGTCGGCTCTGAAAGGGAATTGAAGGATTCGTAAATGCCGTTGGATACGTTAATATAGACGAGCCCGAGCTTCTCAAGCTCCTGGCAGATGCGCACGCCATCCGGGAGCTGCAGGTATTCCGTCACACCGTTGGGCGCAAGCAGTTCATCCACCGTCAGCCGGATGCCGATGGGAAATTCTTTGCCGCATTCCTTCTGAATGCCCTCGATGATCTCTTTGACAAACTCCAGCCGCCCTTCAAACGAGCCGCCGAAGCGATCCGTGCGCTGGTTGGTGTAGGGGCTCAGGAACTGGGAGATCAGGTAGCCGTGCGCGCCGTGCAGCTCCACGCCGTCGAGCCCCGCCTTCTGTGCACGGACAGCGGCGGCAATGAATTTTGCAATGACCGTCTCCACTTCTGCGGTGGTCATCTCGTGCGTCTCCTGCTGGCATACGCCGCAGGGCTTGGAGCCGGAAGACCACAGCGGCTCGTTGCCGTTGATATTCATAAACGTCTCTCTGCCGGGATGATGCAGCTGGGCAAATACCTTCACATCCTGCGCGTGCAGCGCTTCCACAGCTTTTGCCATCGGCGCGATCTGCTCATCCCGCGCAAGGCTCGCCTGCTTCGGAGCTGCGACGCCGTGCTCGTCGTCCACGCGGGTATTTTCCAGCACGATCATGCCGACGCCGCCCTTGGCCCGCTCCATGAGGTAGGCCATGAAATCCTCCCCGATGCACTGCTTTTCATCGGAAACGCCCATGGCGAGCGCGCACATCACGATGCGGTTTTTGATGGTCAGGTTACCAATTTTGCCTGGCGCAAATAATTTCGGATACTTCATTGAGATCATCCTCCTGACGCATAAAGCATAGTCAAGAAACAGATTTTTCTGTCCCTTTAAGCTGATTATAGGGCTCTAAAATTCGATTGTCAATTATTTAACAAAATTTTAACAAA
>DCJV01000102.1 GCA_002320555.1 Ruminococcaceae bacterium UBA1691 | reverse complement strand
GCATACCTTTGTCTACAGTCTGAGGCGCGCATGGCTTTCTCATGCGCGCCTTTTTGGGAATGGGGGAGTTCTTACAGCAGATCAATTTCCCTCTGCAGGGAGCGTGAGATATAGCTGCCGCCGAATTTCAGGAAGCCCGCGGCCTTGGAAAGTTTGCCGGGATGTGCGAGCTTGCGGTCCTTTTCCGTCAGCCAGAAGTCGAACTCCCGCTTTTTCAGCGTATCGTAAAGCGGCGTGAGCGTGCGGCAGGCGGGAAGGGCCGTGCCGCTTGCCGCCAAGAGAAGAAGATGCTGGTCGAGCGGAAGGGTAAAGGAATCCGCGCCTTCCGGGATTTCAAAGGTATATTTGAAGAAATAGGCCTGCTCTCCATAGCTATCCGCCCCGCCCCGGTGCATATGCGTTGCGTTCCAGGCGAGGACAGCCTGCTTGATATAGCCGGTCTCCTGCATGCCGTAGAGATCCCATTTGCCCACGGCCTCAACCATGCCGTGCACAGTAAATAAAAAGCCGGTTTTTCCGATGGTCAGAGCTGTCCGGCGATCACCATTCAACGAGGCCATAATCAGGCTCAGATAGGTTGCGCCTTTGGGAATAGGAAGCTTCTGCCCGCTGCAGGCGACCGCGTTGTGCGTAAGATCCTCCCTCGGGCCAGTGACAAAGCGTGCTCCGCCACAGCGGATTTCCGCAGGGAAGCGTTCTGCAGGCAGGGCGGCGGGTAAGGAGGAACTGCAATCTGCACGGTTGCGGTTGGTCGATACGATATCGATATTATAGGGCAGGTTGATCGGCATACTGCTTGCCGGTTTTCCACTGATCGGAGCGGGCGCGAGCGTCAAGGCGAAGGAGCGCGGCTCAAAGGCCTTTAGATCGAATTGCAGTGCCCCGCCCTCCAGCAGAAATTCGCCCTCTTCCCTCGGCTCCTCGGAGGCGTAAATTTCTCTGGCCGATGCAATGCCCGCCCCAAGCTCAAACCGAAGCTTGGTATGGGCTTTCCCGGTGCCCTCATTGAAGCGTACGACGATCTCGTCGGAATCCTGCGCCTTTTTGACCGCGCGGACCAAAACGCTTTCATCGCTGATGCGGCCAAAGGAGAATTCGCGGCCGAGCTTTCCGCGATGCTTTTCCACGAGGAAGGCGTTCATGGGCTGGTTAAAGCGGGCAGCGGCCATCTGTGTGCCGTTTTCATAGCTGCCCGTGTGCCCAAAGATGCCGAAGCTGTAACGGTTCAGGCCGAGGTCCATGGTGTTTTGGCCACTCTCGTCGCGATAGGCGGATTGGGGAGTGTGCATCCCGGTCAGCCTCAGGCAATTGTCGAGCGGCTTATCCCAGCCGTATTTGGAATCGCTCAGGATGGATACACCGCAGCTTGCGTCCTTCTGCGTGATATCCGCCCACATCTGAGCGGGCACCTCATAGAGCTTTGGCGTATTGTTACCGCGTTCAATCACGCCGAGGCCCAGATCGTAGCTTGCCTTTGGATTGGAGACGGCGAGCGGGAACTGCGTTTTCAAAAGGCTGCGCATGCTGCGCCATTCGATCTCGTTATAAACCTCTACTGTGTCGCCGCCGGCAGACAGGGAGATCACCTGGCGGAAGGTGGACGGGCCGCATACGCGCAGCGTTTCAATCGCCACGCGGGCAGGGCCGTTTTCAACGACTGTGAATTTGGGGGAGTGCGCATAGTCCACAGGCTTTGTCATCACCTCGGCGAAATCGAGCTCCCAGGCGGGCCAGTGGGTGCTGCCCAGATAGTGATGGACACCCATGCGGATGGGGCCGGACAAAAGGTCCATGTCTACCTTTTTGTCATAAATACTGGAGATATCGCCGTTATGGTCGAGCGTCAGGCGGTAGCGTTCGTTTTCCAGAAGCTTTTCCTGCACACGCAGGCGTGTTTGGATGGAACAGGGTTCCTTTGCCTCCCGCACGTCGTAAACAGCATAACCCATGGGGGGAACGCTGGCGATAAAGACGATTTTAAGAGTCTCCCCGCTGCGGGAGATGACCTGCGAGGGGACCTCTTCCCCGTTCAGATCAAAAACGCGGACAAAACAACAGCTTTCGGATACGGGAACGAAGGCCGTGACTGGTCCGATCCGGTTTTCGCTTCCCTGCAGGGGATTGTTGACGAGCAGGGCCGTCCCCTTGACGAAGGAGGTGTCCATCAGGGTGGAAACCGCGCCCACACTCGCACGGTATTCCTCTGAAAATTCATTGAGCGATAGGACATAGTCATTCCAGTTGCGCTGATAGCAGCGCATCAGGGAGGTGCCGGTGATGTCATCGTGGAACTGGTGCGCGATGATCCGCTTCCAGGCTCTGTCGATTTTTTCCTGTGGATATTCCGCGGTACCCAGCCACATGGCGGCCACCGCGCTGCGCTCCGTGGCGTCCGCGAGCTGCTCGCCCCGGCGGTTCCACCGCTTGCCGATGGCGCGCGAGGTATAGGAGCCGACGCCGTGGTCTGTAGAGACAAGCTCCGTATTCCAGAAGGGCAGGCTTGCTTTCTGCTCAGGGGTCAGGTCTGCCTCCATATCGCGGAAGACCTGATCAGCTGGCGCGCTGAGGACATCTGATTTCTCACGCTCGTTTTCCGCGAGCTCCCGGCACACGGTGGCGACGGATTCCTCCTTCGGCGCGCCGCCGCAGTCACCCGTGCCGTGGAAAATGTATGTAAACGGTAGATTATACTTTTTGAGATTCGCCTTAAGCTTTTGGGAGACGGCGCGGTTCTTGCGCACCTTGTCGAGCACGGCTACGTAGCTGCGCGCATCAAGCGATGCATAGATCCAGCGGCCGTCCACGCCGTACCAGCGGCCCAGGTCAAAGGGAATGCCAAAGGCGGAGCTCCATGTCAGCTTTTGGGTGGTGAAGCCGGTGAGGTTGGCATGCCGAGCGATGCTCGGAAGTGCCCAGCCAAAGCCGAAGCAATCAGGCAGAAAGATATCTGTGCTGCGCTTGCCGAAGGTTTTGTCGAAATAGCTGTTGCCATAGAGAATATTGCGGAAGAGTGCTTCCGGCGACGGGACGTTGACATCGCCGTTTTCATAGGAGCTGCCGGTCACGTTCCAGCGCCCCTGCGCCACATATTCCTTCAGCTTTTCGAATTCCTCCGGATAGTATTCCTCCATCAGCTCATAACGGTAGCTTCCTTCAAAGCTGAAGCAGTAGTCCGGGTACTT
>DCJV01000022.1 GCA_002320555.1 Ruminococcaceae bacterium UBA1691 | reverse complement strand
GTGCCTGCGGGCATCGGCTCCGTCGTCGTCGGATGGATGAGATTCCAGAGCATCTCCTTGAGATAACCGGGGATGTCATCTAGAAGCAGACGGATTTCCGCGGGCAGGAAGCCCTTAACGATCTTCCAGTTGAACGTACCGTCGATGATCTTGGACAGTGTATCAGCGCAGTGGCCAAGATAGGTCACGACGGATGCGAGCACGTCGGCATCGGTCTTGTCAGCCGTGGTGCGGCGGACAGACGCGATATCAGCGCGATAGGTCTCCAGCACGACCAGATCGCCGACTGTGGCGGAGCCAAACAGCCAGTTCCCTGTGACGTTGTAGATGGAGTTGAGCGCATTGTCGACAGAAGTCATATTCAGCGTGCCGATCAGCGGGATGTCGATGGAAATCGCAGCATCCGCCAGCGCGCGGTCGACTTTGTCGAGCAGCAGAGAGGCCTGCTGCGCTTCGGTCAGGGTGACCTGGTCGATGGTGTTGTAATTGTCGCCATCTACCAGCGCATCATTCAGATACGGCGCATATGCCGCGCTGACACCCACAGAAATCGATCCGAAGATCAGGGTGATTGCCAGGAGTACGCTGAGCAGTTTTTTCGACTTTTTCACGTGGTTAAGCTCCCTTCTTCTGGCCCTCATGAGGCCATTTTTTCTCAGGATGGATAGGTGATCTTCCACCGCCGCCCTGCTTTTCCGGACGGCGGGCAGGCCTGTGTGTGGCCACCGGGATTTTCCCGTTCACCACGGCAATCAGGCAGGCGTTTTCCATTCCTCCACCTGCCGGTCTGGGGCCTCTTCGGAAGCAATGTGGGGCATATGTTCTTGCATTTTTCCCTCCTTGGGAAACTGTTTTGCATTTTTAATCCCACTCTCGCTGTTTTTATGATTCTATTTCGCCGCTGTCAAGCGGATTACCCCAGCCCTAAAAAATTTTTTCGCCTTTTTCAGTCGCATTTATGCTGTAAGTTGAGGCTGAAATTCAGTCATTTTGCAGTGATAGCGACAGTATTCTGGCTTCTTTTCTGTCTCCCAACTTTTTCTGAAAATCGTTTCAAAATTAGATGCCGGCAATTGATGGAGTCAAATTCAGGTCGAAACGACATCTTTTAGACAGTATTCTGGCTTCAAGTGCGATTTCGACTTTTTCTCTTTATATCGAAAGACACGATTTCCATTCTGCAGCTTCCTGTTGAAACAATCCTCTCCGGCTGTCATCCGGCGCGCCAGATCCCCGTCCGCAAAGACACGGGATTCCGGCAGCTGTCAGACAAACCAATGGGAGAATGGAGCCGAAGCAGAAATTTTGGTAGGAGAGGGTCGATCCGGGTTCTCCACGGTTTATCGAGAATCCCAGTTCGCGCGGCCTTTTTCAGCCACCTTTTGAGAAGCAGGACAATATAACCGATTTTTCTCCGAGCCGTTCTTTTCCGTTCGGAGCCGATCCGCTGCAGCCGCAAATGAATTTCTGATCAATCCGACGGATTCATACAAATCTGGATGAATTTACTTCCGCCTGCCGCCCAGCCCAGGCTCCCGCATTTCACTTTTTCCCTCATCCCGGTGAACCAGTCACCACAGCGCCTTGCGCACTGCTGTACGCCTCACGCGCACAGTAGGCTTGTCCGATCTTTTGCGCGCAACTGCTTGTTTTCTCCCTTGAGATGCTGAAAAGCTCATGAACAAGCGGTATTAGCGCTTCTCACAAGCCATCGGACTCACCTCCCTCTTAAAAATTCACGCGTCCGGTTCAACTGCCCTAGGCGGCTGAGGAATAAGCCATGCAAACATTTTAGACATGTGCTTACAAGGGACCGGAGCACGCGTCCGCTCGTCTCATTCTGTTCGCTCACCACGGTATTGTGAATATTATTCACACTCACAAAAAACAAAAATTATTTTGGTGATTGATCTTAAATGACAACTTTTTCCCTTATCGGCTCTTAATATAAACCTTTTCATCATCAATGTCAATATATACTTTCCCAAAAGTCTTTAAAATTAGGGTTATATTGTTACAATACCACATTATTTAGAATTTTACTGAAAATTTAAGCGATCAAAATTGTACAAGATATAGCTAGAAATCATATACAATGTTACAATATATAGTCAGCATCGCATTTCTAATGATAATCTCAGTTGGGTAAGAAAAAAATTTTTAAAAACGCGTTAAAACAGAAAAAAATATTGTGTAAAGCACATATGCTTTACACAATAAAGTACAAAAAAGGAGCTGTTGCAAATAGATGCAACAGCCCCAAATCAATCCATGTAAAAAAATTTATCCTCGTACAGAGGTCGTGGCGCCGCCCGGGAAGCTGTTTCGCCACCCTACGGCGAAAACGCCCCTTCCTCGCACCCTGAGATGCGGACAGCCGTCATTTTTCAGCGCGTTTATCCAACATTTTCCGATATGCCATGCGCATTTCCTCCGAGGATTCTTCCGGCGCGCGCGGATTGCAATGCGCCCATGCGCCCGTTTCACTGGAGGCATTGAATTTCTGTTTATCCGCGGAGCGCATCGGCGGGAAAAATTCAATATGAAAGTGATAGTCCTTGTCAAAATCTCCGGAGTTAACCGGCGCGTTATGCATGCACATCATATAGGGGAACTGATAGTCAAAGAGATTGTCGAACATCGCCACCGTATCGCGGATCGTTACGCCGAGGGCGAAGCGCTCTTCCTCAGTCAGATCCGTCATATAAGGGACATGGCGGTTCGGGAAGATATAAACGCCATAGGGATATTCGCAGAAGAAGGGCAGAAATACAGTAAAATGCTCATTGCGGAAGATGATCCGCTTCTCCGCCGCCAGCTCATGCTGGAGCATATCGCAGAATATGCATTTGCCCGTTTGCTCATAGTACTCGCGTGCAGACTGCGCCTCCAGCTCCAGCTTTTTGGGGACATAAGAATAGCCGTAAATCTGGCCGTGCGGATGCGGCATGGAAACGCCTACGAGCGCACCCCGGTTTTCAAATGGGAAAACATACTTGATCTTTTCATCCTCACGCATCGCCTCAAACCGCTCGCACCAGAGCGCGACCAGCTTCTGCATATGTTCGTCCGACAGCTCGGGAAGCGTCACGGTATGGCCAGGAGAATAGAGGATCACCTCACATTTGCCGTAGGAGGGACGCACCTTGAAAAAATCGTCCGCCACGTCGTCGGGCTCCGGCGGATTCTGGGAGAGCGCCGGAAAATCATTGTCATACTTCAGCACTTCATAATCGGGCACATTGCCAAAGCTCGGGCAAAACGGGCAATAGTCCTTGGGCATATTGGGCCGGTTTTGCCGGTTGCTCGCAATCATAACCCAATCCTTTGTCAAAGGATGCCATCTCAATTCAGCCATACAAGTCGCTCCTTTTCTGCACTTTGCGAAAAAACGCAATATCGCTTAATGATATTCTAGCCGATTCGCTCAGTGCGCGCAATATTTATGAGCTTGGAAAAAGGCACGCCGATGTAGAATAAATCTATTTGATTCGATGAAAATATGTGCAAAATGAGATTTGATTCGAAAAGCTGCATTTTGTCGGAGCCAAATCCCCTATATATATAATGAAAAAGGAACTCATCCGCTCCTCCGGATATCAGGAAAAAGTATCACAAGCCCCACAACAAAGAAACCGGTCTGCTAAAAAACGCGCCCGGCTGAAAAAGGGTTCGATTTTTCCTTTTTCAGCAAGCTTCTTTAATTACGGATGATAAACGGCAGCTTCGGCAGGAAAAACTGCGCAGTCCCCTTCAGCCGTGCAAACGAATGCGGATTCCACAGCTGCGGTGCGGCCGGATGGATACCCAATGCCGCCAGCAGGGGCGTGACCATCTGAAAGCGACGCTCGAAGCTCCCCGCATTGCGCCGCTCCTCTCTCGTCCACCCGGCTTCCGCCACGGCGGCGAAACGGGGATAGCACATTTCGCTCATATGTGCCAAGGTTTCGATATATTCCGTCCAAACCGGCGCTTCCACGCCTAGGATATTTTTCTGATAGATCGGGCGCACATCCTTAAGCGCCGGGCGGTAGCGGTAGGTTTTCCACAGCGGGGTCATGGCATAGGGATAGTCGCAGTAATAATGATAGAAATCAGAAACAATCACCTTTCCGCCGCCGTTTGCCCAGTGCGCGCATTCCCCATTTTTATCCATCCACATCTGCACCACGGCGGACGGATCAAGATTGCCGCCGCGCAGGGATTCGTTCCAGACAACGGCGGTGCGCCCCCGCGCACGCAGCCAGGAGATGACGCGGTTCATAAAATAGCCCTGCAACGCCTGCTCGTCGGGAAGGCCCTCCGCCTTCATACGCGCCTGGCAGTCAAGGCAGGCCTTCCAGCGCACCTTCGGCGCCTCGTCCCCACCAATATGGATATAGCGAGATGGAAAGATGGAGAGCATCTCCTCCAGCACGTCGAAAAGAAAATGGAAGGTCTCCTCTTTACCGGCGCAGAGAATATCCTGAAAAATCCCCTGCTTTGTCTGCACATAAAATGGCCCGCCCGTGCAGGAGAATGCCGGATAGGCAGCCAGCACAGCGGACGTGTGTCCCGGCATATCAAATTCTGGCACCACCTCAATGTAGCGCTCGGCACAGTAATCCACGATCTCCCGCAGCTGCCCCTGCGTATAAATGCCTTCATAGGGGCCGTCCGCATGAATGCCTCCGAAATCGGAGCTGGCGCGGACCGAGCTGATTTTTGTCAGGCGCGGGTGCTCCTTGATCTCGATGCGCCAGCCCTGGTCATCCGTAAGATGCCAGTGAAATACATTCATCTTAAACAGCGCTGCAGCGTCAATCATCTTCTTCAAATCTGCCACTGAAAAGAAATGGCGGGCGCAGTCGATCATAAAGGCGCGGTAGGGGTAAGTTGGTTCATCACAGATGCACATGCATGGAATTTGCCCCACGCTCGTGGCGATGAGCTGCCGGACGGACTGCATTGCATAAAAAAGCCCACGCGGTGTGCCCGCACTGATCGTGATCCCCTCCGGGCAAACATTCAGCCGGTAGCTCTCCGCGCCGGAAATGCGTGTATCGATCGTGCGCGTGACGAAATCCTCAATCCGTCCCTCACGCGGGATCGCAAAAATGCCCTCTTTCGGCTGGATTTGATTGGGTCTTGGAACAATATTGCAGCGATACATGCTCGTCATCCTTCCATTGTGACCGGGCGAAGCAACAGCCGTGCGTCGTGTGCAGATGTGCAAAATAATTATGTAACCATTATAATCAAAGCATCCATCAGATGCAAGATACATACTTTTTCTTTCTCATATTTTCCGCTTTTTGAACTTTTTCATTCTAAGGATATGCTTATCCAGTGAAAGGCAGTGAACGAATAACCAACCAAACGATGGTAACCCTTTTCAAGGAATTGTATGTAGAGACCGATTGGAAGCTCCTCGTCTACATCGCCTCAGAAGGCGGAAAGCCTACTGTCAAGCGCAAAATTTTGATCTTCCCTCACTCGGGGATTTATGCGATCCGGATTCTCAAAAAACCTATGAAAAGGAATTGGCCTTTCCACAGCTTATCGACTATCTGGGGAGGGACATCCGCCCTGCGTCCATTCCAGACGGCCTGCATGCTATCCGTGTAAAGGATATAAGCTTTACGATGATATGAAATAACGATCAGGTACTGGCACACAATCTGACCCAGGAGGAATTTATCGCAACGCTTGCGCGGCCT
>DCJV01000118.1 GCA_002320555.1 Ruminococcaceae bacterium UBA1691 | reverse complement strand
GCCGACGTGCCGTGCAAAACGGCCCCTTTTGCTTCCTTTTCCGGCCGAACCGAAAAGGAAGGGCCCGCGCGGCCTGAGCGCATTTCAATTCTTCTTCCGTTGTCAAGGCAATCAAAAAAGCAGGCGTAATAGCGTAATACAGAAGTTTACAAAATTATTCTTGTGCATTTTGTCGAAACGATATTCTTTTTTTGATAGGTTGAAGCGTTGTGACTGCTCTGTCGCAACGCCGTTCTAAGTCTTATCCGGATTCCGCCTGATCGAGGATCGGCTTTAAAAACGCCTGTGACGACGCGCCGTGCGCACGGTTATACCTTCCCAGCGTATAGAGCCAATCCGTATCCTCCTTGTCTTCCGGAATCACATTCACCTTTTCGGCACAGGTAAACGCAGCCTGAAACCCCATTTCCTTAAGAACCTCCTTGGAAGCCTTACAATGTGCGCCATAGGGATAGGCGAGCACCGTTGGCTCTTTTCCGGTTGCCTTTTTGATTTTTTCCTGATTGAGCTGGAGATCCTTGCGCAGAATCTCCTGATAGCGTGCCTTATTCTCTCCCTTATTAATCGTACAGCCGCGCCGTTTGGCAGTGATCGTATGCATATTATTGGTATGGCTCTGGATTTCCACCAGTCCGCTGCGGCTGAGCTCCCCGATGGCCGGCCAGGTCAGGTAGGAATAATTGAGATGGTGATCCTCCGTCCTGGTATAAGTATCCGCATATTGCCCGACGACTGCCACAATAGCGCACATATTATATTTCTGCAAAAGGGGGAAAGCATAGGCGTAAAAGCTTTCAAAACCATCGTCAAAGGTGATCATAACCGGCTTAGCAGGCAGGGGCTTGCCCTGCTTTACATGCTCCAGCAGCTGCGCCGTCAGAATCGGTGTAAATCCCCGCTCCCGGAGGTAGAGCAGATCGTTTTCGAATTCCTTGACGGAAACGGTATATTTCCCCTGCCGACTCGCATTTGGTGAAATATTATGATACATGATAATCGGCAGCTTCTGCCCCGGCTGTGTCTGGCTTCCGGTGAGCACCGCTTTCTGCGCCTGAAAAGCGAGCGTGCCTGCCGCCATTAAAATCACCCATGCAAGGCACAGCCCGAATAGCTGCCTTTTTCGGTTCTCCATGGACTACGCTCCTTTTGGATTTTATTCGGAAACCGCCTTATATTGTATGATACGCCATCTGACAAAAGACGTGTGCGCACTTTGTCCGATGAGAAAAACCGGATATTTTCTCCCGTGGCGGCATATATATGCGTACACAACCGGCATAAGGCCGCTCCTATATTTATTTACTGGCTTTGACACACGGCGAAAGGATGGGCGTTCATCATGTTTTCCGTTTTGCAGGTTCGGCCGCAGGAGACCGGAATACTGAAAAAAAACCGCGAAAAAATACTGCCGTCGCCGACGCAGGCGGTGCAGGTTGCGGTCAAGGGTGGAGCACCTTTCCTTTGTGTGGAAGTCTCCCGCAAAAAAGGGCGGATTCCTTGGGAAGAGGCCGCCGCCTGCGCAGGGCGATGCGCAGGCCGCATGCTGCTGCCAGCCGGGTTGGTGCCGCCTGCGGACAGTCCGATCAAAGCGTTTCTTCCTTCTGCGCTCGCGCCCCTCGTCCTGTTCAACACAGCCTGCGAGGTGCTCTCCCGCAGACAGAGTCCTCCAGGAGAAGAATGTATTACGCTGCTTGACTCGAAAGGGCTGCTGGCACACCGGGCGGGCCGGCTTTTTCCCTTTGCCTCTCTGGTCCGGGTCATCACAGACAACACCGCTGCCTATGAGCAGACCGCAGAACAAGCCATGGAGGATTACGGGGCCACGCTCCTGATTCAGGATACCTTTTCCGGCGCGCAGGACAGCACGGTTGTCATCGCGCCGGAGGGCCTTGCGGAAAGCTTCTTCCCCGGGCGGAAATGCGCTGTTTTCAGCACAAAAGGGGGCGAGGGCGAATATACCGGCGTAACCGCGGAGTCCATTGCGCTGCCGGAAGCGTATACACGGCTTGTTCCCTCCGGGATTAACCAGGATGTCTTCGCCGCCGCGCTGTATGAGGGCTGTTCCCTGCGCTCGCTTGGCGAGCTAACCTATACCCGGTTAAAGCTCTATGGTACAACGACCAATATTAGCGGAGCAGCGCGGATGCTCGGCGCCATTGGGAGTTCAATTGCTCTCTGAGCTTTCGGCAGGCTGATTTTGGGGTACCGTTCCAGCATTCTCCCATTATTATTTCATCAGACGCCAAGAGGGCGGAGGCCGCCGGATGGCGCTCCATCCGCCAAGCGAAAAGCTGAGCCAGCAGATGGAGCATGAAAAACCCCGCCGGGCTGCTCAGTGTGGCCAGCCCGGCGGGGTTATCATTTTATACGTGGGTGCATATTCAATACAAAACACGACCTACAAAAGAAAGGACCGTGCAGAAACGGCTGCACGGTGTTGGCGTGTTCATTCCGATTTTTCTTTCTTCAGCTTCATCAGCTCTTCCCGAAAAGTATCGATATCCTTAAACTGGCGGTACACGGACGCAAAGCGGACATACGCAACCTCATCGATCTCCTTGAGCTTTTCCATCGCAAGCTCTCCAATGCGCGTAGAAGTTACCTCGCGGTCCAACGAATTCTGCAAGGACGCTTCGATATCATCCACCGCGGCGGTCAGCGCAGCGGCACTGACGGGCCGTTTTTCGCAGGCACGCAGCATGCCATTATAGAGCTTGTCCCGGTCAAACACTTCACGCGACTTGTCCTTTTTGACAACGACCACCGGCACGCTTTCGATGATCTCGTAAGTCGTAAAGCGCTTTGCGCAACGCATACATTCGCGGCGGCGGCGAATCCGCTCGCCCTCGTCTGTGGGACGGGAATCAATGACCTTACTCTCCTCATAGCCGCAAAATGGACATCTCACACTGATCACTTCCAGCAACTTTTTATTGATTATACCATAGGTATTTGAATGTTCGCAAGTCTTGCAAGATACAAAACGCATGAATCCATCGTAAATATTCTCGAAAATCTGGACAAGCAGTATCTCTAAAACATCCAAAAAATGGTTGGATATTCGGTATCGATTTGATCTGAATATCAGCGATGTGAAAGCCGGCCTTCGTCCCACCCGATACGGCCAGAAGAAGCCGGTGCTTGCGCAGGCACCCAGTTTTTATGATATTGACAGCTTCTCTAAAAAGGCTTTCGCCTCCGTCAGCTGCCTGTCCTCTTCGAAATTCCCTGCATACAATTCAATCACAAAGCTCCCCTGATACCCGCTCTGCTCCAACACATCACAGAGTGCTCTAAAATCAAACGCACCCTCTCCCGGCGGCAAACAGTCCCTACCAGGCAGATGATCGCTGACATGGACATGGACGATTTCCCCAGAAAACCGCCGCGCGAGCGCGAGCGGGTCAAGGCCGGAACGCACCGCCTGCTTGATATCGAGCACCATATGGAAATCCCCACCCAGTGCGCTGCGCATTCTAATGAGAAAATCGGTGGATTCCGAAGCATGCTGTACCACGTTCTCCTGCGAAACCGTGATCCCCTGCGCTTTGCCCAATCGCACAAGCTCGCCAAAGCGGTCGAAATACTGCGCTTCCGTAATTGACATGCCCCTTTTTGCTCCGTGTATCACTAAAATCTTTGCACCGAGGGCATTCGCAGCGTCAAAATACCGCTTATAGTATTCCAGCGTATCCTGAAACCGCCGTTCATAGGCGCTGAATAAGAAATATGGTTCTGTCCCGGAGGTAAAGGGGTGTACGGAGACAACTTGCATCCCATAGGCCTGCTGCTCCCGGCGGATTGTCTCCAGCAGGGGGCCGTACAATTCAGAAAACGAATTAAAAAAGACCTCTGCAACAGAAAAGCCCAACTCACCTAAATGCTTCAGGGCCTTTTCCGTCTCCATCGGATAAAAACAGGCGGTTGACGCGCCGAGTCGTATCAAAAAAACCATCCTTTCAAACAGGTTCCAATATTTATCCATTGCTGTGGACATCCGTCTCTGATTATAATGGAGTCGGAGTTGATTAACATGCAAAAAATTTTATTGGATCTCAACGAAGCCCTGCATACCATGCACCGTCTCCCAAAGCTGCTCCTGAAATACGGCGGGTTACTCATCCTTGGGCTGTTCGCCGCTTCTCTCGTTACATACCTGTGCGCCGGAAGGCTTGGGGAGTATTACGCCCTGATGATCCTGAGCAACGATCTGTTTGTCTGCGGTAAGGAGACACTTTCCGCTGCCATTGTCCCGGCGCTGCTCATCGAAATCGTCCTGAAGGCCGGGAAAACAGACGGCGTGCTATAAGAGTTATGATGCAGGTATCCGCCAGGTGTGCAAACCCCGCTCGAACGGCCAGCTTCTGCGAGGCAGGTTGTCC
>DCJV01000016.1:24890-25036 GCA_002320555.1 Ruminococcaceae bacterium UBA1691 | reverse complement strand
GTGCTCTCCATGATTGCCTTCGCTGCATCAAGGCTCGTCAGACACGAGCAGCCGGCCTCCACCGCCAGGCGGCGCAATTTGAAGCCGTCGCGGTTTTCAAGCCTGCCGTGTGTGGGCGTGTTGATGATGAGGGAAACGTCCTCCGC
>DCJV01000016.1:23639-24825 GCA_002320555.1 Ruminococcaceae bacterium UBA1691 | reverse complement strand
CCCGCCTCCATGAGCGCCTTGCGCGTGCCGGGCGTGGCATAGAGCCGGAATTGCATATCCTTCATGTTTTTGAACATTTCACAGATTTCCGCCTTGTCCTTATCGCGGACGGTGACGATGATCTTGCCATCCTTCGGCAGATGCACGCCCGCGCCGTCGAAGGCTTTGAGCAGCGCTTCGTCGTAGCTTTTCGAGATGCCAAGCACTTCGCCGGTGGATTTCATCTCCGGGCCGAGGCTCGTATCCGCGCCGAGGATCTTCTCAAAGGAAAAGACCGGCATCTTAATCGCGTAGTAGCCGCTGTGGCGGTAAAGGCCGGTGCCGTAGCCCATATCGGCCAGCCGCCCGCCGAGCATGGCGCGCGTGGCGAGCGCGATGGCGGGGATACCAGTCACCTTGCTGATATAGGGCACCGTCCTGGAAGAGCGGGGATTTACCTCGATGATATAAACCGTCTCATTGTAAACGATAAATTGGATATTCATCATGCCGACCACCTCCAATGCGGAGGCCAAGCGGCGCGTATAATCCACGATCGTATCCTGCACCTTCTGGCTCAGGCTGATGGCAGGATAGACAGAGATCGAATCACCCGAGTGGATGCCCGCGCGGTCGATATGCTCCATGATGCCTGGGATCAGGATATCACGGCCGTCGCAGATCGCGTCAACCTCGACCTCCTGCCCCATGAGGTATTTATCGACCAGCACAGGGTGATCCTGCACGGTGCGGTTGATGATCGCCATAAATTCACAGATATCCGCGTCGGAAGCGGCAATCTGCATCCCCTGCCCGCCGAGCACATAGCTCGGGCGTACCAGCACGGGATAGCCCAGCATATGCGCGGCGGTGAGCGCCTCCTCTTCCGTAAAGACCGTCTGCCCCTTCGGGCGCGGGATGGCGCACAGCTCGAGGATCTCATCGAAGCGCTCGCGGTCCTCCGCCGCGTCAACATGGTCGGCATCCGTGCCGAGGATTTTCACGCCGAGATCGTTGAGTGTTTCGGTGAGCTTAATGGCCGTCTGGCCGCCGAACTGGACGATCGCGCCATCCGGCTTTTCAAGCTCCACGATGTTGGTCACATATTCGGGCGTGAGCGGCTCGAAATAGAGCTTGTCCGCCACGTCGAAATCTGTGGAGACCGTCTCCGGGTTGTTGTTGACGATCACCGTCTCGCAGCCCGCCT
>DCJV01000016.1:22114-23577 GCA_002320555.1 Ruminococcaceae bacterium UBA1691 | reverse complement strand
CCGGAGCCGAGCACCAGCACCTTTTTGCGGTCGCAGGAGGGGTCCACCTCGTTCTCCACGCCGTAGTCGGAGTAGTAATATGGCGTCTGCGCCCGGAATTCTGCAGCACAGGTATCGACCACGGAGAAGGCGGGCTGGATGCCCCACATTTTGCGCATATTTTTCACCGCTGCGGGCGTGATACCGATATCCTTGGCGATCACACTGTCCAAAAAGCCCATGCGCTTTGCTTGCAGCAGGGTCTCCTTGTCGCACACGCCGCTGCGCAGCTTTTTCTCCATATCCGTAATGGATTGGATTTTATAGAGGAACCAGTAGTCGATCTTTGTGATCGCATGGATGGTTTCGAGCGAAATCCCGTTGTAAATCGCCGCGGCGACGGCGTAAATGCGCTCATTATCAATATGGTGCAGCTGCTCGATGAGCGCTTTATCGCTCATCTCCAGAAGAGCGGGCACCATCAGGCTCTCGCGGTGCTCTTCGAGCGAATGCACCGCCTTTAAGAGCGCCGCCTCAAAGGAGCGGGAAATCGCCATGACCTCGCCGGTCGCCTTCATCTGCGTGCCAAGGGTGCGCTTGGCGGTGACGAATTTATCAAAGGGCCACTTGGGGAATTTGACCACGCAGTAGTCGAGTGCAGGCTCGAAGCTTGCGAAGGTCTTGCCCGTGACCGCGTTTGGAATCTCATCGAGCCCTAACCCGAGCGCAATCTTCGCCGCCACGCGCGCGATCGGATAGCCCGTCGCCTTTGAGGCCAGCGCGGAGGAGCGGGAAACGCGGGGATTCACTTCGATTACCGCGTATTCAAAGGAATCCGGGTTCAATGCGTACTGCACGTTGCAGCCGCCCTGGATGCCCAAGGCGGAAATGATATTGAGCGCAGAGGAGCGCAGCATCTGGTAATCCTTATCGGAGAGCGACTGGCTGGGCGCGACGACGATCGAATCACCCGTATGTACGCCCACCGGGTCGAGGTTTTCCATATTGCAGACGGTGATGCAGTTGCCCTTGGAATCGCGCATTACCTCATATTCAATTTCCTTCCAGCCCGCGATGCAGCGCTCGATGAGCACCTGCCCCACGCGGGAGAGGCGGATGCCGTTGTGCGCGATCTCGCGCAGCTCCTCCTCATTCTCCGCAATGCCGCCGCCAGTGCCGCCGAGCGTGTAGGCCGGGCGGACGATGACGGGGTAGCCAATGGATGCGGAAAACTCGAGCGCATCCTCCACTGTCTCCACCACTTTGGAGGCGACGCAGGGCTCGCCGATGGAAAGCATCGTATCTTTAAACGCCTGCCGGTCCTCGGCCTTCTTGATCGCATCGGCGTTGATGCCGATCAATCGCACGCCGAGCTCTTTGAGGATGCCCTTCTCCTCCAGCTCCATGGCGAGGTTCAGGCCCGTCTGGCCGCCGAGCGTCGGCAGGATGGAATCCGGCTTTTCCACCTCCAGCACGCGGCGCAC
>DCJV01000016.1:13287-22080 GCA_002320555.1 Ruminococcaceae bacterium UBA1691 | reverse complement strand
GTCATGATGGTGGCGGGGTTGGAGTTGACGAGCACAACCTCCACCCCCTCCTCATGCAGGGAGCGGCAGGCCTGCGTGCCGGCGTAGTCGAACTCCGCCGCCTGGCCGATGATGATAGGGCCGGAACCGATGACGAGGACTTTTTTGATGCTTTGATCGATCATTGCAGCTCCTCCTTCTCAATCATGCGGATAAACTTGTCGAACAGAAACGATGTATCATGTGGGCCGGGGGACGCCTCCGGATGGAACTGGACGGTGAAAACCGGCTTCCCGTGGTAGACGACGCCCTCCACGGTGCCGTCGTTTACGTTGACGCAGTTGACCTCCGCATTCTGCGGCAGGCCCTCGGCCTTGACCATATAGCCGTGGTTCTGCGAGGAGATGTAGGAGCGGTCCTCCTCCAGGAACTTGACCGGATGGTTTGCGCCGCGGTGGCCGTATTTCATGCGCTCGGTGTCGCCGCCCTGGGAGAGCGCCATGAGCTGGTGGCCAAGGCAGATGGCAAAGGTCGGCATCCCATAATCATAGAGCTTCGCAATCTCGCGAATGATCCCCGTGCAGTCCTTCGGGTCGCCCGGGCCGTTGGAGAGCATGAGCCCGTCCGGTTTTGCGGCGATGATCTCTGCCGCCGTGGCAAAGCAGGGGTAAACCGTGACCTCGCAGCCACGGCTTGCCAGGCTCCGCGCGATATTGCGCTTGACGCCGAAATCCATCAGCGCGATCTTCGGGCCGGTGTTGCCCGCGCCCACCACCTCGGGCTTCGTGATGCTCACGGACTCCACCAGATCAACCTGGCGGAAATCCCGGATCACATCCATGCAGTGCTTCATATTAGAAAGATCGCCGGTCATCATACCGCGCATGGTGCCGCTTTCCCGGAGTTTTTTGACAATCGCGCGCGTATCGAGGCCGACGATGCAGGGAATATCAAATTCTTTGAGCACCGATTCCAAAGAAGCAGTACTGCGGAAATTAGAAGGTGTATCGCACAACTCATGCAAAAAGAATGCACACGGCTGCAATCGAATGGATTCAAAATCCTCGCGGCTGACGCCGTAGTTGCCGATCATCGGGTACGTCATCACCACGCCCTGCCCGGCATAGGACGGATCGGTCAAAATTTCAAGGTACCCGGTCATGGAGGTATTGAACACGACCTCGCATGCCATTTCGCGGAATGCGCCGCGGGCCTCGCCCTCAAAGATGGAACCGTCTTCCAGAACCAGATAAGCTCTCACTGGCTTCACCGTGCCTTCCTGAATTAGAATCGTTGGGCCCGAACGGGCAAAAAAGAAGCGGGTTCGGCGCGTCTGCCGATCCCCGCTGTTTCCCGCCAAGGGAAGCATAACGCCGTGCGTAAGAAGGAGGCAAAGCTCGTCCCTCCGCCCTTCTTCTAAACGTTAATATTAGCATGTTTCTTTCCGGATTTCAACAGAAATCCGCTTAAAAAAGCGAAAAATCAAAAGAACGGCATTGCGCACAAATTATGCTCCCGGGATGCGTCCCTTCTCGGGCATTATACATATAATATTCTATCAATCCGTTTCAGGTAGAAAAAATATACATGATTTGCGCTATTTAGCGCATAAATAAACATTGCATAGCGTTTCAAAATGAACCTTTTATGGATGCTGCAAACAAAGGAATCGAAGAGTAGAGCAGTTTTCCGATCCAGCAGCCGCACCGGCCGCATAATCCTCCATTGGCAAGAGGGCCAAGCAAATATATTCAGATGTCAAATCTACTGGAGGCAACCGTTTTGAGTTACGCCGTCAGCTTTGACAACATGCCCATTTTTTGAAAACGATCAAAGCCCGATCCCGCGCAATCTGACAATTGATTTCTCATAGGGCAGGCTATATAATAAAGGTTGAAAATAAACGGAACAGCAGGGAGGCGGGGCGTGATGAAAGCCATTCTCCTCGCTCTCCCGCGTGCTCAAGCCGCTGTGCAGTTGAAAAAGGTCCTCGTGAGCGCATCGCTCCCCGTGACCGGCATGTATGGTTCCGGCGCGGAGGTTCTCACGGCCGCAAGTGCACTGCCAGATGGCGTGGTGATCTGCGGGCGGTTGCCGGATCTTTCCCCTGCGCAGCTGGCCCAGATGCTGCCCTCCGGGTTCGACCTGGTGGAGCTGCTTTCCTCCGGCCAGATTCCCTTGCAGGGCTACAGCAATGTGATAAGCCTCCACCTGCCGCTGAACCGGCTGGAATTTGTCAGCACAGTTCAAACACTCGCGAGCGCCTCGGGCGTCTGCTTTGGCTCTCACGGCGAGCAGGGCCGCTCCAGCGGCGAAAAGGAGCTCGTCTTCCGCGCAAAAGCGCTGCTCATGCGGGAGCTTTCGCTCTCTGAGCCCGAGGCGTACCGCCTGCTCCAGAAGCGCAGCATGGCATCAGGTTTGCGCATGGCGGATACTGCACGGCATGTACTCCGGTACGGCGCAAAATCTTTGCGAAAAGAGGTGCTCCGATGAAATTCACCAAGATGCACGGCATCGGCAACTGCTACCTGTATTTCAATTGCTTTGAAACGCCCGTCGAAAACCCGGAATCGTTGGCTGTCAAGCTCAGCGATATCCACTTCGGTGTTGGTTCGGATGGAATCATCCTCATCGAGCCGAGCGAGGTCGCGGACTGCAAAATGGATATTTACAATGCCGACGGCTCGCGCGGCAAGATGTGCGGCAACGGCGTACGCTGCGTGGGGAAATACGTCTACGACCGCGGGATTGTCAAAAAAGACGTGATCACGGTAGAGACCTTGAGCGGCATCAAAACGCTTTATCTCAACATTGAGGGCGGCGCCGTCAAAACCGTGCGCGTCGATATGGGCAAACCGATCCTCACGCCCGCCGAGATCCCGGTGAACCTGCCGGGTGATAAAATCATCAACCAACGGGTTAAAATAGAGAATGCACAAACCATAAAGCCCATCCAAGCGCATATCACCTGCGTTTCGATGGGAAACCCGCACTGCGTGGTGTTTGAAGACTATATGGATGTAGGCAAATTTCCTCTGGAGGCCTTCGGCCCGAAATTTGAGCGCGACCCGCTCTTCCCGGAAGGTGTCAATACGGAATTTGTCAATGTCCTCAATGACCACGAGATCAAGATGCGCGTCTGGGAGCGTGGCAGCGGCGAAACCTGGGCCTGCGGCACTGGCGCGTGCGCCGCGGCGGTCGCTTGTATCTTAAACGGGCGGACAGGCCGCCGGATGCTCGTCCACCTGCGCGGCGGTGATCTTGAGATCGAATGGGAGGAGCAATTCGGCTCCGTCTGGATGACCGGGCCCGCCGCGTTTATCTGCGACTGCGAATGCAATCCGGGAATTTTGGGTTGTTAAACGAAAGGATTTTCCATTCAGGTTTTTACTTTCAGCGGCTGTGCCGAATCGCCCAAAGCCTTCGATTTGCAGGGAAAGGATGGTCTTCGCGATGAAAATCAATGAGAATTTTTTGAAGCTCCAGAGCAGCTATCTGTTCTCCACCATTGCCAAAAAGGTAGCGGCTTATCAGGATGCACACCCTGAGGCGAATATTATTCGCCTGGGCATCGGCGATGTGACCCGCCCCCTGCCGACCGCTGTGATCGATGCGATGCACAAAGCGGTCGATGAGATGGCGAAGGCTGAGAGCTTTCACGGCTATCCCCCGGAATACGGCCAGGATTTCCTGCTGGAAAAAATCCGGAAATACGATTTTGCAGCTTACGGCGTTGAGCTCGACGCAGATGAGATTTTCGTCAGCGATGGCGCGAAGAGCGATACCGGCAATATCGGCGACATCTTCGATGTGGACAACGTTGTCGCCGTGTGCGATCCCATCTATCCTGTCTATGTAGACACCAATATCATGGCGGGCCGCTCCGGCGCCCTGACAGAAGGCGGCAGGTGGAGTAAATTCGTCTATCTGCCCTGCACGGCGGAGAATCAATTCCTGCCTGAGCTCCCAAGGGAGCATGCAGACCTTATCTATCTCTGCTTCCCCAACAATCCCACCGGCATGGCGATCGATTTCGATGGCCTGAAACAATGGGTCGATTATGCAAACCGCGAGGGCAGCATCATCCTTTACGATGCCGCCTATGAGGCTTATATCACACAGGAAGGCCTACCGCACAGCATCTATCAGATCGAGGGCGCGAAAACCTGCGCGATCGAATTCCGCAGCTATTCGAAAACAGCAGGCTTTACGGGCGTGCGTTGCGCCTATACGGTCGTCCCCAAGGCATTAAGGGTAAACGGCGTTTCCCTCAATCACCTCTGGGCACGCCGCCAAGCGACGAAATTCAACGGCGTCTCCTATGTGACTCAGCGCGCGGCGGAGGCGATCTATTCTGAGGAGGGCCGCCGTCAGGTCCGCAGGCTCATCAGCTATTACCAGAAAAACGCACGGGTGATTGCAGAGGGCCTTCAAGCTGCAGGCTTCAAGACCTGGGGAGGCATCAATTCCCCCTATATCTGGCTCAAGGCGCCGGACGGGCTCACCTCTTGGGATTTCTTCGATCAACTCCTTGAAAAGGCGCAGGTCGTCGGTACCCCCGGCTCAGGCTTCGGCCCGGCGGGCGAGGGGTTCTTCCGTCTGACTGCGTTCTGCGATGCGGCGCGCACCACGGAGGCTATTGAGCGCATCACAAACGTATTCTGATGAAAATCTGGAAACCGCTTCGACCGATCAGCGCGGTGGTTTCCGGTTTTCTTATTGTTCAATCCCAATGAACCCCAAATTTTTATCAATCAAATGGAGGATGTATCAATGGAGAAGAAAGAGATGCTCTACGAGGGCAAGGCCAAAAAGGTGTACGCCACACAGGACCCTGACATTCTGATCGTCGACTATAAGGACGACGCAACCGCCTTCAACGGCCTGAAAAAGGGCACGATTACCGGCAAGGGCGTCATCAACAACAAGATGTCCAATTTCATGTGCAAAATGCTCGAAAAGGAAGGCATCCCAACCCATTATATTGAAGAACTCAGCGACCGTGAGACAGCCGTCAAGCGCGTTTCGATCGTCCCGCTGGAGGTCATCATTCGCAATAAGGCGGCGGGCTCCATGGCGAAACGTCTCGGCCTAGAAGAGGGCACAAAGCTGCTCTGCCCCGTCCTCGAATTCAGCTACAAGGACGATGCGCTCGGCGACCCGATGATCAATGATTCGCACGCGATCGCATGCGGCTTCGCAACACAGGCGGATATCGACGCGATCCGTTCGATGGCTCTTCAGATTAATGAGATTATGTGCAACTATTTTGCGAGCGTTAACGTGGAGCTGATCGACTTCAAGCTCGAATTCGGCCGCTATCACGATCAGATCATCCTTGCGGACGAGATTTCTCCTGACACCTGCCGCTTCTGGGATATGACCACACATGAAAAGCTCGATAAAGACCGCTTCCGCCGCGATATGGGCAGCGTGGAAGAAGCCTATGACGAAATGGCGAAGCGTCTGGGCCTGAAATAAATCAGATTTCAGATCACAGATACCAGACGTCGGACCGGCGCGCCGGCATCTGTAATCGATACCGTTTGGAGTGAACGCACTTGAAGCATTGTCTGCCGTTTGATACGCTACATGAGGAGTGCGGCGTATTTGGCATCTTCGGCGGCCAGGAGATACCTCCGGCACAGGCGGCCTATTACGGCCTCTACGCTCTGCAGCACCGCGGGCAGGAGAGCTGCGGCATCGCGGTGAGCGACCGGGGTGTACTCAGCGTCCACCGGGCGATGGGGCTTGTCGGTGAGGTTTTCGACGATGCGGTCCTATCCTCCCTTCCAGGGCAGATCGCCATCGGCCATGTCCGCTATTCCACGGCGGGCGGGAGCCTTGTGCAAAACTGCCAGCCGCTTTTGATGCGATATGCAAAAGGCCGCCTCGCCATCGCGCACAACGGCAACCTCACAAACGCCGAAACTGTGCGGGAAGAGCTTGCAAAGGGCGGCGCAATGTTTCAGACGACGATCGATTCCGAGGTGATCGCCCACGTCATCGCGCAGGAGCGCCTCACTGCCGGCAGCGTCGAGCAGGCCGTCGTGCGCATGATGGGCCGCATCCACGGGGCGTATTCCCTGCTGGTGATGAGCCCGCAGAAGCTGGTTGCAGCGCGCGATCCGTTCGGCTTTCGGCCGCTCGTCATTGGCAGGCTGGGGAGTTCTTACGTGATCGCATCCGAAACCTGCGCGCTCGACGCGGTCAACGCAGAATTCATCCGCGATGTGGAGCCCGGCGAGGTTGTGGTGGTGGATGCCGAGGGGCTGCGCAGCATCCGCGCGCACTGCGCAGAGCAGCCCAGGCGCATGTGCGTGTTTGAGTATATCTACTTTGCCCGTCCGGACTCCACGCTCGACGGCGTGCGCGTCCATGCGGCGAGGTTGCGCGCCGGGGCGCTGCTTGCGCGGGAGCATCCGGCGGATGCGGATATCGTGATCGGCGTCCCGGATTCTGGTCTGGACGCGGCGATCGGCTTCGCGCGGGAGAGCGGCATTCCGTTTGAAACCGGCTTCGTGCGAAACAACTACGTAGGCCGCACCTTCATCAAGCCCGAGCAGGACGAGCGGGAAGCCAGCATCAACATCAAATTAAACGTCCTGCGGCAGAGCGTTGCAGGAAAGCGCATCGTCATGGTGGATGATTCCATCGTGCGCGGGTCGACAAGCGCGAATATCATCCGCGCGCTAAAAAAGGCCGGGGCGAAACAAGTGCATGTGCGCATCTCCTCCCCGACGCTCCACTGGCCCTGCTATTTCGGCACGGATATCCCCACGCGCGAAGAGCTGACCTCCAACCACCACACGGTGGACGAGCTGTGCAAGGCCATCGGGGCGGACAGCCTGGGATTTTTGAGCTGCGAGAGCCTCTATCCCCTCGTCGGCACGCAGGAGCGCACCTTCTGCGACGCCTGCTTTACAGGTGAATATCCCATTCCCCTGGATGAGATCAACGGCAATTTCCTCTCAAAACAGCCTTTTGAAAAGCCGAACGCACACTGAGCGGACAGACCTTTATCTTACCGTTCCATGAAAGGATGGCATGAAATGAAAGATCGTTACGAATCCCCTCTGAACTCCCGCTATGCCAGCAAGGAGATGCAATATATCTTCTCCCCGGATTTCAAATTCCGCACCTGGCGCAGGCTCTGGATCGCGCTCGCCGAGAGCGAACAGGAGCTCGGGCTAGAGATTACAGACGAGCAGATCGCCGAGTTGAAGGCGCACCGGGACGATATCAACTACGAGGTCGCTCAGGAGCGCGAAAAGCAAGTGCGGCACGACGTGATGTCTCACGTTTACGCCTACGGCGTGCAGTGCCCCAAGGCAAAGCCGATCATTCACCTGGGCGCGACCTCCTGCTACGTCGGTGACAATACGGATATCATCACGATGACGCAGGGCCTGCGCCTGCTGCACAAAAAGCTTGTCAACCTCATGGATAAGCTCTCGCAGTTTGCGCTGGAATACAAAGACCTGCCCTGCCTCGCTTTCACCCACTTTCAGCCCGCCCAGCCGACCACGGTCGGCAAGCGCGCCTCCCTGTGGCTGGAGGACCTGCTGCTCGATTTTGAAGCGCTTGAATTCCAGCTTTCACAGATGAAGCTGTTAGGCTCTAAGGGCACCACCGGCACGCAGGCGAGTTTTCTCGAACTCTTTAACGGCGACCACGAGAAGGTAAAGCTGCTGGATCAAAAGATCGCGGAGAAGATGGGTTTTAAGGCCTGCTTCCCCGTCTCCGGCCAGACCTATCCCCGCAAAGTGGACAGCCAGGTGCTCTTCGTTTTAAGCGGCATCGCGCAGTCCGCGGCAAAATTCTCGAGTGATCTGCGGCTGTTGCAGCATCTCAAAGAGATCGAAGAGCCATTTGAAAAGAATCAGATCGGCTCCTCCGCCATGGCCTACAAGCGCAACCCCATGCGCAGCGAGCGTATCGCCTCCCTCTCCCGCTATGTGATCGCGGACACGCTCAACCCCGCCATGACTGCCTCCACCCAGTGGTTCGAGCGCACGCTCGACGACTCCGCGAACAAGCGCATCAGCGTGGCGGAGGGCTTCCTTGCGACGGACGCGGTCCTGGAGCTGTATATCAACGTTGTCAGCGGGCTCGTGGTCTATCCGAAGGTCATCGAAAGGCGACTGATGTCCGAGCTGCCGTTTATGGCGACGGAGAACATCATGATGGACGCCGTCAAGCGCGGCGGGGACCGGCAGGAGCTGCACGAGGCAATCCGCGTGCATTCCATGGCAGCCGGGAAGGTTGTCAAGGAGCAGGGCGGCGAAAACGACCTGCTCGAGCGCATCGCGGGCGACCCGCTCTTCGGCATTACGCTTGACGAGTTAAAAGCGCTCATGCATCCGGCAAATTTTGTCGGCCGTGCTCCGCAACAGACGGAGGAGTTCGTGGCGGAGCAGATCCGCCCGATTCTCGACCGCTATGCGGACGAGCTGGGGCTTGAGGTTGAAATTAACGTCTGACGCCGAGCCCAAACGGGAAGCAAGGGCTCAGAACGGCCTCGTATCGGAAAAGAAAGGCAGTGGGATCCACTATAGGTAGATTCCACTGCTTTTTTCGTTTCATCTTCTTTTTATAATCCGTCATCCTTCTGCGTAATCAGCATCTTCACCAGTGGAACGGCCAGCTCCTTGATCATTCTCCTCCTTCTCTACTGTTATAGAAATATGATTGGGCAAGCTTTATGATTTCCCATTATTTTTCTCATCATCGCTGAACAGGGGCAACAACGGTTTTGAGGGCAATGCCAAGGGCCTCTGCCGGCAATGCGGAAAACGTGGCTTTGCGCCCGCC
>DCJV01000016.1:0-13203 GCA_002320555.1 Ruminococcaceae bacterium UBA1691 | reverse complement strand
ACCTGCGCGTGTGTGTTCCAAATTCTATTCCACTTGCCTTCTCAGCCCATATTTCACCGCAATCCGTTCCAGCTTCCGCAGGAAAGGCCCCGCAAGCAGGAGCAGCAACAGCAGGTTGCAGACCGCATGCGCAAGGTCAAGCGGCAGAGAGGCCGTACCGGCGGCAATCACTGCCCGCAGGGAAACCGGCCCGAAAAAGCCGCCGGATACCGTCCAGAGATTCATCATCCAACCAAACAGAAAGCCCCAAAGAAAACCATACACAGAAAGCGCAATCGGATGCTTTTTCAGGGAACGGTATAGCAGGCCGGAAAGCAGGCCCATCAGTCCCCAGGCCGCCATCTGCCAGACCGTCCAGGGGCCCTGTCCGAGCAGCATATTGGAGGTCAGCGCCGTCATAGCTCCCGTCATGAAACCGGCCTGCGGGCCGAAGGCAAGCCCGGTGAGGATGATCAAAAAGGAGGATGGCTGCACACTCGGAATACCTGCAAACAGAACTCTGCCCGCGCAGGAAACCGCCGAAAGCAGGGCGATCAGCACGATTTTCTGCGCACCGGCGCGGCTGTGCTCGAAGCTGAAGAAAAGCAGGAGCAGCACGCCGCACACTGCGAGCAGCAGCGCGGGCAAGAAGGAATCCCGTTTCCACAGGATAACCATCAGCGGCGCTGCCGCCAGGCAACCGCCTCCAATCGCTACACCCGCTCTTCTCGCCCGCATAATGACAGCACATCCTCATATAAAATCGCATCGCTGCCAAGGGGAGAAAGTGCCTGTCCAATGGCAGTCGTATAATACCGGCTTCCCCGGAAGAAGCCGCGCGGCGGGGCCATGTCCACGATGGATCCATCAAAAAGCATCGCGCACTGGTCCGCAAAGGCGGCGGCAAAAGGAATATCGTGCGTCGCGAGCAAAACAGGCAGGGATAGCCCACGCAGCACGGTTCCAAAGAATTGTTTCGCCGCCGGATCCAGTCCCTTGGTTGGCTCGTCGAGCAGCAGCAGATCAGGGCTTCGCAGCAAAAGCGCCGCGAATGCCGCCCTCTGCTGCTCGCCTCCACTCAGGTCATACGGGTGGCGATCCAAAAGTGCCGTCAGCGCAAAAGCCTTTATCATCCGCTGCTTCTCTTCCTGTGTACAGCCGCCTTTTTTCCGGCTGTCCTGCAACGCCTCTTCGAGCGTGTCCGCCAGGAAACAGGATTGCAGGCTCTGCGGCAGATAGCCGACCCGCAGGTTCTTCGCGCGCTTCACCCGCCCGGCGCGCGGCTGCAGGAGCCCTGCGGCGATCTTCAGCAGTGTGCTCTTGCCGCTCCCATTCCCACCAAGCAGGCAGAGCACCTCATTCTCATGCAGCGCCATGCGCAGATTCTGGAGCACCGGCTCCCCCTTTTCATAGGAAAAGCTCACATCTCGAAATTCCAATACCTTTTTTCCGCCCGGTAATGGATCTTTTCTGGAATCCGCCGTTTTCTGTTCCGCCCGTAGGAACGGACGGCAGCGCTCCCGCAATTGAGGCGGCGTCAGGGCAGGAGCCTTCGTTTCGTCGATTGCCAGAGAACAGAGCGGTGCCTGCGGCAAAAATGGTAAAAAGTCTTCATCCCGTCCGATCCAGATTTTCTGAAAAACCTCTTCCGGCGTACCAGCGTAGCGAATCTCCCCTCTCTCCAGGAGCACAAGCCGGTCGGCAAGCGCCGCGGCTTCATCAAGCCGATGCTCGGCCAGAACGACCGTTACGCCAAGCTCCTCATGGACACGCCGGAGCATGTCAAAAAAGGCGCGCGCCGCAATCGGATCGAGCTGAGCGGCCGGCTCATCGAGCAGAAGCAGCTTTGGCTGCTCCATCAGCGCAGCGCACAGGGAAACCAGCTGCTTTTCCCCACCGGAGAGCAACTCAGGCCCCCGATGCAGAAGGGACTCCAGGCCAAAGAAGCTCACAGTCTCCGCCATGCGGCGGCGCATAAGCTGTGGCGACAGGCCACGGTTCTCCATCGGAAGGGCCAGATCATTGAGCACGCTGGTGGTCAGCAGCTGCGCCTCTGGATTTTGGAAGACAATCGCCGTCTCCTGCGTGGAGAGCATAGTTTCCATCTTACCCTGTGAGGTCCCGCATGGCGCAATATCCGGCTTGATCAATTCGAGCAGCGTGCTTTTCCCGCTTCCGGATGCACCGCACAATACGATGAAGTCTCCCTCCCAGATTTCCAGGGAGATATGGTTAAGGGCCGGCGCCGTCCCCAGCGCATAGGTAAAGCCATAATCCCGAAGGGTAAGTAATGGCTGTTTATCAGACAAGGATAGTCCTCCTTCTGTGCGTCTCCAGAGCATGGAATATCCGGCTTCCGGCCTCCAGCAGGAACGGATAGCCGCAAAAAAGGCAGAGGAGACCCAGGCCACCCGCCTGTATTCCGTTAAGCGATGGAGCTGTAAAAGCGGGAAAATACATCCATTTCCCCGCGCCAAAAAAGCGCAGGCCCATGAGCAGAGCCGCAGCTACAGTCAGAAGGCAAAGCGACCCCGCATCCCGTACCGTACAGCGGAATGCGCTGTAAAAGGTCCGATTTCGTCCTCCATATCCGCGCGCCCGGAGCGTACGGGAGGATTGCATCCCTTCCTCCATCGTCCAGTCCAGCAGCGCACCGAGCAATTTCCCCGTGTGGCGCAGGCGTAAAAGCAGGCCGCCGCCCTCCTGCCTGTATATCTGCAACAATTCCCGCGCGCGGCGGGTGAGCAGCGGAACGAACCGCATTGCCATGGTCAGGATCAACGCACTCGCTTGTAGAAAGCGTGAGAAAAGGAACAAAACCCGCTCGCTGTCCATCAAAAGGTTGAGAGATGGGAATACCAGCAGCAGCGCCACAATCAGCAGCAGATTATGCGTGCCAAAAAGCAGCGATTCCAGCGTGATCGGACGTTCTCCCAGATAAAAAAGGATATGGAGCCCTTCGCTGTTAACAAGGGGATTGATCAAAAGCAGAATACCGCCAAAGAGAACCGCGCCAAAAAGCAGGCGCAGCGATTTCCGCCCTCCCGCCGTCCGGCAGGCGAGCAGCAGCATCCAGGCCAGAATGACAGCCGTATAACACAGGCTGTTAAACAAGAAAAGGGCCATGAACACCCCAATATAATACACAAGCGTCACCAGCGGATGCTGCGCCTGAAAACGCATGTCCTGTCTGCAGGCGGCACTTTGTACATCCAAAACTCTTTTCATCTTCTGTCACGGTTCTCTTTCGGCTACATGCGCGCGGATCCTGTCAAAGGACTCCTGGCTGATCACATGCTCCATCCGGCAGGCGTCCTGTGCAGCCGTCTCCGGGCTGACACCAAGCGCCGTCAGATATTCCGTCAGAAGCTGGTGGCGCTCATAGATTCGTGCCGCAATCTCCCGTCCAGAATCCGTCAGCTCGAGGAAACCTTCGTCATCCATCGTGATATGCCCCGCCTTGCGCAAAATCGACATTGCCCGGGAAACGCTGGGCTTGGTAACGGAGAGGGCGTGTGCAACGTCGATGGAGCGCACGCTGCCCTTCTGATTTTTGAGCATGAGGATCATTTCCAGATAATTTTCGCCGGATTCCTGTATTTTCATGATGCCCCCCCTTTTCATGTGCTTTTATAGTAGTACATTCAACGCATCTTTGCAAACCGGAAGCGATCCGGGCTTTCCTCCATTCAGTAAGGGAGAGAGGCGCCACCTGAGCTTCTCCGTATCTCCATCGAATGGATATCCCTGCAGCCCGCACTTCCGGGCCGCTTCGACATTCTCCTCCATATCGTCGATAAAGAGGCTTTCCTCGGGAACAAGCGCATATTTCTCAAGAAGATAGGTATAGATTCCCGCCTCCGGCTTCACCATTTGGAGATCGCCTGAAACGACAATGCCAGAAAATCCCTGTAACACATCGAAAAAGTCCAGATGCTGCGAAAAATAGACCGGCGCGTTCGACAGAAGATACAGCGGAACCCCCTGCTCCTTCAAATCCGCGATCAGCTCCGGCATTCCATCGACATACGTAAGATGCCTGTACCAGTCTCGGAAATAGGTTTGCGCTGTCTCATGCAGGCGCTCGGGTAAACGGTCCAGTGTCTGCGCGATATAATCCGCATACGCCGTCTGCCCCGCATCCAGTGCTGTCCAATTATGAAAAATGGCCTGTTTGAGCAAATGGCGGTCCGCATCGTCCTCGCAAAACTGCCTCATCAGCGCTTGTGCGTCGAAGCTGCCGATCACATTTCCAAAATCCAAAATCACATTGCGTATCATCGAAGTCCCTCCGGCATCCGTTCACGTACCTACCGCCTGATCATACATTTCGCGCGCAAACGCCTTTGCCTGCTCCAGATCCTGCTTATCCGGATGGCCCTGGGCCCGGTCAAAGGCCGCCAGCAATCCCTTGGCTCGCTCGTCCTCCGGGTTTTTCTCCAGCATCGACAGGTATTTCGCACGCGTACTGTCCGGCATCCCGCCGGGACACAGGAAGCCGCCTAACACATGGTTATCCGCCGGGATCAGCGATTTCACACGCTGCAAAATCCCGGTGAAATATTCCCCGCTTCCAAAGCCGGCCGTGCCAAACAATACAATTTTTTTACCATGCAATTTTTGAAGCAGGGCCTGCGTTGTGGGCGGGCAGGTTCCCCGATCCGTCCAAAAGCCGATGAAGGCCAGCTCTGGTACAGAAGCGGCAGTGCTCGCCGTACACGCAAAGACTTCGCACGCCTGAGGCGGCAAAGCCTGCTGCACCGCCTGCGCCAGCCTTGCGGTATTGCCGGTAACGCTTTCATAAAAAATGCAGTATTTCATTTAAGACACCTCCGTAAAAAAGAGAAAAAGGGATGAAAGGGCCGCAACCCCTTCATCCCTTGTACGCTTTTCAAAGGAACAAGCCGGTTGGGCAATCATTCATCGTCCTCTTCCTCGTCCTCTTCCCCACAGCAATCACATTCGAGATCGAATTCCAGCTCCGTACCGCAGTTCGGGCATTCGATCGCACCGTCCTCCAAGATGCTTTCATCGAGATAAATCGTCTCATGGCAGGCAGGGCACTCAACTTCATACATGTCGTCGTCATCGTCGCAGCAACCGCACTCGTCGTCATCATCGCCAAAGACAAACTCCTCGACGTCTGCGAGATCCTCATCGACAGCGTCGACCTGCTCGCCCAGCTCCGCAACCTCGTCCTCTAGGTCAGACACCGTAAGCGCCATGTCCTCGAGCACCTCCATGATCGCGTCAAACATCTTCGTTTCCGCCTTGTCCTGCGCAAGGTCTAAGCCCTTTGCAAGGCCCTTGAGATAGGCCACTTTTTCTGTAACTGTCATCATGATAATCTCCTTTAAAGGTTATAAATTGATCCGGCTGCGCCGCAGACCCAGTTTCAATATACCCGTCCTGACAGGCGCTTATGCACGGCTCATATACTCGCCGGTACGGGTGTCGATATTGATCATCTCACCCTCGTCGATAAACAGCGGCACACGGATTTCAGCGCCGGTTTCCAATGTTGCGGGCTTGGTGGCGTTGGTCGCCGTATCGCCCTTGAAGCCGGGATCGGTCTTGGTGACCTCCAGCGTGACAAACGTCGGCGGCTCCACGCCGAAGACATTGCCCTTATAAGACAAAATCTTGCAGACCATATTTTCCTTGACAAACTTAAAGGTATCGGGCAGGTCGCTCGCATTGATCGGGATGAGCTCATAGCTTTCCGGATCCATGAAATAATAAAGATCGCCGTCATTATAGGAGTATTCCATTTCCTTGCGCTCGATATAAGCGGTCGGGAACTTGTCCGTTGGGCTGAAGGTGCGCTCTACAACGGCGCCGGCGATCACATTGCGGATCTTCGTGCGTACAAAGGCCGCGCCCTTGCCGGGCTTTACATGCTGGAACTCAATGATCTGATAGACATTGCCATCCATCTCAAACGTAACGCCGTTTCTGAAATCACCTGCTGATATCATACCTAGATTCCTCCGATTAACGTAATGATAGCTTTGAATCGATACTAGTTTATCGTACTTCCTGAAAATTTTCAAGCTTTATCTGCGAAAACCTGCCTCATACAGGTAAAATGATCAAATCCTTGGGTGCGCGCGTCAAATTTTTGCAGCCATCCTCTGTGACAAACGCCATATCCTCAATCCTGACGCCAAATCGCCCGGGCAGATAGATGCCCGGTTCCACCGTGACGACATGGCCTGGGGCCAGCGTCTGTTGGGAAACCGGCGAAAGAACCGGCTGCTCATGGATTTCAATCCCCACGCCGTGCCCGGTTCCATGGCGGTAGTCATCACCATAGCCCTCCTGTGTGATCAGCTCCCGCGCCGCGCGGTCCGCATCGGCGCAGGCCATACCGGGCCGGATGGCATCGAGCGCCGCCCTTTGAGCACGCAGAACAATATCATACACCCTTTTCTGTTCCTCCGAAACCGTACCGACCGCGACCGTGCGCGTCATATCGCTGTGATAGCCGTCCACGACAGCGCCGTAGTCCATCGTGACGAAATCTCCGCAGGCGATTTGGTAATCGGACGGGACGCCGTGCGGCATCGAGGAATTCACGCCGCCCACGGCGATGGTTTCAAAGGAGAGCGCCTGCGCGCCGTGCGAAAGCATGTAATGATCGAGCTCCAGCGCGATTTCCCGTTCTGTCACGCCGGGACGGATGATTGTGAGAATGTGCGCAAATGCCTGCTCCGCAATGCGCTGCGCGCGGACGATCAGGCTTTTTTCCTCCCCGTTTTTGACCATACGCAGGGAATCAATACATGCATCAAGGCCTTCGCCCGTATCCAATGAGACGTCCGGCAGCAGCTTCTGATAGCGCGCCGCTTGGCTGAGCGTAACGCGCCCCGCCTCCAGCATCAGCCGTTTGATTCCATTCGCTTTCAAAAGCACAGGCAGCTGGGCGGAGAGGTTTGTCAGCTCCTCCACCTCGCAGCCGGTCACCGTGCGGCGCGCAGCCTCAATATAACGGCTGTCTGTCAGGAAAATGCTCCCGCCGCGCGACACAATCAAAACACCCGCCGAGGACGGAAATCCGGTGAAATACCGCCTGTTTTCTTCACTGACGACCAGCGCCGCCTGCGCAGTCGGCGGCAGAAGGTCTGCCAGCGCCTGCAACCGTTCCTGCATTGCCATGACCATCCTTTCCATATGAGGCATTAAACCATTTATTTTTCAAGTGGCCCCTTGTTATCATATGCGGCCAACGCCTCGACCGCCAGCTGGTAGCCGAGCTTGCCAAGGCCTGCGATCTGCCCGATGCACACCGGGGCGATCACGGACGTATGCCGGAATTCCTCCCGCGCGTGGATATTGGACAGATGAACCTCAACAAAAGGTTTGCCCGTCGCAGCAATTGCGTCGCGTAGGGCGAAGCTATAGTGCGTATAGGCGCCCGCATTGATCACGCAGCCGTCAAACCCTTTGAGCAGTACATCGTGAACAGCGTCGATCAGAGCGCCCTCACTGTTGGACTGAAAAAAATCGAGGGTAATCCCCTGCCCTTGTGCAAAATCCCGCAGCTGATTGTTAATATCGTCGAGCGTCTCGCTGCCATAGACGGACGGCTCGCGCCGGCCGGTCATATTTAGGTTCGGCCCATTGATAACACGCAGTTTCATCGTTATGTCTATCCTTTCCATCCCTAGATTACGCATTCAGATCATAAAAGCCCATGGGATGCCGCTTGTCAAACGCTTCTAAAATAGGCTTTTCCCGTTTGCGCCGCTTTTCAAAAATCCGGACATTGCGCTCCTCCTTGCGGGCGGGGTCAACAAAGATCGTCACGGCGCCGCAAAGATTGCCGCCCCGGATATCGGTCAGCAGCTGATCACCAACGACCGCCATCTCCGATACACGGATGCCCATGCGCTTTGCCGCACGCCAGAAGCCGAAGGGCATCGGCTTCACCGACATGCCGAGCGCGGGCACGCCCGCCATCTCGGAAATTTTGCGTGCACGGGAGGGCAGGGCGTTGGAGACGATCACAAGCCCGATGCCGCTGCCGCGCATCGCTTCGATCCATTCCGGCACGCCCTCGATAAACGTCTCCACGCTGTCATAGGCAATGGTATTATCGATATCGAGCGCAAGGCCCTTGATCCCAAGCCTTTTGAGCTCTTCCGGCTTCAGATCCGTTACACGGTGCACACGGTAGCGCGGCATTAAATCATTTTTCATCGTGAATGGTTATCCTTTCTTTCCCATAGATACTGGAAGGGATCAACCCTTTTTGTACAAATGAAAAAGCGGGCACGCAGCCCGCTTTTAAAAAACAAATCACTTATACTTGCGCTTACGTGCAGCCTCGGACTTCTTCTTTCTCTTGACGCTGGGCTTTTCGTAGTGCTCTCTTTTGCGAACCTCCTGAATAACTCCATCGCGCGAAGTCTGCCTCTTGAACCGTCTCAGGGCGCTGTCCAAGGATTCATTTTCTTTTACTTTGACCTGGCTCATCTGTAATTCCCTCCCTCCGGCAAAACGCAGGGGTTGTTGTCCTTTACGGATACTTCGTTATTATACAATACTCCCATGAGGCTGTCAACCACTTTATCGACAGAATTGCATAAAAATCACTGAAAACGATTTTAATGATAGAGGGCGCACCGCGCCGATACTGCATCGTTATATGTTTTGCAACAGGTCCTTCCCAGACATTCAGTCCTGTAAAAAGGCCTGCGCATCGGCACGAATATAGTCCGCTGCAAGAGATTTGATCCGCGCTGCACAGAAGACATTTTTAAAAGCCAAATCGAGCTGATCCAGCCGTTCCCGATCCAGAGAGACCGCCTCATTTCCCTCATCAAACATTTCATATTCCTCTGCCGCGATACGCGCCTCCTCCTGCGCATCCACATGCAAAAGCGCCTGCGGCGCAAGAGCAAGAAGCGGCTCTCCGTTGATGCGAAAAAAGCGGCTCAGCTTCTGCGCACCGTCCTCACAGACATAATAGAGGGCATACATCTCCCGCTCCTGCATGGAGCAGGCCTGAAACGCCTTCGTCATATCCGGCTGCTTTTCAAGCCTTTGTTGCAAACGGCACACCACGCCGTCGAGCAGCGTATCCTGCGGCGCTTCGGCGATTTTCTGAGGCGTAAGAACCGCATATTCCTTTCGAAGCCGCGCTTCATACCGCAGCTTTTCTTCTATCTCGGCCCGCTTTTCCCCATGCCTGCGCGCAGCAGCAGCCGCCTTTCCCCAGACGAAGAAAGCTGCCACAGCCAGCACAACGAGCAGGAGCCACAGATACCAGTATTCTGCAAAGACATTCATCCGTGTTGCCATCCCTTCCGTGTCATCGGTTTGTATCCGTGTCCTCAGGCGCTTCCAGCAGCGCCTTATAAATATCGCCCTTTTTCAAGCCGGTCTCGCGGGCCGTCTGCCGGGCCGCATCGCTCGCCGACTGCCCGCCTTCCATGCGTCTGCGTGCGGTTTCAACCGCCTCGTCCAACGTCACCGTATCCTGCACCGGCTTTTCCGCGCCCTCAATGACCAGGACGATCTCTCCACGCAGTCCGCCGTCCGCAAACTCCAGGGCCGCCTGCTCCAGCGTTGTGCGGATGACCTCCTCATGCACCTTCGTCAGCTCCCGCACGATCGCGATGCGCCGGTCTCCCAGCGCCTGATACAGGTCCCGCAGCGTGGCCGGCAATTTATGAGGCGCTTCATAAAAAACCATCGTGCGCCTTTCCTCCGCAAGGGAAGCAAGGTGCTCTCTCCTGCTGCGCTTATTTACGCTCAAAAAGCCCTCAAAGGTGAATCGTCCCACCGGCAAGCCGGACAAGGCAAGCGCAGTCACAAAGGCCGCCGGCCCAGGCACGGCGCGCACGGGAATTCCCCGCTCGTGGCATAGTGCCACCAGATCCTCCCCCGGATCAGAAACTGCGGGCATGCCCGCGTCTGTCACCAGCGCGCAGCTTTCCCCCGCGAGCAGCCGCGCCGCAATCTGCTCGCCCCGCTCGCGGCGGTTATGTTCAAAATAGCTGAGCATCGGCTTTCTGACCCCAAAGTGGTTAAGCAGCTTCAGGGTCACCCGTGTGTCCTCAGCGGCGATAAAATCGACCTCTTCCAGCGTCTGCACCGCGCGGGGAGAAAAGTCACCCAGATTGCCGATCGGCGTGCCAACCAGATACAAAATTCCACTCAATCGATTCCCTCCCTGTCTACCTCATAGATCGCACGCATTTCGGGCGAGCAGTTGCCGGAAGGATCTTCCAGAATAAAAAGCGGCTCGATACAAAGCCCCGGCTTTCCGCCTCTGCGCCCCTCCAACAAAAAAAGCCAGGGTGCGCGCTCTGCCCGCTGCGCAACGAATCGGAGCCGTTTGGGCTCAATCCCCTGCGCACGCATTTCACACAGTACATCACACAATCGCTCTGGCTTCTGGCAGATGCAAAACCGGCCGCCGAAGCGCGTTAGCCGCGCGCCGGCCCGCACCACATCAGAAAGCGTGCACTGCGTTTCCTGGCGCGCCGTCCGCAACGGCTCCCGTGTGCAGACAGCTCCGGCCTGCGGCGCATAATATGGTGGATTGACTGTTACCAGGTCAAACGGCTTTTCCCTATCCGGCTGCCTCCATGTCCGCAGATCACCGTGTACGGCCCGAAGGCGGGCATCCAGATGATTATAATGGATGCTGCGCCGAAACTGGTCATATCCCGCCTGTTGGATTTCAAGGCCGGTCGCATGCGCAAGCTGATTCTTGCGGCACCAGAGTAGCGGCAGGATACCGCACCCCGTTCCCAGGTCCAGTGCCCGCTCGCCCTTGCGCGGTGCGGCAAAATCCGCAAGCAACAGCGCGTCCATGCCAAAACTGTGCGCGCGGGAAACAATCACCCCGATCCCTGCGCCGAGTGGCTCCAACCTCTCTCCCGGCAGGAGCAGCGCTGTATGCGTTAAAACAGGATCTCGCATTCCGGCAAAGCCTCCTGTAGGGATCGAACCTGCGTCTGATCCAATGGATTTCCTTTCAGATCTAACGTTTTTAAGGATGTGAGCCCCTTGAGGGCAGAAATGTCCCGAATCTGGTTTTCCGCGAGATACAAATGCTTGAGTTTTGCCATGCCCGACAGCGCAGATAAATCGGAAATGCGATTCCCATCCAGTGACAGATCACTCAGATGCGTGAGTCCGGACAATGGGGTCAGGTCTGAAATTTGATTATCTTTCAGGGATAGTGCGATCAGCTGCGTCATCCCGGATAGCGGGGTCAGGTCGCTGATCTGATTTTCTGAAAGCAGCAAAACATTGAGCCCCGTCAAGCCTCGGAGGGGAGACAGGTCGCTGACCTGGTTCGATTCCAGATTCAGCTCACGGAGCTTTGTCAGCTTTGCCAAGGGGGCGAGATCGGAAATCCCATTGCTGCACAGCCCCAGATTCTCCGCCTGTGCGAATTTTTCAAACCCTTCTAGCGTACCAAGCTCCGCCCCGCACAGGGAAATCTCCTGTGTACCGTCATAGGGGAAGAATTGATCTGCAACTGTCATGCCGGTATCGCTGAACTGCGCTCTTGAGGCCGACGACGGTTCCCCGGATGACTGCGCCCCGCCGTCCTTCCCGCAGGAGGCCAGCAGCACAAGCAGGCAGCAGAATCCGGCCGTGAAAGCCAGCCCCTTTTGCATGAATCTTGTCCATTTACACTGCATAACATAAAATCCTTTCCAAATGGTTCCGCAGAAACCACGTATCACTAGCATACGATTTCTCTTTTATTGTATACGCCACAGGATGAAAAAGCAACCGGCGAAATTGGTTGGAATGGTTACAAAACATCTTAACACGCAGATGAGAAGGGAGCAACGCGCCCCTTTGACGCATGAACATAAAAATACAAATACCGCAGGGCGCTTTTCATCGTCCTGCGGTATCTCTTAAAAAAGCCGATTTTATCAGTAGGATCTCTTAGTCTTTCTTTTCTTTTTTGCGCGTCAGAACAAACGCTGCACCGGCAGCAACAGTGACAAGCGCAAGCGCGGAAATCGCAACAGATTCGCCTGTGGGCGGATTCTCAACGGGAGGCGCGATCACTGGTTGCGTCGGGGCGGCGGTCGGGGCAGCGGTGGTCGTCTCCGGCGTGCAGTGCTCCTTGAGCCAGTTGCTGTAGTAGGTGGCGAGCTTCACCTGCATCACGCCGAGATTCGGGCCATCCTGTCCCTTATGGATGGAAGCGTCGACATAATTGACATACATTTTGATGCAGTCGACTGTCTGGGTGATTGGGCCCGGATTGTCCGCATAGACCCAGTAGATCTGATCGAGCATCGTTTTCACTTCGGCATCCGTCATCTTGCTGATATCCCCGATGATCACGCCGTTTTTAGCCGCATTGACGATCGCCTTCGCAAGGTTGTCACTCTTCGCGCCTGTGACGATCAGGCCCACAGTGCTGCCTACGAAATTCGCAAACGCCTCAGTGCTGCCAAAATATTTCTCTGCAAGGGCCTTAACAGCGTCTGTATCCGGAGCGATAACCTCCGCATTCTGGCCAGCTTCCGGCTTGAGCACATCGTCCGCGGCAAAAGCTGCGATGCCAGTCACAGACAGCACCATGCAAAGCGCCATCAGGAGGCTGAACAGTTTTCTACCTTTTGTCACTTGCTCTTCAATCCTTTCTCTATAAAATACCTTTCTATAATACAAGAAGAAATCCCCCTGCATATATAGTTTCATTTTACAAGCTCGCCGCCTGTTTGTCAATTAATTCTTTTCAATTTTTCTGGTAGCCTTTCCCTGCGCAGACGTCTTTTTCCTCTCATTTTTCCATTCGAAATACAAAAAATAATCCGGAACCAGAAAATTATGAGCTGTCAGATAAGGAAAGGAGAGACATATGGGTAAATCCAAAAAGCAGCAGAAAAAGCCAGCGCTTCCCCCTGAAGTACTCGCGGAAATCTGGCAGGCACCGGAAAACAGCATTCCGACTGATGTGCTGGGCAGCTATACGGGAACTGGCCTGGATCGCGAACAGCCCGTACAGGATGCCGACGACCTTTAAAAATTCCCCGAAAAGGAAGCCGCGAGACGATTAACAGTGTCCCGCGGCTTCAGCTTGTCGATCAAGTCTCAGAGAAGAAAAAGTGCACAAAGAAGCATGGTTTCTGATCGTTTTCGGAACCGGCATCTTTATGCGCCGCTGGGCGCTGACGGAAGGCCGAGGCAGCATAGCGCTTCACCAACTGTGTGGCTCGTGAGGGGATTTTTGCC
>DCJV01000028.1:1745-5905 GCA_002320555.1 Ruminococcaceae bacterium UBA1691 | reverse complement strand
GCCTGAGCGCGGACCAATTTACGAAATTGTTCTCGCGCATTTTGACGAAACGATATCCCTTTTTCGACAGGCTGAAGCGTGATAGTTGCCCGATAGATTACGATATTTATAAACCGAATCTCTAACCGCCATAATTGTGCAAAATTGCCCTTGCCTTCTCCCGGAGCATCGTCTTCAGTTTCAGGGGGGAACGCACGACAGCCCGATCCCCATACTGCATTAGCCATGACACAAATCCGTCGCTCACCTTCGCCTCAAATTTCACAAGAAACTGATCCTCTCCTGCCGTGCGCAGCAAAGCCGTCTCTCCAAAGCGGTCAAGAATCTCCTCGATCATATCTCGCCCGCAGCACAACTCCACCGTGTCCGTTTCGCCGGAAAACATATGGAAGAGCTGATTCGCATAATCCGCCGCATCAAAGAAATCCGTATATTCCGACACCTCCCTGAAATCCCGCGCGGGCGTATCCAGCGCCTTCGCCCTGCGGATGCGGTCGAGGCGCGCGTGCATGAGATTATCATATTTCGGATTATTACAGACGAGGTAATAATGGTCGCCAGACCAGATCAGCGCATACGGATTGACGAGAAATTCCTTCTCCTGCGTCTCCACCTGCATTTGATCCGACAGCACGCGCCGCGCATACTGGAAGCGCACCTGCCGGCCAGCCTGGATGGCACGGTCAAGGATTTCGATGGTGTAATAGATTTCCTCATTGCAGCATTTAACGCGGTTGTCCATATACACCTGCCCGTCCAGACGGGCGGCCTGCCCTTCGCTGACAAGGCTCTCCAGCTTTTCAACAAGCTGAGCCGTCTTCTTTGGCGTGATGAAAGACGCGGACTGTACCGCGTCGAGCAGCAGGCGCACTTCCGCCGTTTCAAATGTGCGGGAGGCGAGGAAATAGCCGGATTTCGGCGTGCGGGTGTGCAGGATATCGAGGCCGAAGCTCTTGAGCAGCTCGATATCTCCATAGATCGATTTGCGCTGGGCAGTCACGCCCCGATTTTCCAATTCTTTGCACAATCCCTCGGCAGAGAGCGGATGCTCCTCGTCCGTCTTTTCCTGAAAAATCTGAAGAAGGTACAGTGGTTTTAGCTTTGCGTTTGCACTGCCCGCCAAATTGGTTCCCTCCAAGTCAAGATGTCAGATGATAGCGCAACAAGATTGCCTGCTCCGCCTTTCATGGTGTCAAAAGATCAGATATGGGGCCGGAAGCATCCGGCCCCGCATTTATTGGCTGATCAATACGTCATTTTTTCATTCAGCTCGCGGACCGTATCCTCATTGAGCTTGACGATCTCTCGGTCATAGGTCATCATGCCGTTCACTTCGTTTTCCACATCGCTGACCTGCGTGTATACCGTGGCGCTCAGGCCCTTCGGAATGAGCGGGATGACCTGCTTTTCGAGCAGGCGACGGTAAGCCTGCGTCAGCTTCTCCTCATCTGCGAACATGCGGTAGCCAAAGCATTTCCGGCGGTCCCAGACATGGCCCTCGATGATCCGGCTGTAGCCGCCGAATTCCGTCAAGGCAAAGGGGCGGTCGTCGAGCCTCGGGAGGTGGACAGGCAGAATGTATTTATGCATGCTGTTGAGGTCTCCCCCGCCCTGATCGTACCAGCCGCTGGCGTGGTCGATGATACGGCTCGGATCGCGCTGCTTTACGGAGTCGCCGATCTCCTTCGCGTCGAACTGGCCCCAGCCCTCGTTGAACGGAACCCAGCAATAAATTGAGGGGAACACCTCCAACGCATCAATCATCTCAAACAGCTCGCGGCGGTAATCATCCCGCGCCTGCTGCTCGCCGCGGCTAAAGCGCTTATAGTCATTATCTTTTAGTTTGATGCCTAGATTCGGCAGCACGCCCGCCGTCCAATCGCCGATATAGGCGCCGCCGCTGATCATATCCTGCCAAACGAGCATGCCGAGCTTGTCGCAATGGTAATACCAGCGCGCAGGCTCAACCTTGATATGCTTGCGCAGCATATTGAAGCCGAGACGCTTTGCCACCTGAATATCATAAATCATCGCCTCGTCCGTGGGCGGCGTGAGCAGGCTCTCACACCAATAGCCCTGGTCGAGCAGGCCGCGCTGGAAATAGGGCTTATTATTGAGCATCAGGCGTGGGATTCCCTGCCCATCCCTGCCGACGCTGCATTTGCGCATGCCGACATACGTGCGCACTGTGTCTCGCAGCTCGCCCTTCGTGTAGAGTGTAAGCTCAATATCGTATAAAAACGGGGATTCCGGGCTCCAGAGCTTTGCATCCGGCAGCCCGATCTCCTCGCAGGGGGAGATTTCCCGGGAAATGATCTCTTCCTTCCCATCGAACACCCGGATTTTCAGCTGATAGCTTTCATCGCAGAAGAGCTTTGTATGCAGGGTGAAAAGCCCGCGGTCAATATCTGGCACGGCCTTGGCCTCGCGGATATAGCATTGGTCCACCGCCTCGAGCCAGACGGTCTGCCAGATGCCGGAGGTTGCAGTATACCAGAAGCCGTGCGTTTTGAACACCTGCTTGCCGCGCTGCTGCCACCCCGCGTCTGTGGGATCGTAGACGCAGACGACGAGATCGTTATTGTGCGCGTTGATACAGTCGGTAATATCGAAGCTGAAAGGGCAATAACCGCCGGTATGTGTGCCGACAAGCTGATCGTTTACCCACACCTTGCATTGCCAATCCACCGCGCCGAAATGTAGGATGACCTTTTTTCCGTAAAAGGCCTCGCTGAGCTCGAAGGTGCGGTGATACCAGAGCAATTCGTCCGGCTGCAGCGCCCGCTCCACGCCAGAGAGAGCGCTCTCAATGCAGAACGGTACGAGAATCTGTCCGTCGAAGCTGTCCGGCTGCTGCGCGCCGCGCGGGGTGATTGAATAGTCGTACAGGCCGTTGAGATTCATCCAGCCCTCGCGCACGAGCTGAGGGCGCGGGTATTCGGGCAAAACGCGGGAAGCGTCCACGTTTGCCGCAAAGCGGGTTCTGATTCGTTCCATGGTGTCTCCTCCCTCATATTAAAACTGTGCAATGCCTTTCGCAATTTTGTCCTATCCCCGATTTTAAACGGAATCCTTGTGTTTGTCTATGCATTCCGGCAAAAATGGGGCCGGAAATCAAAAAAAGAGATTGCGAAAGGACGGAAAATCTGCTATACTAATCGTCGTTGTAACATTAAAAATGAATATGCGGGTATGGCGGAATTGGCAGACGCGCAAGATTTAGGATCTTGTATCGCAAGATGTGCAGGTTCGACCCCTGTTACCCGCACCATCTCAAAGGACAAACTTTGGTAGAAAAACAGCCTTCCTGTTTGGAGGGCTGTTTTTCTACCTATGTCCGGAAAAGCCCGTCCTATCAGGCCTTCCGGTTGTCACATATCGGGCAAAAATATGAGTAAGATCAACAAGCATTTTATGGCGTGGCATTTATATGCCTCAAATTTAAACACCCTTACTGGCAGGAAGCAAACAAAAGAAGGAATCGTTAAAACGAATAAAACATTTTAGCGCAAGACGCGAGGATGAAACGGCTTGCGCTTCTCTTACTTCTCTCGTTTAAAAACGGTATTCCATCAGAAATTCCTCTGTATTTTCACCGATGATTTTAAAACCTATCTTCTGATACATACGCAACGCATAATGATATTGTCAAGAATGGTTGACACATTTTCCTCAAGGATTCTGTAGGTTATGCAGCATCCTTTAGTGATTCAAAGTATCGCTTACGCTTAATCATGGGAGGAAGGCCTCCGATGGTTAAGCAGATTCTGCGGTTGTTCCAGTAACTGATGAAGTATCTCCAGATGACTGTCTTAAGCTCATGCGTGGACATTGTTTCCGTATTATAGCGATTATATAGAAGTTCCGATTTCATGCGCGCCCACATGCTCTCGCAACGGGCATTGTCATGGCATCTGCCACCGGCACTGTTCATGCTCTGATGTATGCCGTACTTAGCGATTGCATCTCGGTAAATCTGGCTGGTGTACTGTGTACCCCTGTCAGAATGAATAATAGCTCCTCGTAATGCTGGATATGCAATAACGCTTTCTCAATTGTCTGCTCGCATAAGGAAGCCTTCATGCTGCCGTCCTTCGTTTTGATCGCAATCCATTTCATTCTTTCGTTTTTGCTGACTTCAGACGGCTCGCGGCAAAAAA
>DCJV01000028.1:0-1731 GCA_002320555.1 Ruminococcaceae bacterium UBA1691 | reverse complement strand
TCCTCCAGAAATTCGGTTTCTTTCTTCAACCGACGGATTTCCTTATCCTGCTCTTTTACCTGCTGACGCAGCTGAATCAGCTCCTCATTTAAGGTCATGGCGCTTTGAGGAGTCTGTGAACCAGCCCCCAAATCCAGTGTGCCGAGGCGATTTGCACGCATCCATGTATCGAGCGTGTTCTTTGGAATACCCAGTTCTCTGGCAGCTTTCGCTTGTCCGATTTCTTTGCCAAGCTTCACTGCCTGTACCTTATACTCGTGATCGTATTGTTTGTTTTCTGCCATTGTTGCTTCCTCCTTATCCTCTTGATGATATACCAAAACCTTGAGAATAGGGTGTCAACTTTATTTATACAAGATCAGAGTATGGAATATATTTCTTGTCTTGAAGCTGCAAAGAAATGGGGCATCTCTGAAAGACGGGTACAAAAGTTTTGCGAAGATGGACGTATCCCTGGTGTTATAAAGTTCAGTCGTATGTGGATGATTCCACAAGACGCCCAAAAGCCAACCGATCCTCGAAAAACAGAGCAGTTAGAAGGGAGACAAAATTTATGAATAGTGTTTTGATAATAGACGATGACAAGGAACTTTGTGCCTTGATGAAGAAGTGTGTGGAACAGGAAAATTTGTCTGCGGTGATGGCGCATGGCGGTTTAGAGGGCCTACGGCTGCTGGAAGAAAACAAGGACACCTGTTCCCTGATTATTCTGGATGTGATGATGCCGGATATGGACGGCTTTCAGGTATTGCAGAAGATCCGGGAGAAACATAATGTACCGGTACTGATGCTGACCGCCAAAAGCGACGAGGAAGATAAGGTTTCCGGCTTGCGGCTAGGGGCGGACGATTATCTGACAAAGCCTTTCAGCATTAACGAGCTGATGGCCCGTGTCAATTCCCTGATCCGGCGCTATACCACCTTAAATCCCGTGGCCGGGAACGAGGCCGCCACTATGCTGCTGAAAAATATGGTGATTGATAAAGTCAATCGGACAGTAGCTGTCCGAAATCTCCCGGTAGAGTTGACGGGCAAGGAATTTGACCTGCTCCTGTTTCTGGCGTCCAATAAAGGCCGGGTATTTACCAAAAAGCAGATTTACACGCAGGTATGGGCGGAGGAATACGCCTTTGACGACAGCAACATCATGTCCTTTATCAGTAAATTGCGAAAGAAAATCGAGCCAAATCCAGAGCAGCCGTTTTACATCCAGACCGTCCGGGGCGTGGGGTATCGGTTCAATAAGGAGGCATGAGAATGGAAATCAACCTTTATCTGCTGCTGGCCTTATTGGTTGCCCTGCTGGTGATCGGCTGCCTTTTGGCAAAACTTCACCGCGTCCGGGGCCAGCTTTCCCTCATCAAAGACGCCCTGACGGATATAAAGAACGGGAACCTGCACCGCCGTGTACTGGCGCGGGGAAGCGACCTGACGAAGCAAATCTGTTATGACATCAACGAGATTGCTATGGACAGCCAATCACGGCTGATTCAGCAGAAGCAATCCGAGCAGGCTTATAAGCGGCTGATGACAAGCCTTTCCCATGATGTGAAAACCCCGCTTGCCTCTCTGGTGGGCTATTTGGAGGCCGTGGAAAGCAAGATGGTGACAGGAGCCGAGCAGGAAGAATATATTCGGGTGGCTACGGAGAAAGCACATCACTTGAAAGACTTTGTAACCGCCCTGTTTGAATGGGTGAAGCTGGATGCCGGGGAACAGATTTTTCATTTT
>DCJV01000052.1 GCA_002320555.1 Ruminococcaceae bacterium UBA1691 | reverse complement strand
ACAACTTTATTATAGCACTTCAAAGGAAGATAAAGGGGCTCCCAGCCGCGGATAGGATCCGTGTGGCTGGGAGCTTTTTTCGAGCGGAATTCTTCCCTTGTTCAGCAGGCTGAGCAGCGTACAGTGAGAAAATTTTTGCTGTAAGCTGCTTCTGTTTTGGTTTGTTTATACGCTGGGATACCATACTGCCAAGACGGCCTGCCTTGAACGCGCATCAACTCGCGCTGCGGCAGGCCGTCCAGCCTTTATAATCAGGATTTGCTGTTTATTCGAATTGAATCTGCTCGATCAGGGTGGTAAAATTCGCCTGATTGAAATCCTCCCAGCCTACGGCCCAGCAGGTGATGAGATAGGTTTTCTTGTTTTTATTCAGGCAGTAAACCGCCTTGACGGTTCCTTCTTTGGAGACGGTATCCTCAAATTGGAAATAGGCGGCGCCGATTCCCCCGATGGAGACGGTTTTTACTTCGGTTAAATTTTTTCCCAGGCTGCCGTCCCGATAGGTGTCGTGAAATTTTTGCAGATAAGCGACCGGGTCCGGCTCAAGGCTGCCGAGGACGACGATATCCATTTGTGCAGTCGAGTCCTTTTGCTGCACCGCGTTTTTGCTTTTCCCACTCTCCCAGCCTGGGATGCTTTCCATCGCAAAATATTCTCCGCTTATCAGTTCTGCGGAGGTAGTTTCCACCTGGATGGAAACGGAATCAGGCTCGGAGGAGGGCTCCGTTTCCGTTCTCTCTTTGGAGCAGGCTGTCAACAGGCCGAAAAGGGTAATCCCGGCCAGCAGCAAACAAAGTATCCGTCGCATGATGAACTCCCCTTTTTCTTTGTCAACTGCCTTTTAGCATAGCACATTATTTGAATTGAATGGTATTAAAAATGGCATCAAAATCTGCCGTTTTGAAAATTTCCTCGTCCTTAGCGGTACCGGAGAGCACAAATATTTTGCCGTTGTTTTCTACCACATAGAAAACAGCTCCGCGCACCGTGTTTTCCTCCACCTTGACAGAGGATGTAAATTTGCTGGCCGGATGGCCGGCGATGGTCGTCTCTGTGATCTCGCTGGGCGTGTTTCCGGCTTGTATGAGACTGTTACGAGTCGTTTCAGCATATGCCTTCCGGTCGTTGGTGACCGCGCTTTTGTCCATGATGGAGATCTGGAGTGTTTCGTCCTTATTTTCCAGAAGCGGATCGACAGAGGTGTTTTTTCTCTCCCAATCCTTTGGGATATCCATGCAATATCCGGGAGCTTCGATCGTCTTTCCAGAGGAGGCAATGTAAGGAATGGTCAGGCTTTGGGTGGCATCCTCTTTTTCATTGCCCGATTCGTCGGTGGATTTCGGCGCGACAACGACAGGGTTTCCAGCAGTATCCGTAACGGGATTTCCATCCTTGTCAACCACTTGCTCGTAGGTCGCTCCGTCGTTTCCAGTAATGGTCGGCCCCTTCTTTTTACAGGCGGAAAGGGCAAAAAGTGTGACAAGACAGGCGAGGATCAGACAAACGATTCGTTTCATAAATAGGGCCTCCAATCATATTTGTTTGAAAAATGTTGTATGCCTTTTTTAGTATAACATCAATGTCTGGAAAAGTCAATTTATACGATTTATCTTCATGCTTCGTTTTATTTTTGTTTTGAACGACATTTTTTATATGAATATACTCGATCTTGGGCGGGATTCTGTTTTCTTTACGCTTTTCCATCAAAGAAATGTGAATGGATTTTAAATTTTGAACGGTGAGATTGACATTGTCGAAAATTATACTATAATAAAAATATAAAATGATATCGCTTTCCCGGCGGGGCCGGTGAAGGGGAGTAGCTTATCAATCGCCTGTCAACACACGGCGCGTAGATGCGCCTGGCGGCGATCCATGCAAATGGAAGCAAGACCTTCAGCAGATTCATCTCTGCTGGGGGATTTTTTGATTGTTTGGGGAAAAAATCCGTTTTAGGACGGTTTACGATAGATTTCCAGATTGCTGTTTGAACACAACGGAAGGAAGGCGGAAACACAGATGAAAAAATACTATCTGGAAAATATTTCCGATGTATTTTCAGCAGTGGAAAGCACGCCGAACGGGCTCGGCGGCGCACAGGCTTCCCAGCGTCTCGCACGCGACGGAAAAAACAAGCTGGAGGAGGCCAAGAAGAAATCGTTGCTGCGCAGGTTTATTGAGCAGCTTTTAAACCCCATGATCCTTGTCCTCATCGGCGCAGCGGTCGTATCCGCTGTAACAGCGTCTCTCAGCCATGAGCAGGAAGGCTACGCAGATGTCATCATCATCCTGGTGGTCGTAATCCTGAATGCGGTTTTGGGCGTTTATCAGGAGAGCAAGGCGGAAAAGGCGATTGAGGCGCTCCAGAAGATGGCGGCTGCTACAAGCAAAGTGCTGCGCGACGGCGAGATCGTCACCGTCAAGAGCGAGGAGATTGCCGTGGGCGACGTGCTCCTGTTAGAAGCGGGCGATGCAGTGCCCGCGGACTGCCGGCTGTTTGAATGCGCGAGCATGAAGATTGAGGAGTCCGCTCTCACGGGCGAGAGCGTCCCTGTGAGCAAGCTTGTGGACAAACTGACGCCCAAGGGGCAGGACGTGGCGCTCGGAGACCGCAAAAACATGGCCTATATGGGCAGCACGGTTGCCTATGGGCGCGGAAAAGCGGTTGTTACGGCGACGGGCATGCACACCGAAATGGGCAAGATCGCCTCTGCCATTACCCAGGCGGAGGACGGTGAAACGCCGCTTCAAAAGAAGCTGACGCAGCTGAGCAAAATTCTGACCTGGCTGGTGTTGGGCATCTGCGTCTTTATTTTTGCATTCGGCCTGCTGCGCGGGCATGACTTCCACCTGCAGGCGATTCTGGATACCTTCCTGATTGCAGTCAGCCTTGCGGTCGCAGCGATCCCGGAGGGTCTGGCCGCAGTGGTGACAATCGTTCTTTCCATCGGTGTGACGAATATGTCCAAGCGCAATGCCGTTATCCGGAAGCTCACCGCCGTGGAAACGTTGGGCTGTGCACAGATTATCTGTTCGGATAAGACCGGAACGCTCACACAGAACAGGATGACCGTCGTCGAGCATTTCGGAGCGGATGAGACGCTGCTTGCCACTGCGATGGCGCTGTGCACGGACGCAGAGGTGAAGGCCGATGGAACCGTTGCCGGCGAGCCCACAGAGGCGGCACTCGTCTCCTATGGCCTGTCGCTTTCCCTCAATAAAAACGAATTGAAAAAGGCCTCCCCGCGCGTGGGCGAGGCGCCGTTCGATTCCATGCGGAAGATGATGTCCACGCTCCATCAGATGGCTCAGGGGAAGATTGTCCAGTATACCAAGGGCGCGCCTGATGTGGTGCTCAGCCGCTGCACAAAGATCTGGGAGGGCGGCAAAGAAGTTGCGCTGACGCAGGAAAAACGTGAGGAAATCCTGCGGCAAAATAAGGCGATGGCGGACAAAGCGCTGCGTGTGCTGGCAGCCGCCTTCCGTTCTTATGACAGCCTTCCGGCTTCTACAGAACCGGAGGCGCTGGAGAAGGAGCTTGTATTCATCGGATTAACCGGTATGATTGATCCCGTCCGGCCGGAGGTGAAGGCGGCTGTGGCGGAGTGCCGCGAGGCGGGAATTCGCCCGATTATGATTACGGGTGACCATCTCGATACCGCCGTGGCAATTGCCAAAGAGCTTGGAATCGTCGAAGACGCCAGCCAGGCAATCACCGGCGCACAGCTCAGCGAGATGGACGATGAGACCTTTGAACGCCAAGTGGACCGCTATTCCGTTTATGCACGCGTGCAGCCGGAGCATAAGGTGCGCATCGTGAGCGCATGGAAAAAGCGCGGCATGGTCACCGCGATGACGGGCGACGGCGTCAACGATGCGCCCGCGATTAAAACGGCGGATATCGGAATCGGGATGGGCATTACCGGTACGGACGTGACGAAAAATGTGGCCGATATGGTGCTTGCGGACGACAATTTTGCCACCATTGTTTCCGCAGTGGAGGAAGGCCGGCGGATTTACGACAATATCCGCAAGACGATTCAGTTCCTGCTCTCCTCCAACCTCAGCGAGGTCCTCTGCATCCTGGTGGCAACCGTCGGGCTCGGCGCGCTGACGGGCGGGCCCTTTACAATCCTCTTGCCCGTCCATCTGCTCTGGATCAATCTCATTACGGATAGCATCCCGGCCATCGGCCTCGGCATGGAGCGTGGCGAGCGTGACCTGATGAAACGCAAGCCCCGCAATTCATCCGACGGCGTTTTTGCAGGCGGGCTTGGGCCGGAGCTTTTGTACCAGGGCGTCCTGATCGCGGCACAGACCATCTTCGCCTATGCGCTCGGCTACAACAATGTTGACGATGTGACAGGGCTGCACAACCACGCGATCACGATGGCGTTTTTAACGCTTTCCATGTGCGAGGTGTTTCACGCCTTCAATATGCGTTCGCAGCACGGTTCCGTTCTGGCCATGGGTCTGCGCGGGAGCCACAACTGGGTGCTCTACGGCGCGATGGTGCTCTCCGTCCTGCTGACGACAACAGTGATCTATGTGCCGTTTTTGGCGGAGGCCTTCCGGCTTGTCCCCCTGACGGCGGTGGAGTATTTTGAGGCAATGCTGCTGGCATTTTTGATCATCCCGATTGTGGAGATCGTCAAAGCATTCCAGCGGATGTATTACAAAAAGAAAGGGCGGGAATGATTCCCTGCCAAAGATAGAATTTGAGCGCGCTGCAAATTTGTATGGTTACAGTTTGCAGTGCGCGCTTTTTTGTTTTACCCATGTAAAGAGAAATTTGGACGGGATTTCAAAGGTATCAAGGGAGCGGATCGGTGCTGAAATGGGTGCTTTCATAATAAAGTGTGCTCATCAAAAAGTCCGGCTGGAAAGAGTTTTCTTTCGAGCCGGATTTTTTGCCTGATTCTATCTACATTTGGTAGAAGGGCAGGCTGCAGGGTGTTTTTACCCACCCGTTTGCTGCATTTTTTGATATCGCGCCGTCATCCGGCTCATCATCCGCCCCATTGCCAACGGAAAGTGGTAGCAGAGCCCGGTTTGCAGCCGCTGTGAAAAGCTGTGGCAGATTACAAACGATTGATCTCCCATATGCCTGGCCAAGCCTTTTCCCACAGCTTCCGAGCTGGCCATCATCTCTTTGGGAACGGGCAAAGGAGCGGAGGAGGCGGTGTGCGTCAGCGGCGGATGAAAGAGATGGAATGTGATCCCCCAATCTGCATATTCAATCGCCAGGCATTTGGCAAGCGATTCGATCGCGCCCTTGCTGGAGGCATAAGGGCTGATACCCGCAAAGCCGGTCACGCCAACGCCGGAACTTGTAAAAATAATCCTGCCGCCACGCTGCTCCTTCATATAGGGCAGAACCGCTTTTGAAAGCCGGAGCGCGCCAAGGGTATTGACCTCGTAGGCATCCCGGAAGCGAATCTCCGACATTCCTTCCACTGGCCCGAACGGACACAGACAAGCGTTGTGTACAGCGCATGTAGGCGGGCCGAAGGTGGAGATGGCTTTTGAAACAGCGATTTTGATCTGTTGCGCGTTCTGTACGTCGCACTGCAAGGCAAGCAGGTTTTCGGATTTTTCCGCAAGAGGGGCCAACCGTTCTGGCTCCAAATCCAAAACAGTAACGACATACCCCTTGGCGAGCAGTTCTTCAGCGAAAAAATAGTCAATGCCCTGTGCGGCGCCGGTAACAATGACATGTTTCATGTTGCACGCTCCTGATAGGTATTCCAAAAATGTGCGAAATGGAGCTGCGCGTCGCGCAGCAGGTCATCCTGTCCTGCGCCCGGCGTCAGCAGATAACGCTGTAAAAGATAGAAAACGGGCGCGTAGTAAGCGATGGCAAGGGTGCGGCAGTCTGCTGCTCGTAAAACGCCTTCTTCGATGAGCAGGGAAAACAGCTGAGACTGGAACGTGATGGGCCGCTCCAAAAACCACTCCCGATACAATGCCCGCAGGGCTTCATCGTCACCCTGCTCGATCATCAGAATTCTCAGGAATGCGAGGATAAAATCATCCAAGAGGTATTGTTGGATATATGCGTCCCCAACGGCCAAAAAGCTTTCTTTGGAAATCGAGGCGATCTGGGCGGATGCCTGCCGCATAAAGACCATTAGGCCCTCAGACTTCTGAATAAAGCGCGCTTGAAGGGCATCCAAAATTGCCCGCTTATTTGCAAAGTGATAGTAGACGGAGCTCTCTTTGATCCCAACCTTCCTGCAGATATCGCGGATCGAGGCGGCATGATAGCCCTTTTTGGAAAACAGGCTCAGTGCGGCCTCCAGAATTTTTTCCCGGGTATCCATATAAATCATCACCTAACATTTGTTAGCCCCAGTATACCGAACAAGTGTTAGATTGTCAAGGGTATCGGATCAAAAAAGAAAACTGCTACAGATTCTTCTGCGGCAGTCTCAGCTTGTCGATCAAGTCGAAGAAAACAGTGCACAAACTAGCATGGTTTCTGATCGTTTTCGTAACCGGTATTTTTATGCGCCGCTGGGCGCTGTCGGGAGGCCGAGGCAACGCCCGCAGGGTCTGACTGCGTGGCTCGTGAGGGGATTTTTGCCCACAGGGCAAAAACGAACCTTCCCATGTGTCTGAAGCCGCGTGAGCGGCTGAGTTTGG
>DCJV01000089.1 GCA_002320555.1 Ruminococcaceae bacterium UBA1691 | reverse complement strand
CACGCAGGCCGAGGCCGTGACGTTTACCATCCCTGTCACCGTTGAAAAAGCGGACATCGTCGTAAAGGAAGCGCCGACCTTCACGTATGTTTACAGCAACAGAACGTTGCGTGATCTTGGCACGGTCGGCGCAGAAATCCAGAACGGCGTCGTGGAGCCTTCCACGGTAAAGTGGGACTTTGTCGGAAAAACCGGTCTGTCCAGCGATGCGTCCGATCCGCTGGCAAAGCAGGTGCTGGGTGCTGGCACCTATCAGGTGACAGCTCGTGCCACTGTGTCCAACGGTTATTTCAATACTGGCTTCTTCCCTGTGAATGTCGTCATCAAGGCGGACGAGACAAAGGCCTTCCCGTTGCAAGCCGACTTGGAGGGCAATGAGCTGCACATCAAAGCGGATACCACTTATGGCGGCTATGGCGGCAAAGGCACAGTGACCTATACTGTCAATGACACAGTGGTTGCCGAAAACGCCGATCCCACTGTGGAAGTTGTTTATGCAATCCCAGAAAGCGGCGACTATACCGTGAAAGCGGAATATACGCCCGCTGAAAATGATAATTATATCTATAAGTCAGCCACCCAGACGGTAAAGGCGGTTCTGCCGCGTACCGTCACGGTCAATGGCGGCTCCGGCTCCGGCAGTTATAAGCCCGGCCAGACCGTCCGGGTGGAATTTGATCAGGCCAGCCTCAAGAAGTATTATGAATTCAAGGGCTGGAAGATCACCAATGCGGAAGGCGAGACCGTCGATGTGGGCGTCGAAGACCTCACGCAGACGAGCATCTCCTTCACAATGCCCGATGAAGACGTCACCGTGGAAGCGACTACCGGCTTCTCCATCCAGCTCTTCTTCAAGAGCATTGGAGAGATGATTATGAACTTCCTCATGAAAGTTGTAGAGTGGATTATGGGGCTCTTCAACGGGTTGGGATCGCTCTCCTGATCCCATCTTAACCTTCTTTGCTGGTAACCTCATCCGGCATGCCTTGTATCTGTTATTTTTTTACCGCTCCCCGGCGGTGCTCTCCAGTTTTTATATCTTTGGCCTGGAGGGCAACATACGAGGCAGGAGTTGGCACTTCCCAGCATCCGGATGAGGTTGCTATACCAAAGGCGCTAAGCGCCTTGGGGGATTCCGTGTGAATTGGACAAGGCATCGGAAGCCCCGTCCCTCCCTTTGCGAGCAGGCCGCACATACATATCAAAAGTTTGTATCTTTTTCATGCGCCACATGAGAAAAAAGCGGTACTGCAGCAAACGAGAGGGAAAAAGTAGATCGTCTCTTGTCCGGGTTGTTCCGCTGCCGGGTGTCTGTGTGAGAACGTCCGGTGAGAGCGGATGCAGCGTACCGATAAGCTCTGGAGAGCGGTTCCGGATCGGTCAAGGCATCCTGAAAGCGAATCTGCATTCTCTGTTTTCCAATAGGACTGCACGTCCCCAACCATTTTTATTGAAACGGCGTATGACATGTTTGCGGGAAATGGAAATCGACAGAGCAGCGGACAGGCGGCTGTGAACGAAACGGCAACAGCAGGCAAGAGTTTTCGGAAATGGGCTCCCATGTTCCCGTCCGGGCCCGGATGGGAATGTGAGCCGGGATGCGCAAGAAGCTTCGGCCCGGTAAGGCCCAGTGAGTTCGCTCAGCCCATTCTGCAGGAAGCAGGATGGCAGCTGCGTTGTTTCTCATTCCTGATATGGTGTCTGCAAGGTGGGTGCCGTTGACGGGTTTCTATGAATTACGGAATTCCCCGCGTGCATGACGATGCACGCGGGGAGTTTTTTGTGGGGCGTAGAGTGTAATGGGGAGAATAATGATGGGTTTATTTTTTGCGCAGGGTTTGCTAAAGCGAGATTCTCTTCTTTTTCCAATCGCATGTCCTCAGGGATTCCACCATATTTCCTGATTAAGAACAACGGACCTCTCCCATGCGTTATAATATCCCTCAGTAGAAAAAGAGGAGGGGAATCGATGAACGGTCTGCCTGAAGCGCTCGCCGCATCTTTCCATGAGGGCGTGTATAAGTGCATCCTGAGCAATCCCGTTTCCAAAACAGATGGATACCGTAAAATGGTCCTGAACCGTCTTCCCAGCGGCTTTCAGCTTGAAAAATATACGGAAAAGCAAGTCTTCCATGAAACGCTCACGCAGGAGCAGGCGGCAGCCTTTCTGTGCGCAGCTCTGCAGAATTCCTTCCGTCAGTATAACGCTTGGGGCGCTTCCCGCGAATATCAGATTCGCATCAGCGCAAAGGGGAAAATTCTCTGCTCGCACAAGGCGATTTCGCAGCAGGCTCCGCAGGCGATGCAGTCACACAATCGAAAAAAACGCTATCTCCTCGCGGAAGGCGCTGTCATCGAGCCGCTTGTCGATATGGGCGTATTCACAAAAGAGGGGAAAGTTGTCCATGCGATGTATGATAAATATAAGCAGATCAATCGTTTTATCGAGCTCGTGGACGATGAGGTGGACAAGCTCCCGCGGCAGGCCCCCCTGCGTGTGATCGATTTTGGCTGTGGGAAATCCTATCTGACCTTTGTCCTGTATTATTATTTAACCGTCGTAAAAAAGCGCGAGGTGGAGATGGTGGGCCTCGATCTAAAGGCGGATGTGATCGAAAAATGCAATCAGACGGCATGCAAATATGGCTATGACGGCCTGCATTTTGAATTGGGCGATATCAACGGCTATCGTTTTGCGGGCGATGTCGATATGGTCATCACGCTCCATGCCTGCGATACAGCCACGGATTACGCCCTGTTCAATGCGGTCAGCTGGAATGCGCGCATGATTTTTTCCGTGCCCTGCTGCCAGCATGAGCTCAATGCGCAGATGAAGAGCGACCGGCTTTCCATTCTTACGCGCTATGGGATCGTGAAGGAGCGTACTGCCGCCCTGATGACGGATGCGATCCGCGGCAATCTTCTGGAATGCTGCGGCTATAAAACGCAGTTGCTGGAATTTATCGATCTTGCCCATACGCCGAAAAATATTCTGATCCGCGCTGTGAAACGCGCGCCATCGCAGAAGGCCCCGGCGGGTGTGCTCGAGGAGACGGAATCCCTCATGGAGGAATTTTCCCTGCATCCCACCCTTTACCGCTTGCTCAAAGAGGCGGGGAGGATATGATTGCAGCCAAAATGAAAAAAGCTTTTCTGCACAGGGATTGACAGAAAAGCCTTTTTGCACTATACTGAAAATAGACGGAGGCATTACCGCATAGACGGTTCGCCCCCTAAAGTTTACAAGCTAAAAGTTGTAGCCGCAAACTGGGGAGTTGGGCGGCTACTTCTTTTTTATGCTGATTGCTGTCAGGATTAACCCGGCAACGCCGATGATTACAAGCGAGAAAGTAAAAAGATTCTCATATGTAACA
>DCJV01000142.1 GCA_002320555.1 Ruminococcaceae bacterium UBA1691 | reverse complement strand
CTGATCTTATCGACCGAAATCTTAGTCGTGAGCATCTTCGGCGCATACTTGGAGAGCTCCTTGCGCGGCTCAGGGATGCATTTGAGCATGATCTCATCGAGGATATAAAGCCGCGCCTTGTAGGTTTTGTCCAATGCTTCCTTAATGATCTCAGGCGTAAGTCCGTCGATCTTCAAATCCATCTGGATCGCAGTAATGCCCTTTTTCGTACCGCCCACCTTAAAGTCCATATCGCCGAAGAAGTCCTCCAGGCCTTGGATATCGATCATCGTCATGAAGCGGTCGCCCTCGGTGACAAGGCCGCAGGAGATGCCCGCAACAGGCGCCTTGATCGGCACGCCGGCCGCCATCAGAGACAGCGTGGATGCGCAGATGGATGCCTGTGAGGTGGAACCGTTAGAGGAAAGCACCTCAGAAACAAGGCGCAGCGCATACGGGAATTCCTCCACGCTCGGGATGACCGGCAGCAGCGCGCGCTCCGCGAGGGCGCCATGGCCAATCTCGCGGCGGCCCGGGCCGCGGCTCGGGCGGGTCTCCCCCACCGAATAGGACGGGAAATTATAGTGATGCATATAGCGCTTGCGATCTTCGTCGTCAATGCCATCGAGAATCTGCGCATCGCCCACCGGGCCAAGTGTCGTCACGGTGAGGACCTGCGTCTGGCCGCGGGTAAACATCGCAGAGCCGTGCGTCCGTTTCAGCACGTCAATCTCTGCCGCAAGCGGGCGGATTTCATCAATGCCGCGTCCGTCTACGCGCTTGCCCTCATCGAGCAGCCAGCGGCGCACGACGAATTTCTGAAGCTTGTACATGCAGTCGTCAATCTTATCGATCTCCTCCGGGAACTGCTCGTCGAGCTCTGCATGGACCTTATCGTAGACGGGGATGAGGCGCTCGTCGCGCACGCGCTTGTCATCCGTGTCGAGAGCGGCGCGCACATCGTCGATGGCAAGCGCCTTAACCGCCTCAAAAAGCTCGGGAGACGGATCGTTCGACGGAAAATCGACCTTCTCGCGGCCGACCTCCTTCTGGATTTCCTGAATGAATGCAATGATCTGCTGATTCGCCTCGTGGCCCGCCATAATGCCATTGAACATCACGTCGTTCGGCACTTCCTTTGCGCCTGCCTCGATCATGGCGACAAGCTTGTCCGTCGAAGCGACGGTGACCGCCATTTCAGAAACCTCACGCTGCTCAGCGGTGGGGTTAATCACATATTCTCCGTCGACATAGCCGACGGAAACGCCGGAAATCGGGCCCTTCCACGGGATATTGGAGATGCTCAGCGCAACGGATACGCCGATCATCGCTGTGATTTCAGGAGAACAATCCGGATCGCTGGACATGACGGTCGCCACAACGCCGACGTCATTGCGCATATCCTTCGGGAACAGCGGGCGGATCGGGCGGTCGATAACGCGGGAGGCAAGGATCGCCTTCTCGCTCGGACGGCCCTCACGGCGCTGGAAGGAGCCGGGGATCTTGCCCGCGGCATAGAGCTTTTCCTCAAAATCGACGGAAAGCGGGAAGAAGTCGATGCCGTCGCGCGGCTTGTCGGACATCGTCGCATTGCACAGCACCTGAGTCTCGCCATAGCTGATCAGGCAGGAACCGCCCGCGAGCTGCGCCATCTTGCCGGTTTCCACGGTGAGCGGACGGCCGGCGAGGACTGTTTCAAACTTTCTGTAATTTTCAAACATGTCTCTACCTCGTAAAAAAATATTTCCACGGGAGGCAACACGCTTAGCAATAAATCCAGCGCATGAGCCATAAAAAGCCATGCGCTCGATTCACTGCTAAATCATGCACCTGCCCGAATGGATGCAAAAAAGATCGGAATCTGTCAGAATTGCTCCTTAACAGACAGGAAGGCAGGCCGGGGAGAAAGGCCTCCCCGCCTGCCTCAATTCGGCATTATTTACGAATGCCAAGCCGTGCGATGATCACACGATAGCGCTCGATATCGTTATCCTGCAGATACTTCAGAAGGTTGCGCCTGTGGCCGACCATTTTCAGCAGGCCGCGGCGGGAATGATGATCCTTCTTATGCACCTTGAGATGCTCGGTCAGATCGTTGATGCGCTTGGTGAGCACCGCGATCTGCACTTCCGGTGAGCCGGTATCGCCCTCGTGGAGCGCATACTCGGCCATGATTGCCTTTTTTTCTTCGTTGGTCATGACTGTCACCTCATTCTAAAATTCGCCGGGCTCCCAGCAGAAGGCAGGTGGCATACCGCTTTGCGGTTTCATCCAAGTGCCGAGAGCAGGGCACAATGCTTGATTATTTTATCATATAGCCGAAAAAATGTAAAGGGCTAATTCCTTTATTTTTCTTCATTCTGCCTATTGCTCAAGCCGACCAGAGACACACGGAGTGGAAGGAGACAAACGCCGATCAAATCAGGGAGACAAAAGAGCACAACGCCGCCACATTCACCGCAATCGCCTTCTTTTTATTTTCCTGCAGATCAGTCGTGTCTGCCGGGCGATATCCCTGCGGCAGCTGCATCCGGTTCATATCGTGTCACGCCCTTTTTCGCTCAGTGGCAGCTTTTCCCGATCCAGCAGGCCGATTACCTGAGAAACGCGCGTAATTTCCGGCACGCCCTCTGTACGCTGCCCGGCAAAGGTGCCATAATTCATCCACACAGCCTGCATATCCGCGCCAAGCGCGCCCTTGATATCATTGACCGGATGGTCGCCCACAAATACGCACGATTCATTTGGCACGCCGAGCTTCTGCGCTGCGAGATCGAAAAGGCGCCTGTCCGGCTTATGGATGCCATAATCCCCGGAGACGGCGACCACGTCGAACAGGCCGCGAATCCCGGCCGTATCGAGCTTTTTATTCTGCAAAACGGATGGCCCGTTGCTGACGATGCCGAGCAGGTATCCCTGCGTCTTCAGCCGTTCAATTGTGGGTATGGCATCGGGGAAAAGCGCGACATGCTCGCCGTAGTGCTCATTGAAATGGCGGCAGAGAAAATCGAGCGGCGGATGCTCCGCCCATCCCCACAGCGCGATCATCTCTGGAAAATAGTCCTCGCGTTTGCGGTAGCCCCCTTCGATATGCGATTCCATCTCGTCGATACGCCGGGCCTTTTCCTCCTCTGAGAGAGTGGGGAAGAATTCTGCCAAAAAGGCCGCGCAATAGCTCCGGTAAGCCGCCTCCCTGTCCTGCAGGGTATCGTCAAAATCAAACAGTACCGCCTGTATTTCCCGCATTCTGATGCTCCCCTACCTCAACCAAATTTCTCACTGCCTGTGCGTCCGCTGCGATCTGCGCGCGCAGCCCGTCAAGAGAATCGAATTTAACCTCTCCACGCAAAAAATGCATCAATGAAACCTCAATATTCTGTCCATAGAGATCGCCGCTAAAATCCATGATATAGGTTTCGCTGCGAAGGCTCTGTGTCCCGATCGTGGGCCGCAGGCCGATATTCGTCACTGAGGGGTGATATTCACCCTTCAACAGCGTTTTCGACGCGTATACGCCAAATTTCGGCACAACAAAGCCCTCAGGAAAAAACTGGTTGATCGTTGGGGCGCCCAGTTTCCGCCCGCGCCGGTCTCCGCCCACCACGGTGAAATCATAGCAGAAGGGCCTACCGAGCATCGCGTTGGCCTCTTCCATCCTCCCCTGCTCAAGCGCTGCCCGGATGCGCGTGCTGCTCACGGGAAGGCCACCGAAATCCACCTCGTCTGTCATGGAAAAGCGGATATCGTGATGAAGGCACAGCTCCCGGAGCCTGCCCGCGTCTCCCGCGCCGCCACCGCCGAAGCGGTAATCATAGCCGCACGAGAGCGCCCGCGCATGCAGCCGGCGCACCAAAATCTGCTCAACGAAGGCTTCTGGGGAAAGGGGCATAATCTCTTCAAAATCAAGTACGCACACCGCTTTTGCACCCGCATTCTCAAACGCCCGCAAGCGCATCCGGTCGTCGCACAAACGCGCAGGAGCCGCGCCGCGCAGAGCCTTTTGCGGATGTTCCCGAAAGACGACCGCGCCGGGCAGAAGATCCCATCGGCGCGCCATCTGAACCGCTGCGCCAATAACCGCCCGATGGCCGATATGAACGCCGTCGAAATTCCCGAGCGCAAGCGCGGTCCCCTTCTGCGGCAATGTATGAAAGTCCGTTACATACGGCATAAACCTTTCCTCCTTTCGGAAGCGTCAACCGCCATGGAATCAAGTCTCCTGAAGAACCCGCCTGACCTTCAATTCGCGCTCTTCTGGCAGCAGCTCCCCCAAGCCGAGGAAGCGTTCATCCGGGCTGTATACCCGGAAAAGGCCGTCCCGCTTTTCTGCAAAACGGAGCCTGTCCGCATCGAGCGCGCCGCCGTTTGCAAATCGCACGGCCTGCGCCTGCGTCACAGATAAGGATGGATAGGCCGCCAGCACGCGCTCCAGCGGGATCATGCACTGCGAAAGCTTCCCTTGCTGCACAAGCTCCGACAGGGTGTCGAGCGTGACGCAGTCCTTCAGGGAAAAGCCGGCGGCATACGTCCTACG
>DCJV01000119.1 GCA_002320555.1 Ruminococcaceae bacterium UBA1691 | reverse complement strand
AAGGGCTACCGCAGCGCCCTGGAAGAGATGGGGCTGCCCTATGATCCAACCCTGGTAGCGGAGGGGGATTACCACTTTGACAGCGGATACCGGGCGGCGCAAGCCCTTCTGAAAACCGATGCCACTGCCGCCTTTGTCTCCAACGATATGATGGCCCTGGGGTTTCTGAAGTATCTGTACGGCCTGGGCTTGCGTGTGCCGGACGATTTCTCCCTGGTGAGCTATGATAATTCCCTCTCCCCCTTTGCGCTGGGCGTGGAGCTGACCTCAGTGGCTCAGAATCCCCAGCAGCTGGGCGAGGAGGCCTGCCGGCTGCTGACCAGTCGGCTGCAAGGATCGAAGGACCCGCCCCGCACGGTCAGCCTGGAACCGGAGCTTATCGTGCGCAACAGCGTCAAAAAGCGATGAATTCGATATCACAATCGATTCTTTTCGGGAATGAGGAGCTGTTCCACCCAGACAGAAACGAAAAAATACTGCCGGGCACCTTCCTTACCGAGATGGGTAAATAAGGTGCCCGGCGACTTATGGGAGCCAAGCACAAAAGCAGGCGGATGCGCGGCGCGTCCTCCTGCTTTTCTCGCTGGATCTATTTGATCCAATAAAAACGTTATTTGCTCTCCAGACGTTATTTGCTCTCCAGCAGCTTTTCACATGCCGCAAGCTGCACACACACGCACAATAGCGCCACCGCCTGCTCGAGCTCCGCCACGGGTGGAAGCGTCGGCGCGATGCGGATGTTGCGGTCCGCCGGGTCATTGCCGTAGGGATAGGTCGCGCCCGGCGTGGTGAGCGTAACGCCCGCCTCCTTACAGAGCACGCCCACGCGCTTAGCACAGCCGTCGAGCACGTCGAGGCTGATAAAATAGCCGCCGTTCGGGTTCTTCCAAGAGGCGATACCCTTACCGCCGAGCTCTTTTTCAAACGCGTCGAGCACAGCCCGGAACTTCGGGCGCAGGATCGCGGCATGGCGCTTCATCTGCGCGCGGATGCCATCCGCATCCTTGAAGAAACGGACGTGGCGCAGCTGGTTGAGCTTATCGTAACCGATCGTCTGGGAAGCCATGCGCGTTTTGATCATCGCGATATTCGCATCGGAGGCCGCCATCACAGCGACGCCTGCGCCGGGGAAGCTGATTTTCGAGGTGGAGGCCACCATTATCACGCGGTCGGGGTTCCCCGCCTTCGCGCACTCATCGAGCATGTTGAGCACCTCGTCGGGCGTGTCCGTCAGATCGTGGACGCAGTAGGCGTTATCCCAAATGATGCGGAAGTCCGATGCCCCCGTCTCCATCGCGGCCATGCGGCGAACAACTTCGTCGGAATAGGTTTTGCCCTCGGGATTGGAATACTTCGGCACACAAAACATGCCCTTGACTGCCGGATCCTTCACCACCTCTTCCAGCAAGTCCATATCCGGGCCATCCGCCAGCATCGGGATGTTGATCATCTCGATCCCGAAATATTCGCACACGCCGAAATGACGGTCATAGCCGGGCACCGGGCAGGCGAATTTCACCTTGTCCAGCTTGCACCAGGGGATGCTGCCCGCGCCGTGCGTCATGCACTGGGAAACATAGTCGAACATCATATTCAGGCTCGAATTGCCGCCTACGATGATATTCTGCGGGGCAACGCCCATCAGCTCGGCAAAGAGCCGCTTGCACTCTGGAATGCCGTCAAGCACGCCGTAGTTGCGGCAGTCCATCCCATTTTCCGATTTGACGTCAGAATCAGAATGGAGGACGTCGAGCATCTCCATGGAAAGGTCAAGCTGATCCGCGCCGGGCTTGCCGCGCGACATATCGAGCTTTAGCCCCTTTGCCTGAAACGCTTCATATTCCTTCAAAAGGCTTTTCTGCTGCGCCACGAGCTCCTCCTTGGACATCTCCTGAAAAACCGGCATGAAAACTCCTCCTAAACCAACTGCACATGGCAGCCGAAATCTACTGATATAGTACTCGATTTCCCCACAATTTGCAACCGTTAAATCAAAATCCTGCATTTTGACCAGTTTACAGGAGAAAAGAAGCCGCTTCCCCGTGCAAAGGCTGAAATTTCCACAAGCCGCCGCTCAATGTACTTTCGCTTTGTGGCCAGTCCACAAAAAATCTCCCATTCGGCCGACAGGGACCGAATGGGAGGCAGCGCCGGATTTGTTTTCACTGGCGGCCTGTTATGCCGTTTTTTTTAACGGATGATCCGAGGCTTCACTCTCTTGCCGGCTGATGCGGCGATAGAGGAAAATTCCGGCAACGGTCAGCGCACCCGTCAGGAGGTATACGATCGCAGCAAACCAGAAGTTGCGCTCGCCCAGTGCGTTACCGCACAGGGTCGAGGATAAAATCGACGGGATCCTGGCAATCCCGGTCAGGATCAAAAAGGTGAACGTGTTCACTGGCGTGATGCCCACAAAATAGGTAATGAAATCCTTGGGCGTGCCAGGGATCAGGAAGATGATGAAGAGCAGCAGGTTGAGTTTTTTGGTATTCTGCAGAAAGCGGAAGGACTGAAGCTTTTCGCGCGGGACAAAGACCTCCACCATCCGCATCCCGAAAAGCTTCGTCAGCCCGATGATGATCAGCGAGCCGATCGCCGTGCCGAGCATGCACAGCGCCATGCCCCACCAGCTTCCGAACGCATAGCCCGCGCCGATTTCCAGCGGCTCGGCGGGGATGATCTTGACGACGGTCTGCACTGTGCGGATAGCGACAAAAGTGACCGGCCCCAGAGCCCCATGCTCATTCATCCAGGCGCGGAATTGCTGTGTATCGAGCACAAAATCCAGAAGCGGCTTTCCGTAAAACCAGGCGATCAGGCCGCAGGCAACGGCAAACACGGAGATTCCTACGAGCACTGCGATCTTTTTCTTCCGGTTGCCGGGGCGGATCAAATCGTTATGGCGAACCTTGTCCCACCCTTCCTTCCAGAGCTTTTTGATTTTTTCCATAAAAAACCGCTTCCCTTCCATTGCTACGCGGATCAAATTTCATTTCTGCTATTAGGATACCCAAACAGCTTTACGAAAGGGAAACGGGAAAATTACAATTTTCTTACGAGAGCGTGATGTTTTCTTACAAAGTGCCGCGATCCGTAAAACGTCTTTCCGGGGGACAGCTACGTGCTTTTTGCGCACGGCATCTCCCACAGCGTTTTCGCGCCGGTGAAGTCGAGGGTGATTTCTTCAATTTGCTTACTCATGGATTGATTCCTCTTTTCTTTTTTCTGTATTACCCGATTACATAAAAGGTTGCATAGTGGTCGTAGGTCACAAAAATCAGACCGTCGTTCGACCAAACAATCCGGTGACGGTTGCGTTTGCCCTCGTGGTACTGGTTGTGTATTGGAAGAAGTACCCGCCTAACCAAAGGAATGCAAATGAGGGCTTGCTCGCGGCGGAGGAAGGCGCATGGCAAGCAGCCCGAAATCTTCCCTTTTTTCTTGAATCCACACCCATTTAATGCTAAAATAAAAGGAATAGAAGGGAATGATGTATTTGAGCCGCAAAAAGTGGTGTATTGCGCAGTATGACAAGGATTGCGCGGCGTCCCTGGCCGAAGCGTGCGAGCTCGATCCGTTTGCAGCGCTACTGCTCGTCTCGCGCGGGATCAAAACGCCGGAGCAGGCGCACAGCTTTCTGGAAGCCGGCACGGCGGAATTGGATCCGATGTGCCTGCCGGATATGGACAAGGCGGTCGCACGCATCCGGAAAGCTTTGGATCATTATGAGCGGATCGCGGTCTATGGGGACTACGACGCGGACGGTGTGACCGCCACTGCGGTGCTTTACTCCTATCTGGAAACACAGGGAGCGGATGTGTTTTACGATATTCCCGAACGGGAAACCGAGGGCTACGGGCTGCACCGCACTTCGATCGACGAGATGGCCCGGCGCGGCGCGAAGCTGATCATCACGGTTGACAACGGCGTAAGCGCGCTGGAAGAGGCGGAATACGCGGCTTCACTCGGGCTTGACCTGATCATAACCGACCACCACCGGGCCGGCGATACACTGCCCCGTGCCGATGCGATCGTCGATGCGCACAGGACGGACTGCAACTGCCCCTTCCGCGATCTGGCAGGCGTGGGCGTGGCTTTTTACCTGGCCGCCGCGCTGGAGGGCGACGTTCAAACGCTGCTGGACGATTATGCCGATCTGGTGGCACTGGGCACCATTGCGGATGTCGTCTCGCTCCACGGGGAAAACCGTAAACTGGTTCGTTGCGGGATGGAGCGCATCAATGCCAATAGCCGCATCGGCCTTCAGGCCCTGCGCGAGGCGGCGGGCTTTGCAGACAAGCCGCTCACCGCCGTCAACGTGGCCTTTACGCTCGCGCCGCGCATCAATGCAGCGGGCCGCATGGGCTCGGCGCAGCGCGCGCTGCACCTTTTGCTCAGTGAGGATGAGGCGGAAGCCGCCTCCCTGGCGGAGGAAATCTGCCAGACCAACGCCCTGCGGCAGGAAACGGAGCTTGCGATCCTCCGGCAGGTGGAGCAGCAGCTCGACGAGCACCCGCAGCGCCGCTTTGACCGGGTATTGGTCGTCTCTGGAGAGGGATGGCACCCCGGCGTGCTCGGCATCGTCGCCGCGAGGCTGACAGAGACCTATGGCCGGCCGAGCATTGTCATCACCACGGACGGCGAACAGGCCAAGGGCTCCGGCCGGAGCATCGAAGGCTTTTCCCTGTACGATGCGCTGGTGGCTTCCAAGGATATGCTGATCCATTTCGGCGGGCACACGCTCGCCGCAGGTTTGGAGCTTGCGAGCGGTGCGATCGGCGCATTTCGGGAAGCCATCAATGCATATGCCGCGCAGAGGGCCATGCCGTTTCCTGCCCTGCGGCTCGACTGCCGCCTGAATCCCATCTATCTCACGTTGGACATGATCGATGCGGTCAGCGGGCTCGAGCCCTTCGGCGCGGGCAATCCACAGCCGCTGTTCGGCCTGTTTCGGATGCGGCTCGAGGCCGTCCAGCCAGTCGGCGGCGGCAAGCATCTGCGCCTTCGTTTTTCGCGCGGCGGCACGTTGATCACGGCAATGCGTTTTGGGATCACCGCCGCAGAATTTCCATACCGCATCGGGGATATTGTCGATCTGGCGGTACGCGCGGCGCGCAACGAATTTCGAGGCAAGGCGGACATATCCATCCAGATTCATGCAATGCGTCTGTCTGGGCTGAATGAGGACGCGCTCTTCCGGGATGAACGGCTTTATGAAGCATACCGCCGCGGTGAGCTGCATACAGTGGAGGAAGCCAATCAGGCGCTGCCCACCAGAGAGCAAACGGCGCAGGTATACCGGATGCTCCGCGCGAACGCGGGCTGGCGCTTCGGAGCGGAAATGCTTTGCCTGCGTCTTTCAGGAAAGGGCGGGAACCTCTGTCAGGTACAAGTTGCCCTTGACGCGATGGAGGAGCTTCATTTGATTCAAAAGGCCGATGAGGGGAATATTATCCTTCCGCCGGATACAATAAAGGTAAATCTCGGCGATTCATTGATTTTACAAAGCCTACGGGCGATAGGAGGCGAAGAGCATGACGGAAGAAAAAAAGAGGCCTGAGGCGGATCTTCACGACAGCCTGCCGGTCATCCGGGACGCTACCGCTACGAAGCAAAAGGAGAATGCGCCCGATCCCCAAAAAGGAGATGGTTATGCCGCCCTGCGGGAGCTTCTTGCCAAAAGCTTTTCCGCCGAGGAGATCGCTGAGGTCGACAAAGCCTATGCGCTCGCACGCCAATCGCACGAAGGGCAGCTGCGCTATTCCGGCGAGCCCTATATTATCCATCCCATCTGTGTGGCGCGTATCCTCGCAGAGATGGGCATGGACAAGGAATCCGTCATCGCTGCGCTGCTGCACGACGTGGTGGAAGACACGGCTGAAACGCTCGACGACATCCAGGCAAAATTCGGCAAAGCCATCGCCTATCTTGTCGACGGCGTGACCAAGCTCGGTAAGGTTCCCCTTTCGACCAAGGAGGAGCAGCAGGCGGAAAATATCCGCAAGATGCTGCTGGCGATGTCGCAGGATATCCGTGTCATCATCATCAAACTGGCCGACCGGCTGCACAATATGCGCACCCTGAATTTTAAGCCGCCGCAGAAACGGCGCGACACGGCGCTCGAAACGCTCGAAATTTACGCTCCTATCGCGCACCGTCTCGGCATCCGCGCCATCAAGGAGGAGCTTGAAGACCTTGCGATCAGCTATCTCGACCCGGTGGCCTATCATGAGATCGAGGAATCCATCCAACTGCAGGGCAATGCGCGCCGGGAATTTCTGGAAGAAATTAAAGAACGGATTCAGGCCCGCGTCGACCAGGTCGTACCGGGCGCTCGGATCGACGGGCGCATCAAGAGCGTTCACGGCATTTACCGCAAGATGTATATGCAGAACCACAATTTTGACGAAATCTACGATATTTATGCCGTGCGCATCATTGTGGATTCCGTGATTGACTGCTACAACTGCCTGGGCATTATCCACGATATGTTCCGCCCGATCCCGGGCCGGTTCAAGGACTATATTTCCACCCCAAAGCCGAATATGTATCAATCTCTGCACACAACGGTCATTGGCAAGGAAGGCGTTCCTTTCGAGGTGCAGATCCGCACGTGGGAGATGCATTATACCGCAGAATACGGCATCGCTGCGCACTGGAAATATAAGCTTGGCATGTCCGGCAAGGACAAATTTGAGGAGCGGCTCGCCTGGATCCGCCAGCTTCTCGAAAACCAGAAGGACAGCGAAAACGTTGAGGATATCGTCCAGACGATCAAAAGCGATCTTGTTCCGGACGACGTGTTTGTTTTCACCCCTCGTGGCGACGTTATCAACCTTCCCACTGGCGCAACAGTGATCGACTTTGCCTATGCCATCCATTCTGCTGTGGGCAACCGCATGGTCGGCGCGAAGGTGGATGGCAGGATCGTGCCGCTCGACTATCAGGTCAAGACCGGCGAAATCGTCGAGGTCCTCACCTCCTCCCAGCCCGGCAAGGGGCCAAGCCGGGACTGGCTGAAGATCGTGCGCACCAGCGAGGCACGCGGCAAAATCCGCACCTGGTATAAAAAGGAAAAGCGTGAGGAAAATATCATCGAAGGCAAGGCAGAGCTGGAGCGGGAATTTAAGCGCAACAATATCCGCCTGGCAGATGACGAGCTCAAGGATTTTCTCCAAAAAATCGCTGAGCGGCAGCACTGTAACTCCATGGACGATTTTTACGCTGCCATCGGCTACGGCGGCATCTCCGTCATCCGCATGATGCCCTCCATCAAGGAGGCCTATTACAAGCTCATCAAAGCAAATCAGCCGCCTGAAGTGGTCATTACGCCGCAGAAAAAGCGCGTAAAAAGCAGCGAGGGCGTGATCGTGGAGGGCATCGACAACTGCCTGATCAAATTTGCACGATGCTGCAGCCCCCTGCCCGGCGATCAGATCATCGGCTTTATCACACGCGGGCACGGCGTGTCCATCCATAAACGCGACTGTACGAACGTCCCCCAAATCATTGCCCTGTGCAACGAGCCGGAGCGGTGGATTACCGCCTACTGGGACAAAAACGTCAAGGAGGAATTCAAATCCTCCCTGCTCATCACATGCCTGGACCGCGTGGGGCTGCTGGCGGATGTGTCCGGCCAGCTCGCCAATATGCACGTGATGATCCATTCGATGAATACGCGCGAGCTCAAAGACGGCCGCTGCACACTGACAATGACGATCACGGTCGACGGTGTGGAGCACCTGCGCAGCGTGATGGCTAAGGTGGCAAAAATCGACGGCGTGCTCAAGGTCGACCGATCGTAAGGCAGATTTCAGACGCTAGACGCGGGAGCAGGAAGAATGCCGCATGGACAGAGCATGTGACGGTATTTTTCGGAAAGGAGCCGAAATGCCACATGAACGCATTGATAAATTGATCGCCTCCCAGGGCACGCTTACGCGCAGCGACGCGCGTCGCCTGATCAAAAGCGGCGCGGTCACGGTAAACGGCGCTTGCGTGCGGGACGCAGGGCAAAAGGCCGACCCGACAACGGATCAGATCTCTGTTTCCGGCCAGCCTTTTTTGATATCAAAACATATCTACCTGATGCTCGACAAACCCGCGGGCATTGTCTCCGCGAGCCGGGACCCGAAACGGGAAACGGTGGTCGATCTCGTCCCCGCGAAATTTCGCCGGGCCGGGCTCTTCCCTGCCGGGCGGCTCGATCAGGATACGACCGGCTTCGTTTTGATCACGGACGACGGCGATTTTGCCCACCGCATCCTCTCCCCCAAAAAGCATATCTCCAAAACCTATCTCGCGCGGCTCGCCCGCCCGGCAGACGATATGCTCATGGATGCCTTCCGCGCGGGCGTCGTGCTCGCCGATGGCACGCGCTGCATGGAAGCAGGGCTCCGCATCTTGGAAGGCGGCGAAATGCCTTTGGCTGAGGTGGTGCTCCATGAGGGGAAATACCATCAGATCAAGCGCATGTTTGCCGCACTGGGCAACGAAGTCACTGCGCTGCGCCGGATTAAGATGGGTGAGCTCTCGCTCGACGAAACACTCGGCCCAGGCGGGTGTCGAAAGATCACGGCAGAGGAACTGGCCTTGATTTCACAGGAGCAATTGGAGCAGGACGCAGGACACACGAGCCAGGCGGGGACGCCCTGAGCAACACTCTTTCCTGCCGTGCGCGGGCAGCATGTCGTGGCAGGTGCTCTCAATCTGCACCAGCTTTCTCGCCTGATGCTTTGTCACCTCTACGCTCTTTTCGGATATATCCGTTTCAGTTTGGCGAATCAGACTGGGAAAGGCGTAGCCACTGTGGAAACATGATGCTGCCATATGGAACACACCGGCGCATGCTGCGTTGGGATGATCTGCACGGGCTCCGGCGGCGCTTCACCGGAGCTTGTCCCGTCCGGGACGACACTCTGCGCATGCGTACGCAGGATCGGGAGGAAATGCTGCGCTGAGCGGATAAAGCGCATGGATAAATCCAAACGGGGAAAAATCAAGGCCGGGAATTTATGTATTCCCGGCCTTGTCTTCACGCTCTCCCCGCGGGCCCAGGCCAAAGCTGACCGACAGGGCGCGGTTGATGCGGTTCATATCTTCCGGCGCAAGGTTTCCCATGCGCTCGCGCAAACGGCGTTTGTCCAGCGTGCGGACCTGCTCGAGCAGGACGATCGAATCTTTTGCGAGCCCGCAGTCACTTGCGTGCACCTGAATGTGCGTGGGCAAATTGGTTTTATACTTCTGGCTGGTGATAGCGGCGGCGATGACCGTCGGGCTGAATTTGTTGCCCACGTCGTTCTGCACGATCAGCACGGGCCGGACGCCGCCCTGCTCAGAGCCTACAACAGGGCTCAAATCCGCGTAATAGATATCTCCCCGTTTGATTGTCACTTTTCATCACTCTCCAACGGAATTTGTTTTTCGCATTTCTATTTTTGACAAGCCGTGGCGTAATTAAACATCGGATTTGAATTTCGGGGAGCTAAAATTCAAATGCCGGATCTCTGTATTCGTTTTGCGCGGGAGTATATTTGATACAATACAATGTATTCTGTCGTCCCGCAATGTGTGCAAAGGGCGCGAGGCAAAATGCCTCGCGCCCTCAGCTTGTCGATCAAATATGACCACTAAACACTTCTCACACCCTGCATTCATCAGCGTAACCACTGTCGGAAGGCCGAAGCAGCGCCCGCAGAATCTGACTGC
>DCJV01000039.1 GCA_002320555.1 Ruminococcaceae bacterium UBA1691 | reverse complement strand
GATCCATCAATTCGTCTCGATCGAGAGTGATGCAGGAGGGCGTTTCAGTCGTTTTGGAACTAGAGGGCGGTTTTTTTGCATCTAAGGACGACATGTCACTTGAAGTCTTTAACAAAATGTTACAACTTAATGGATTAACAACAATGTATTCTATTGCTCGTTCTATTATCATTTCAGTGTCTGCTCAATGCTGTCCAAATGGTCAAGTGCGGCTCCCTATGCTGAACATGGTTGAAGTGCGAAATGCAATGGACGAGGCAGCAGAGTCGGAAGATACCCTTGAATCAGCGGCACCTTCTGCGTCAGAGAACGGCAATATCGATTAAAAACTTGAGAGGTGGACGAGGCGCGCTTCCTCGCGGAGGCGTTGGTGATATAAATTATGAAAGCAGTCATCTACGCCCGGTACTCTCCCGGACCGAATCAAACGGATAAAAGCATTGAAGGACAGATCCGAGAATGCACCCAGTTTGCACACCAAAATGATATTTTAATTGTAGGTACCTATGCTGATCACAAAAAAACCGGCCGCAATGACAACCGCGCTGAATTCCAGCGAATGCTGAGAGACAGCGCGAAGGGACTTTTTGACGCCGTCATCGTGTGGAAGATTGACCGCTTTGGCCGAAACCGAGAAGAGATCGCCATAAATAAGGTCAAGCTGCGCCGGAACGGCGTCCGGGTGATGTATGCGAAGGAACACATCCCGGATGGCCCGGAAGGGATTATACTGGAAAGCACCTTGGAAGGCCTGGCTGAGTATTACTCCGCGAATCTGTCTCAAAACATCATGCGCGGGATGAGAGAGGTCGCCATGAAAGGCCAGTCGACCGGAGGCGGGGGACGCTCACTCGGATATTATGTAGACCAGGACAAGCATTTCCAGATCGACGAGCATGGCGCGCAGATCGTCCGGCAAATTTTCGAGATGTACAGCAGTGGTAAACAAGCCTCCGAAATCATCAAAGAGCTGAACAGCAAGGGCCTTAAAACGGCCAATGGAAAGCCATTTAATCATAACTCCATCGTACGAATCCTATCGAACCGGCGGTATATCGGCGAATACCGATGGCACGATATCTTCATCCCAGACGGTATGCCGCGTATCATAGACGATGAGACATTTGAGAAGGTGCAAAAGCGATTGGAGAAAAACAAAAAAGCGCCCGCCCGAAAGATTCAGGCCGGCAGTGAGGAAGAATTTTTACTAACAACAAAACTTTTTTGTGGCCACTGCGGGGAGACGATGATCGGGGACAGCGGTACCAGTAAGGGCGGACAGAGGTACAGTTATTATACCTGCTCCACCCGAAAGCACCGAAAAGCAGAAGAGCGTGAGAAAAAATGAATTGGAGCGGTATATTGTTGAGCAGACCGTTAATCGCGTGCTAGTAGACGAGGTGATCGAGTACATTGCCGACAAGGTGGTCGAGCTGCAACGCAAGGAGCTGGCAGACACATCGATGCTGGACTATTACAAATCACAGTTGCGAGAGACTGAAAAAAGCCTGAAAAACATCATGGCAGCAATTGAGCAGGGGATTTTCACTCCGACGACAAAAGACCGGCTGCTGGAGCTGGAAGCGGAGAAGGCCGATCTGGAGGCAAACATCCAAAGAGAGGAGATTGCCCGGCCCACTTTCAGCAAGGAGCAGATCATTTTCTTCTTGGAGCGATTCAAGGGCGGCGACGTCAATGACCGGGAGTACCAGCGGCAGATCATCGATACGTTTGTCAGTCAGATATGGCTTTATGATGATAAGACAGTAATCACATATAATTACAGTGGAGAGGGCAATACAGTCACACTAGAGGCGGTCGAAGCAGCGGCTTCCGAAGCTGAGAAAAAGTGTTCGGATCAAGTCACGCCATCTCCACCACACCTGCGGTGAGCAAGTCGCGCACCGCAGGTTTTCTTTTTATTCACCTGAATGCCCGCGCTTTTATTGGGTATCTTTTTTCAGCACTTCCACCACGCCTGCGGTGAGCAAGTCGTGCTCCGCGGGTTTTTATGTTTTTTACCTAGTCGGCCCGCTTTGCCGCCGGTTATCTATTTTGTCAACGCAACCCATAAGAGACAAACGTAAAGCAAACCCGAAGTTTGTATGCGCTTGTCTCTTTTTAGCATCGGCAAACGTGGCTTTGCGGTTGCCGGAGCGGTCCTTTGGAGTGTTGGCGCAAGGCAGACGACGATGCCTTCCTTGCCGGAAGGCGAGGAGGATAACGCTGCAGAGGTCCTCGGCATCGCCTTCAAAACCGTTGTTGCCCCTGTTCACCGATGCTAGTGATTCAATAAACAATTTTACTCTTTTTGAATAGAATGCTTTTAGGAGGTGCTGAGTTTATGCAAATTCATGTTGTACAATCAGGCCAGACTCTTTATGGCATCGCAAGGACTTATGGCATATCCATTGCTGACATCGCATCGGCCAATCAGATTGATCCCCTCAGAACGCTTGTAATTGGTCAGGCGCTTGTAATTCCCATTACGGGTATGTATTATTTTGTGCAGCCGGGAGACTCCCTTTACATGATCGGCAAACGTTTTGGGATCAGTTATACAAGGCTTGCCCAAATAAACGCGATTCATCCCTCTAGGCCGCTTCAGGTTGGATTTCGCCTGTATATTCCACCTGCACCGAAAACACCTGTGGAATCAAATGCCTATGCGGAAGCAATTAACAGCCGGTTCACCAATGTGGTAACTTCTTCTGTAATGGAGTACTCGCCTCTGCTTACTTACGTTGCCCCCTTTAGTTTTGAGGCAAGGCCCGACGGCAGTCTCGTCACTTTTGATGTTTCCCCTGTTAAGACCGCCTCGGCCGGCAGCGGGGCGGTGCTGATGATGGCGGTCACAAATCTCGAAAACGGACGGTTCAGCGATACGGTAGGCGAAGCAATTCTGAATAATGTGTCCATTCAGGATGTTTTGTTGGACAATATCATCGAAACCGCTGGAGAATACGGTTTTCAGGATATCCATTTTGATTTTGAGTTTCTGCGGCCGGAGGACCGGGAAAATTATAACGCTTTCCTGAGGAAGGCGGCAAAGCGGCTGCATGCGGCAAATCTCTTGATGTCCACCGCGCTTGCCCCAAAGACCAGTGCTTCCCAAACTGGAAAATGGTATACCGCGCACGACTATAAAGTTCATGGAGAAGTCGCGGATTTTGTGGTGATCATGACCTACGAGTGGGGCTATAGCGCCGGTCCCCCTATGGCTGTATCACCCATCGGGCCCGTGCGTGAGGTTCTGGAGTATGCCAAAACGGAAATACCTGCGAACAAAATCATGATGGGTCAAAATCTCTATGGCTATGATTGGACGTTGCCTTTTGTGAAGGGCGGCGCTTACGCCCGCGCAGTCAGTCCCCAGACCGCCATCTCCATAGCCAGGGGCAACAACGCCATAATCGAATATGACGATACAGCGCAGGCACCTTTCTTTTATTACCGCGACGCCTCGTCAAAACAGCATGTTGTCTGGTTTGAAGACGCAAGGTCCATCAATGCGAAATTCGATTTACTCAAGGAGCTTGAACTGCGAGGCATCAGCTACTGGAAGCTTGGATGGGCCTTCCCTCAAAACTGGCTGCTGCTGGAGGACCGGTTTCAGATCACGAAAAAGTGAATGGTGGCGCAAGCTTTTGGAATGCTCTGTATTTGGTATGAGGTCCGCTTTTCGAACATTTTTATCGAAAAGCGGGTCTCTCTTTGAGCGCCAGTGAGCATCGCCTTACATAAACTGATCAAAATTTGGTAACATAAAAGGCCGGATGCCTATCCGCACCCGGCCTTTCACAATATCAATCTTATCCTTATTCCGCAAACACCTTTGCCCACTCAATCGCGCAAAGCTGGCACGCCTTGCCCTCCTGCGTGCTCTTCCGGTTATGGAATACCGTATCGTTGCCGATGAAAGTAAGCTCTGGCGTTTCGAGCCGAAACAAATCCGCCCCGGTGAACGCTTTCTGCTTGCCTGCCTCCAGGTCGACGTAAACGATCCTTTGCTCGTTGACCGCGCCATTCTCCGGCGTGCCCGCAAGCACCAGCCGCTTGCCATCCGGGCTGACCGCCGCAGCCGCAAGCTCTTTCAGGCCGGGCGCGTCGAAGGCCTGTTCCTTCTGCGTGGCAAGGTTGTAGACCGTGCCGTTTTTTCCGATAAGCGTATCGCCGCTCAGGAGGTAATCCGTGCCGAACGTCCCTTCGAATTCCTTGAGGACGGCTTCCTTCTCATTGCTGAAACGCATCACGTTAAAGCCCTTGTCCGTCTTGCGTAAGAAGACGATGCCCTTGTCCGTGGAGCGGGCATAGTTGTAATCCGCGTTCGCAAAGCCGTGTGTCTGTGTGCTGCCCGTGCGGAACATCACGTCGCGCTTTTCGGAATCCTCCGCGTAGTAGCGGCCCGTAAAGAAGAGCAGGCGGCTGCCGGCATTGTCCACCAGCGCATCCGTCAGCAGCGTAAAGTCGGAGCGGAAGCCGCCGTTTTCGCCGATCGTGCGGCTTTTTTGCAGCAAAAAGACCTTCGTCTTGCCGGTGGAGAGATCGAGCGTATAGGCTTCCTCATACACCTTATCGGATTTGTAGAAATCGTCCTTTTTCGTATCGAGCAGCAAAAGAGCATCCCCTGAGAATTTCTCCGGCATTGTCTTCACATGGAAGAAGACATAATCGTAGATCGCAACCGGCGCATCTGAAATCGCCGTGGTGAATAGGCCGTAGCCGTCCACCTTGCCGTCACGCTTAAGGTACGTGATTTTCGCAGGGATGTTCTGGTTGCTGAGCGAAACGGTGGCGGTTACCGTACCACTCGCTTCAATCTTTGTAAACACGCCATTATTGTATTCATAAAATTCAAAATTGCCGTTCGGGTCGGCGGTATAGAAAACGCCGTCAAAATCGGTCGGCAGCAGAGGATGGTCGGCAAAATCTGCCGTCGTGCTCAGCGCTTGATAGCTTGCGGCCGCGTTGGGGCTGGCTTTCGGCTGCTCGGTCTCCTTCTTTTTGCCGAGGCCGAAGCCGAAGACGGCCACCGTCAGCACAATTGCAGCGACGAGCAGGATGCAGGTGATAATCAGCGGTTTCTTTTTCAAAACGAAATCCTCCTGACAGATAGAATCGTTCAGCATTAGCTTATAACCCTCTTTATTATAGAAGAAAAGCGCCGGATGGGCAAGCATTATTTGCAGGCACACCGAGATATGAAAAAAGCGCCGTCATGACGCATAACGTCACAACGACGCAGGGAATGGGATCGGTGGAGAAAGGCCGCTCAAAAAAGGGTGGAGATATTTTCTAAATCCTTACACATCCCAGACAGGCTGCATATATCCAACGCGTCCGCAAGAGGCACATTGCAGCAAACGGCTGTCAGCCCGAGCGGGAGAAATTGCAAGGACGATCCGCCCCGGTGTGGTGATACTTCCGCAGTGGGGACAGATAAAGTGTGCGTTCCGCAGAGGCCGCCACCTTTTATAAAGAATAATCGACACAACGATGATGGCAATCAAAATCAGGATCATGAGGAAAGCACGCAGCAGTATTTGCATAAAAATTCCTTCTTCACGGTATGGTGTTCCGGGTTACATACTATAGCATATCCTTCAGCTGTCACCATACTATCGCGTTGTGTCGCGGCTGTCAAGCGGGCAGCGTCTGTTTATTTGCAGAAATAGTGGTTGCCGATTACCTTAGTGACCGGGCGGCTGAGCATCCACTTGTTTGTTGTCTTTTTTGGATTGTAATAATAAATTGCGCCGCCGCTGGGATCCCAGCCGTTGATGCAGTCCTGAGCCGCCTTGCGGGCAGAATCGGCAATTGGTTTGCTCCAGTTGCTGTCGTTCAGGGCGGAGAAAGCGCCAGGCTGATAGATGACACCGGCGATTGTATCCGGAAAGGAAGCGTGTTGTACGCGGTTGAGAATCACTGCGCCCACAGCCACCTGCCCCGTATAGCTTTCACCGCGTGCTTCCGCTGAAATCATGCGCGCCAGAAGGTTGATATCGCTCTGGCTGTATTTACCCGTGCTGCCGGAGGAACCGCCGGTGTTGGTGATACCGAGATATAATAAGGTTTTGGGACCGGCGATCCCGTCGACCGTGATGCCACAATTCTTCTGAAACTTTTTGACCGCGCTCTGCGTGCCGGTGCCGTAAATGCCGTCCACCTTGCCGGTGTAATACCCTAGGCTTTTTAATTTTGTCTGAATCTGTCGCACTTCATTTCCGCGCGAGCCCAGTTTGGAGAGCACCTGCACGGATTCGTTTTGCTCTTCCCGCGTGATTGTGTAGCTGGGAGCGACTGCTGCGACAATGATCAAGATGTTGAGCAGGAGGATCATCGTAACTTCCCACGCCTTTTTTAACCGCCGGATTGTCCGTTCGTTAGGCATATCTGAAAATCTTCCTTTCATGATAGCATTGAATCGTTATTACAATTTCCATCGGTTTCAAAATTATCCTCAACGCATGCAAGTTGGAAAATTCATACAAACCAATAGCGATAAAAATGAACGCGCGGAGGGGTGTAAAGAAGGGGAGAAAAAAGGAGAAAAAGGAGTTGACAAAGGGGAGGTGGTTTGATAGAATAAGCAAGCGTTCTCGAGAGAGAGCTTCGAGCTCTTGAAAGAGGGCGCCCTCGCAAAAGCAAAAAAGCGCCGAAGAGGCGGCCGGAAGAAAAAATGGAC
>DCJV01000100.1 GCA_002320555.1 Ruminococcaceae bacterium UBA1691 | reverse complement strand
CCGCCCCAGGCAATCGCCTGGGGCGGTCTTTTTTCAGGTCTTCGGCGCAACCTTGGAATGGTGCGGCGGCTCCGGCTTTTCGTTGAGCTTCTCCAGCTCCTTGCGGCGGTTGCGTTCATAATAGGAGGCGTCCTCCTTCCAGAAAGCATAGGCCGGATCCTGCCGGCGGTCCGACAGGTCGTAGTGTTCCTTAAGATAAGCACCTAGATAAGCCGTGGCAATCTCCGCACCGAACAGGTTCAGATGGTCTCCCCCGTCCTTGGAATGCTTTGTCCAGTCAAACTCCATACGGCCCTCTTGCGCTTCCACGTTTAAATCCAGGAAGGGCAGACCGTTTTGTGCTGCAAATTCGGAAACCGCCTGATGCTTCTCATAGCTCCAGGAGCTGGCGGAAGGCATTTCCAGCAGCATGAGCTGGATGCCTCGCTCTTTGCACAGCTCCATGACCTTCGACAGGCAGCGCAGGGCCTCCTTGCTCAGCGGCTCGTCCCTGCCGCCCGGCTCCATATAATCGAAGCCGCCCTCATAGGGCACCGTCATCGTATGGATCAAATATCCCTTGCCCACATAATGGTAAAACTTACGGCGGATATCCGTAAAATCGTCCCTGGTCAGCTCCTTCCAGCGGGAATGATATTTGACGCCCGCAAACAGATAGCCGACGCCCGTGCCCACCGCATTGTTGAGGAACGTATCGGAATAACCGTATACCTGCCGGGGAAACGCCTTCACCTTATCTACAAACATTTTCCAGTGGTCCTTATGCATATTGGGGTTGCGGTACATCGCATCCACTTCCAGCACCAGCACCCGGGGAGATTGGCGGGACAGCGCCTCCTTGACACGCAGCCAGGCGGTCAGGGGGTTCTGGCGCGGCTGCCCGCTGGCAAAACTCGTGATCCCGTATTGGTTGTACAGATCAATCGGAGAGATCCCGTTATTGAGATCGCTGTTGCCAACCATCACGACGTCCAGCGTATTGTCCGGCTCGCCGAGATACCCGGTGACTACCGTCCCCAGCGTCGAATCCTCCGCCTTATCATTGCGGGGGACGAGCACCATGGAACACAGCTGAAGCAACAACAGGAAAATTAGGGAAAAGCAAACGCATTTGACCGCCCTTCGCCCTGTTTTGATTAAAAATGCTTTTTGTATCTTCATGCTATTTCATACCTTTCCATGGTCTCATCCCTGAAACGGGATCATTCAATTGGATGGCAGCTTTTTAAATCCACTTCCGGAAGCCGCCGGCCCCTGGACTGCCTTCGCCTTGCGCGCCTTTTCTTCTTTGGCCTCCTGCACCGCCTTCTGGGCACGAAGCTCCTGAAAACGTATCATATCGTCCTTCCAGGAGTCATACTGCGGATCCTGGCGGCGGTCCGGAAGGTCGTAATGCGCCTTCAAATATTCTCCCAGGTAAGCGGTCGCCTTCTGTGCGCCGCTGAGATTCAAATGGCTTCCAGCGTCCTTCGTATCTGTCATCCAGTCAAAAGGAAAACGCCCCTCCTGCGCCTCAATATTCATATCCAAAAAGGCGACGCCGTTTTCCTGAGCAAACGAAGCAACCGCCCGGTGCTTTTCATAACTCCATGATTTAGAGGAGGGCATATCGGCCAGCAGAAGCTGAATCCCACGCTTTTGGCAGGCATCCATCACTTTTTTGAGAGCCGCCTTTGCCTGTCTGCTCAGCGCAGCTTCCGGAGTGCGCCCCGGCTCCATATAATCAAACCCGCCTTTATAGGGCTTGCATTTGATATTGAGAATATAACCTTTCCCAGCATAATGATATGCTCTATGAAACGGATCCATAAAATCCTGAAGCGTTAACTTCTTCCAGTTAGAATGATACTTTACAGCAGGCAGAAGAGAGCCCAGCTTGGTACCCAGCGCATCGTTGAGCTTGCTGTCTGAATATTTTTTAAGCGTTTTCCAATGCTCCTGCATGGATTCGCGTATATTTTTCCAATTAATCCAGTCCCAGCTTTTTTGAGACGCTTCTTGAAAGAGGCAATCCGTTTCAAAAATCAGTACTTTCGGTTTGCGGTGATACCGCAAGATGTCGCGGCTCTGCCGCCATGCGCCCATGGCGGATTCATAGGGCCGCCCACCGGCATACCCCGCAATGCCAAAATACTGATAAAGCTCAATCGGGATGATGGCGTTATACAGGTCGCTGTTGCCAACCATCACAATATCCAGGGAATCTTTCGGCTCTCCGCGATAGCCGAAGTGGATTGCTTCGCTGGAGCCGTCCTCCCTTTTATTCACTTTCGGGGTTAAAATAACGGAAGCGGCATTTAACAGAAAGGCAAAAATCAAAAGGAATGTGGCTGCTTTCAAACCTCTTTTCAGCCAGACCGGAATCTGTTTCTTGAAAGAATCCATTTTCACCCTCCTTTAAAACTGACCATAAAGGAAAGTTCCAACGTGATATCCATCCCCGTAAATTCCAAAAATAATCACGCTGAACAGCGCCGCAAAATAGATCACCCAGCGTATGGGCAACGGCAGCTTTGCAATCAGCGCGCGAACGCTGATATTTCGCTCCTGCAGCACGCTTACTACCAGCATCAGTAGCACGGCAATGCCGAGCAGCAGCCAATCAGCCGCCGCAAACTTCGGCAACAGCAGGCTGCCGCCCAAAAACGGCCCGCGGAATATGGAAAGGAAGATCCGGCCTGCATACCGCAAACCCGGCGCGCGGAAAATCAGCATACCGAAATAGACAAATACGCAGGTGCGAATGATCTGGAAAACGCGCCAGGGCTTCCCCTCCCGGTCGATATGCAGCGCCGCAAGCGCCTTCACGGAGAGCGGCTCAAAGAGCGTGCCAATCGTCATGATCACATAGTAATACAGGCCATAAACAATAAATTTCCATCCCGCTCCATGCCACAGGCCATTGCCGAACCAGACGAAAAACAGCGCACAGATCGCGGGGAGCTGGCGGCCAGCATGCCCTTTGAAGACCTTTTTGGCCTTCTTCCCAAGCGCAAGAATCGGCTTGGAGAGAGAGACCGGATAAAACACATAATCGCGCAGCCATGCGCCGAGCGTGATATGCCAGCGGCGCCAGAATTCCTGAACGGAGATGGAGAAAAACGGGCGGCGGAAATTCAGCGCCATCTGAATGCCGAACAGTCGCGCCACGCCGCGCACAATATCCATGACGCCGGAAAAATCGGCGTAAATCTGGATGGTGTACAGCAATACGGCCAATATGACAGGAAGGCCCGTATATGCTGCGCTGTTATGAAAAACGGCATCTACAAAAATGCCTGCACGGTCCGCTACCACCATCTTCTTGAACAGGCCCCACAGAATCATCTCCATGCCTTGCAGGAGATTGGCGCAGCTTACGCGATGCGGCTCATAGAGCTGATGCGCCAGCTGGCCATAGCGCCCGATCGGCCCCTCCACGATCTGCGGAAAGAAGGAGATGAACAGCGCGAGCCTGCCGAAATGCCGGTCCGGCTCCACCTTGCCACGGTAGACGTCCACTACATAGCTGACCGACTGCAGGGTATAGTATGAAATGCCCAGCGGCATAATCAGCTTCAGGTGCGGCACAGGGGATAGCTCGGAAAACAGGCCGAATATGGAATTGACCGTATCCCCAAAAAAATTGAAATATTTAAAGAACAGCAACAGGCCGAAATTAAAGAGCACAGCGAGAAATACAACCAGCTTTTTCCTGCTTGCCGTTTTCTGGCGCAGCGCCTTCTTCTCCTCTTTTGGCACCGTCTTTTTTGCAAGATTGAATTGCGCATTGATCCGTCCGAGCGCCAAGCCGGACAGATACACGGAAACCGTCGTCGCCAGCAGGCTCAAAAGCAGCAGCTTGCTCGACAGAAAATAGAAAATATAGCTTGCCGCCAGCAAAACGCCCCAGCGTGCGCGTCGGGGCATCAAAAAATAGAGCAGGCCGGTGACAATCATGAAGATAATAAAGGTAAATGCAGTATAGCTCATTTTTGGCTGTTCCCCCAATTCAGTTTCTGTAACCCCTCCAGCCATTCTCAAGGGCCATTACAACAGTTCTCTCCGCTTGCCCACACAAGCGAAGAGAACTCAGCCACGAATCATCAAAAAGCAGCGCCTTGCGCGCAGAATCAGAAATCAGATCTTTATTCGTCCTGCAGCCGCTCAATCAGTGCCATCATCGCTTCCACGGAATTGAAGTTTTCCGGGCGCAGATCGACAACGGAGATTTCCACATCGAACGCATCGTCGATTTCCGACACCAGGGATACAACATCCAGAGAGTCCAGAATGCCATCGTCAAACAGGCGCGTCTGCCCCTCAAATTCCACACCGGGCTTGAGTTCCTGCAGGATTTCCAATAATTCTTCCATACTTCAATATCGCTTCTTTCTATCTGAATTTTTCGTTGAATACGCTTTACTCATCCAGCTCCCGGTAATGCTCGCCCAGCCACTTGCGGTCGAGCTTTCCGTTTGCGTTATATGGCATCTTTCGGGTATGGATGATTCGATTCGGCACCATGTAGGAGGGCAGCTTCCCCTTCGCAAACGGAAGAATCTCCTCTTGGGAGGCCGTCCCCTCGTAGACCAGAATCAGTTTGTCACGCTTTGCGTCATACAGGCAGACGCAGACCTCCACGCCCTCACAGGCGGAAACGGCTGCCTCGATCTCGCCCAGCTCGATCCGATATCCCATGTGCTTGATCTGGAAATCCTTGCGGCCCACATAGACGAGCTCGCCGCGCTCGTTATAATACACAAGGTCTCCCGTTCTATAAATCAGCTCGGGATAGGTCCGGTTGAGCGGGTTTTGAACGAAGCTTTCCGCCGTTTTATCCGGCGCGCCGTAATAGCCCATCGCTAGGAAGGAGCCGCGCACGCACAGCTCGCCCTGTGTGCCGGCCGCAGGTTCCCGGCCGTTTTCATCCAGCACCAGCAGGCCGCAGTTATCGCACGCGTGGCCGATGGGAAGCGATTCATCATCCCGAAACGGGCGGTCGACAATGTAATATGCGCAGATATCGGTCACTTCTGTCGGCCCGTATAGGTTGGCAAACAGCGCTTGCGGATAGTGTGAGCGCCATACATTCAGCCATTTCACCGGCATGACCTCGCCTGCAAAAAGGATTGTTGAAAGCGCCGAGGGCTTCACATAATCCAGCGCCTTCATCCGGGCAATCAGGCCGAGTGCAGACGGCACCCAATAGATGGTGTTCACCTGGTGCGCCTCGAGGTATTCGAGCAGCTGGACGGGGAAGGAAAAATAGGATTTCGGCGGCATGCAAAGTGTCGCCCCGCTCTGAAGGGTTGCAAAAATATCGAGCACAGACATACTGAAATAGAACGGCGTCTGGCTGGCAAATACGGTATCTTGCGTGAACCGGAATGTCTGCGCAGCCCAGTGTGCATAATGGATTACGCTGCGATGGCACACCACCGTCCCCTTCGGCACGCCCGTGGAGCCCGAGGTAAACAGCGCATAGAGCGGATCCGTGTCGATCATCCGGCTCCGAATGCGTGCAAGTGCCTCCCCGTCGCAGGGCGTCTGAGAGATTTCCTCAAACAGCACCAGCTTTGCATCACCCAGAAACTCCGCCGCAGCCTGCGCATGCGCGGCATCCGTCACCACCGCCGCCGGGGATAGCGTGTTGAAAATACTCTGAATCCGGGCCGCTGGCATATGGGTATCAATCACCGTATAAAAACCGCCGCTGTATGCAACGCCCAGCATCGCCGCCAGGCAGGGAATCCCTTTCTCCAGATACACGGCAACCGGGCGGCCGTAAGCCTGAAGCGCGAGCAGGCCTGTACCGGCCGACTGGCAGAGATCCAAAAAGGAAGCATATGTAATAGAATCCTTTTCTTCGGCAAACGCCGTTTTTTCCGGGAACCTCTGCGCGGAATGCTCCAGCAATTCGAGAACATTCTTCGTCATATGTGTTCCCTCCTCGTTTTTATCAGTCTAAGAGGTTGCCAAAACCTCTGTTGAAAAGTATATCGGCTGTCGCATGTTTCGTCAATACGTCCTTCCTGAAAGTAACGAAATTGTAAGAAATGTGTTACCATTTGAAATGTTTTCACAATCATTTATTATTTCTCTTTGCAAAAAAAGGAGTAAGAAGAGACGCAAGCTTATCCGGGTCATGCACATAGCTTCCATGGCTCTCCCCGGGTAATATTTTCAGCTCCGCATTCGGAATCTGTGACGCGATAAAACGCGTATCCTCCTCGCGGATCACGTCCCTTTCCCCTGCCATCACGAGCGTGGGAACCGCAATGCGACTCAGCTGCGCCTGCGTGAGCGCAGGGCCGTGCAGCATCATGCCGATCCGTTCATTTTTTGTAACTGTGTAAAGCAGGCGATAGGTAAAGCGATTGCGGGGCTTGAGGCCCGCAGGGCTGGAATTTGCCCCGCTGACCGCCAGCTTTGAGAGCAGCCCCGGCCAGCCGGACGCAACGAGCAGGCCGACGATTCCACCATCGCTGAAGCCATAAAGCATCGGCTTCTCTAGCCCAAGCGCCTGAATCAAGGCCGCGGTGTCACTGGCAATTTGCTCGTAGGAAAGCGGGCCGGCCTTGCCGCTCTTCCCGTGCCCCCGGCTATCGGGCGCGTAGACCGTATAGGCCCCGGCAAGCTTCTCCATCAGGCCGTCAAAGGTGTGGTGGCTGCCACCGTTGCCGTGCAGCAGCACCACCGGGCGCCCTCTCCCCCTTTTTTCATAATAAATCGGAATACCGTTAACCTGAAGCTCCATCATATAGCCTCCATAAAGAATGACTTCTCAGGGAAAAAATATAGAATATCGCATCCGCTCTCTGCCCCCATATGGTTTGCAGGCCTCGCGTATTATCCTGCGCCGCCAGGGGTTTCAATGGTATCTCCATTATTGAATGTACCTTCAAGAATCAATCTGAATTATTGTAGAGGGAAACCATATTTCTGTCAAGCTGGACACTTTGCTGTTGACGCAGATTGCCGAAAAAGCTACAATACCATTATAGTCATCTTGGCCAACTAAAATTTGGAGGAAAAAGAATGGAGAAAACGAAAAGCAAAAAGGATATTTTGTGCAAATACCTTGGCTATGGCGTGGGTGCCATCGGCATGGATTTGAGCTACGGCCTGTTCAACACATTCCTAAATAACTACTTTACGGATATCCTGCTCATCAATTCTGCTTTTGTCGGCGTCGTAGCCTTCTGTGCACGCATCTGGGACGGCATCAACGATCCCATGATGGGCACGATCGTTGACAACACCCACACACGGGCCGGAAAATTCCGCCCATGGATTTTGACGGGCGCCATTCTGAATGCCGTCGTGCTCGTATTCCTGTTTACCAACCCCGGCTTCTCTGTTACGGAGGGGAAGGTCAATATCGGCCTGTATGTATATGTGGCGGTGATGTATGTTCTCTGGGGCATGTCCTATACGATCGTCGATATCCCCTACTGGTCCATGGTACCCGCTCTGACCAGCGACCCGCAGGAGCGCAATCTTGCTGCAACCTTCCCACGCTTCTTTTCCGGATTTGGACAAATTATCATCGCTGTACTGACCGTCCCGATGGTCAATAAAGTGCTTGGTCGGGGCAGCCGTGCGGTTGGATTCAGCCGTTGGGCCGCCATCTGCGGCGTATTGCTGATTCTGGGCTGTCTGGTGACCTTTTTTACAACCAAAGAAAAGGTGCACGAACAGCCGGGAAACAAGGAAAGCTTTACGTTGGCCCGCGCCTTTCGCACGATTAAAAATAATGATCAGCTGCTCATTTTCATTCTCACTGCCATCTGCTTTAATACGGGATGGTATTTAACCAACGGACTCGGCATTTATTATTTCAAGTCAGTTCTGGAAAACGAGGAGCTATTTTCCGCTTTCGGCGTGATTGGCGGCGTCGGCCAGGCGTTGGGTCTGATCCTTCTGCCTGTCCTCTCCAAACGATTCACGCGCAACCGTGTGATTAAAGGTGCAATGCTTCTCTCGATCGTCGGCTATCTCGGCATGGGCCTGTTCGGTCCGGTGCTCAATCAATTTATTCTCTTCGCCGTTTTCGGCGTACTCGGCTGTATGGGGATCGGCTGCATGTTCGTCGCGGAAACCATCATGCTTGCGGATATCGTCGATTACGGAGAATTTAAGCTCGGCTACCGCACGGATTCGATTGTGTTCTCCATGAAGAGCCTGCTTCTGAAGGTGGCGTATTCCATCCAGGCATTGATCATGAATTTCGGCCTTCAGCTCTCCCACTATGAGGGAGCCCTTACCCATCAGGCAGCGCCTGCCAAAAACGCAATCTGCTTGATGATGTTTGTTATTCCGCCTGTCTTTGTGCTGCTTTCGCTGATCATCTTCTCCAAAAAGTATAAGCTCAATGCAGAGCGTATGGAAGAAGTTACAGCTTTCATCATGGAAAAGCACGCGCAGGAGCAAAGCATCAGCAATATCGAAAAATAAACCAATCCAACAGAACAATCAGGCGCCATCTCCCTGCTCCGTGGGGAAATGGCGCCTTTTTATATCATGACCATTGCCGCTGTTGCGCAGTATGTGGGCGAATTCCTGCAGGATAAGGACGAGCGGATCAAAACCGACCGTTTCGTCATTAGTGAAATTGGCCAGGAATATAAGGGCATTACCTCGAGACCGTCGAATCCGCCAAGAACGGTACTGGCCTCGACGTTATTCTCTCTTCTCTTTCTTTTGTATAAATCGTTATTTATTTATTATTATATCAATAAAGTAGAAAGGGAAGGGAGCTTATCCAATGGAGATTGTCTCAGCTGTAGACCTTAAAAAGTACTACGGCGCAGAGCCCACCCTCACCAAAGCGCTCGATGGCGTTTCTCTGGAAATTGAGCAGGGGGAATTCGCCGCCATTGTCGGCTCCTCCGGCAGCGGCAAGACGACGCTGCTCAACATGCTTGGCGCGCTCGACCGGCCAGACAGCGGGACGGTAACCATCGATGGCAGCGAACTGACTCAAATGAGCGAGGAGGAGCGTACGGTCTTCCGCCGCCAGAAGATCGGCTTCGTCTTCCAGAATTACAACCTCGTCCCCATCCTGAGCGTCTATG
>DCJV01000070.1 GCA_002320555.1 Ruminococcaceae bacterium UBA1691 | reverse complement strand
GTGAGAAGTGTTTAGTGGTCATATTTGATCGACTGCGTAACAGACCACTGTGAGAAAATTACGGTTTCACTTAAATAAATTGCAGCGTGAAAAGCTCTCTGGAGGCCAAAGCAGCGCCCAGCGGCGCCGGTTACGAAAACGATCAGAAACCATACGTGCACTTTTTTCTTTTCTTAAACTTGATCGACAAGCTAAGCATGGCTATCGAAAAGACAGCCGTGCTGCGATATCAGAAATACTCTAAACTTTTGCTTTCTGGAAAGCGCTCGGCTATTTTTGAATCTCATCAAAGGCAAGCGCACGATTGAAAAGGCACACCTCTCCGCCAGGCAGCTTCTGCGCCGCTACCGGGCCGCTCCTAAGCGATTCGTTCACATGTGCCGCGCAGTAGGCGGAGGCGTCGAGTTTCCCATCGACATAGATCTTGAGCATGCCGTTTTTCTCGCGCAGTGCGGCAAAGCGGCGTGCCCTGCCGTCGTTAACCGCCTGCGTGGACAGGGCGGTTACACCGCCCGCAGAAAAGCGCAGCTTTCCGTCCGCATCAACAGAAATTGTAAACGCGCCGTCCTGCGTCAGGAGGATCACATCCGCCTCCCGTGTGGCAAGCGGGAAGGTCACAGTAAAGTCGCCTTCGCCCTCCACGCCGCTGTCTGCAAGATAAGCACCGCTCTGCGCCTGCTCACGGACGATAACGTCGTCCGGATAATAGGGAATGCGGGCCGTTTCCTGCACTGCATTGCCGGCACAATCCACAAGGCTGATCTCCGCCGCCACCGCCTCATAAGGCAGAAACACATCCTTGCGCGATGCGATCACCGTGTGGTAATCCGCGCAGAGCGTAAGCTCCGCCTGTGCGCCGTCGAGCAGCACCTGCGCATCCGCAATGCTGACGCGCTGATCGAAACAGAGGCAAACCGCACGATCGGAGATCGTTTTGGCCGTGCGAATCTGCGCCGGCTTCTTCTTCTGCGCACCAAAGCGCAGAATGCGCACCTTATGCGGGGCAAGCGTGAGCTTCACCCGGTCGCCATACTGGTAGGTCTTCCCGTCCGGCTTCGCCGCATAGGGCAGCACTTGCAAACAGGTCAGATCTTTCGCGCCCTCCTTGACGCCGATGAGCCGGTCAAGCGTGATCTCATACTCCTGCACGAAATTGGCCGGGTTACGCAGGGAGACGATCCCCTCCCCGCCATCCCAGGCAGAATAGCCGTAAACGTTCCCCTTTGCCGGGGTTTCGCCGATGAGCTTTGCGTTGCGCAGAATGTGAAAATTTTCCTCCGCCCAGTGAAGCACTTCGGAACAGACCTGCCATTTTTCCTCGTCCATCATATTGTAGCTGAAATAGAGCTCCCAGAAGGAGGTACCGCGCGCGGCGAGCTGATAGAGATATTTTCGGAATTCCTCCGTGGTGGCCTGGATGACCTGCTTCGTCTGCGGGGATTTTACCGTATTGCCATAAATCGGATCGTGGTTATACAGATGCGCCAGCGGGAACTGGAGCTCGCGCGTACGCACGAAATCGAAATACCGGTCGTCGCGATAGGTCATCATCTGATCGACGTCTGAATCCTGCTTGGAACCACCCTTCGACGGAATCTGGAAGGCATGGTCGCTGCTGTTCTGCATCCAGATGGAGTTAACCCACTGCAAAAACCAAGGGCTGGGATTGACATAGCAGGTGAAATTGATCCATAGGCTCTTGCCTTGCTCTTCGCGCTGGGCGCGCATAGCGGCAAAAATATCCGTCCAGTTCTCCCACAGCTCCGTCGTGAAATACATATCGTGCTCGCCGCCGGTCATGTGACCGTGCTTCTTCTTCGGGCAGGGGCGCAGGGCGAAGCCATCCAGCTTCCAGTAATTCAGGTCAAATCGCTCCATAAAATCGAGGAACAGCTGCCTGACTCCCTGCTGATAAACCGGAGCTGCCACGCAGATGTCTCTTGACTTGGGGTTTTGAAAGCCCGTCCCGGCCTTTTGAATATGCTTTGCAAACTTTACCGTATCCGTCGTATATCCGCCGCGCGGGCCGAGCCACAGGCCGAAATGAGACGCAAATTTCTTCGCGAGCGCCGCGCTGGGATAGAGCTCCTTCGGAAACTTTTCATTGAAGCACCAGAAGCCCTTGCTGTAATCGTTCCAGCCGTCGTCCACAACATAGGCGTCCATGGGGGCAACGCCATGCTGTGTCAGGCCCTTCTCCATTTCATAGAAGGAGCCGACGATATTTTCCGACGTGATGTCGAGCATATGATCGTACCAGGAATTATATTGCTTACGGAACTCCGTCTTTGTGGAGATCGTTTCAATATAGCGGAAGAAGTCGCTTTGCAGCACCTCCCTGTCATCGCTGCGGGCCGCGCCGAGCACGGCGGGCCAAGAAAGGAAAACGCCGTCCGTTTTCCGCAGGCGGGAAAACGGCTTGCCGGAATAATACCGGGTGCGCGCCGTAGCCTCCTCAATGCGCGTATCCGCCGCCGGGAACTCACAGCCCAGGAACAAGCTGCCGAGATAGACCGGCTGGCCCAGCCCCATATGGAAACCGGAAATATTGGCGGGCTCCATTTCCGGCCGCGACCAGGTCTTCTCCCCCTGCGGCACGCGCAGGGATAGCAGATCGAGCGAATCAAGCGTGAGCGTGTCCGCCTGCTGCTCCGGAATGGAAACCTCTATGTATTCGCGCAGGAAATGGTCCTTCGCCTCAAGCACAGCCACCAGACGTACTGTAACAGGGACGCCCAGCGCCATGACAGGCGCAAAAGAAATGCACAGCGCCCTGCCGTCTGGAAGCGCGGCATAGGACACGGAGCTGACCGAAAAATCGCCGGCAGAAAGCTGCACGGTTTTGCGGCCGGCAGAAAAACGCACGATAAATTCCTGAGAGGATGCACCCATCGTATAGGAGGCTGGCGCTCCGTCCACCCGTTTATTCAAAATTCCGCCGACGGACAGCCTGCTGTTTGCAATCGGATAAGTGCGCTCCAGGTATGCGTTTCCGATCGTGACGGCCAGCTCGGTGCAATGGAGGTATACGCTCCCCTCGGACGATTCTGTCAATGGAGCAAAAGGCTGGGACGCTGTGGTAAACGGCTGAAATCTCATGGTAAACACCTTTCTGCATGATACTTGATACAAACAAAAATACGTACCTGTGCCGGGTCGCACCTATTGTAGCAAAGACACCCGCTGTTTGCAAGGAAAAAGGCGCGCTGCAAAATGCCAACACACACATTTTGCAGCGCACCCCTGAGAAAACGATTTGCGAGCCATCCATGACAGCACCGCACTTTGCTTCTTGGCAGGCTTAAGCCACGCTTTTCTCGACTGGTCTATTCACATACTCTGCAGCAATCTCATTGCACATAATTTTCAACAGATGCCAAAATCAGTTTATCTCCCGCGCTTGCGGCTTGCTGTTTTCCCCTGTCAGCAGGCGGTTCTTGCATCCACCATCCTTCGCGCAGTGGTCGGCATGCATACAGCGCAGCCTCCGATTCCGGTTTTCATCCAACTGCTCTTCCATTATAACATTGCGCCCGAGCACCCAGCAATATTGCTCACGCGCCTTCGTATTCCCGTGTTCCATCCGGTCATCACCCACTTATCCGTTTTGTTGTCACTGTTAGTATATTCACACGGGACACAGATAAACAATCGCTATGTAAAAAATATATGATTAGCACACGGTATATTTGTCCAATAATATTTCATAAATATGACAGGGAGGCTGATGATTCGTGGATAGTAATTTCAAGCTCACCGTTTTGGAAAAGGTACGGAAAACGCCGGCGGAGCCGACGCCGGAGCAAAAGCTGCTCGAGGACATCAGAGACATCTGCCGGCGCATCGACACTGCATACGCCCGCTTTGAATATGAAGAGGACGCGGACCTGGTGGAGGCTGCTATCTATGAATTGGAAGCGCTCAAGGCCCGTTACCGGTACCTGCTGCGCATTGCAAAAGAGCGGGATGTCCACGGCACGGCAATCAAGCCCGTATGGGGCGCAAACGGAAGGATGGATACGATGGGATAGGTCTGACTGTCGCTCTCTACGCGGCCGGGATCGCAGCGGCGCTCGTGATCCTGGGCGCCATGCTGCGTTCCGGCCATGCGTTCAAAGCCCTGCTGATGAGCGTCCTGCAGGGCATCGCCGCGCTGTTTGCAGTCAATGTTCTGGGCACGTTGACGGGCGTGACGCTGGCCGTCAACTGGTGGACTCTCGGCATCAGCTCCCTGGGCGGCACGGCAGGGGTAATTCTTCTGCTGGTTTTGAATGTGGTCCTGTAGCGGAACATAGGAAAAATTTTTAAAAAAATTGAAAAAGGGCTTGCATTTCCTCCTGCGATCCGATATAATGAATCTCGCGCTCAGGAAGGGAAGGACACGCAGTCGTTCCCACTTGGAAATGCAGGCACGGACGTTTAGCTCAGCTGGTAGAGCATTCGCTTGACGTGCGAAGGGTCAGCGGTTCGAGTCCGTTAACGTCCACCAGAAGAAACCCCATAACCATGAAGTTTTTTGTGGTTATGGGGTTTTTCTTTTATTCTAAAGTTCTGAAAAAACACTATCCGGGCTTGTTTCGATTTAGAACTGGTGGAATCTGTATCCATGCTTTCGGCTTGTTCAAGCCCCCGAATTACCGGAAGGCGACCATGTTTTTGGGTTGTCTGTTTCCTCCAACAGCCAAGCGGCAGAAACATTTAACACTTTAGCAAATGCAAACAATTCTAAATCCGTAACGTACCGATCTCCCACCTCAATTCTTGATATAGTATTTCGGGATATGTTGATTCCTTCAAGTTGTAGGCGGGCAACTAAATCGTCCTGATTTAATTTGTGCATTGCTCTGGCTATTCGGATCCGATCGCCGGCTTTATTTGCTTTCATCTTTATTCCCCATTTATCAAGTATCATTTTGAATATACTTAATTTTATCCCAAGGAATGATAGAATAGTCTCGTTAAATAAGAAATATTCCCATTCTGTGGGAATTTATAAAAAGGCAAAGAAAACAGGTAAAGAGATACAGGTGTTTTAATAGGAAAAATATTGTCCACATTATTTGCACGTTTCTTTATGGCCTACCCCGTAAACAATAATAGAACATTGCCCACTGATTTGAAACAATCCTATACCAAGCAATAGCATTCTATCAGTTTGCATATCCTTTCAATATGGAATATCATTGATCGAGGCAAGACGTTATGCAGCCTTTCCAAGCGCATGAGAGCCGTCAAGCCAAAAGACTCCCTTGCAAATTTAAAACATACAGGCCGGATCACATAACTAATCAAAACGACGCAGGCACGGATTTCTTCTCTAAATCGAAAAAAATCCTGTCTGCGTCATTTTCTGCTGGCTATACCGTCTTTATTTTAATCCTTCTTCCTCAAATCGTTCTGGCGGATGGCCACGCGGCGGATCTTGCCATTGACCGTTTTGGGTAGCTCATCGACGAATTCGACCACACGCGGGTATTTATAGGGCGCAGTCTCGCGCTTGACATGGTTCTGGAGCTCCTTTTTTAGCTCCTCGCTCGCCGTAAAGCCGGGGCGCAGGACGATCGTCGCCTTGACAACATTGCCGCGCAGCGGGTCCGGCACGCCGGTCACCGCGCACTCCAGCACCGCCGGGTGCTCCGCCAGCACGCTCTCAATCTCGAATGGCCCGATGCGGTAGCCGGAGGATTTGATCACGTCGTCCGTCCGGCCGACATACCAGTAGTAGCCATCCTCATCCATCCACGCGGTGTCGCCCGTGTGGTAGAGGCCGTCGTGCATGGCCTCCTTCGTGCGCTTCTCATCGCGGTAATAGCAGTCGAACAGGCCGAGCGGCTTGCCGTTGCCGAGCTTTACGACGATCTCGCCCGTCACGCCGGGCTGGACGGGCTCGCCATCCTCATCCGCGATCATCACGTCATACTGCGGAATCGGCTTGCCCATGGAGCCGGGCTTCGGCTCCATGCCCACGAGGTTGGCGATCAGGAGCGTCGTCTCCGTCTGCCCGAAGCCCTCCATAAGCTTGATGCCGGTGGCCTCATACCATTTGTTGAAGACATCCGGGCTCAGGGCCTCACCCGCGATGGTGCAGTATTTTAATTTGCTCAGATCCCAGCTCTTAACATCCTCCTGCAGGAAGAAGCGGAACATAGTCGGCGGGCAGCACAGGGACGTAATGCCGTACTGCTGGATCTTATTGAGGATATCCGCCGCTACAAATTTATCAAAATCATAGACAAAGACGCAGCTCTCCATGAACATCTGCCCATAGAGCTTGCCCCAGACTGCTTTGCCCCAGCCGGTATCCGCGATCGTGAAATGGATGCCCTCCGGGTCGACATTGTGCCAGTATTTCGCGGTGGAGAGATGGCCCAGCGCATAGGTGAAAGGATGCAGCGCCATTTTGGGATTGCCGGTCGTGCCAGAGGAAAAATAGAGGATCATCGGATCCGACGCCAGGGTGGGAACGCGTTCAAAATCCTCAGGGGCTTTCTCCATCTCGGCCATAAAATCATCCCAGCCGTCGCGCTTGCCATTGACCATGAGCTTCACCTGCCAGGTCGGGCATTCCGGCGCAGATTCGTCAAAATGCGTGGCCACGTCGCCCTGCCCGGTGCAGATGACCGCCTTGACGGAGGCGGAATTGATGCGGTAGACGATATCGTGCTTTGTCAGCAAAAAGGTAGCGGGAATGATCACCGCGCCGAGCTTGTGCAGCGCAAGGATCGTAAACCAGAATTGATAGTGGCGCTTTAATACCACCATGACCATATCGCCCTTGCCGATGCCCTTGGCGCGCAGCATATTGGCGGTTTTGTCGCTGTAGCGCTTGAGGTCGCCATAGGTGAAAACATGCTCCTCCCCCTCCGGGTTGCACCAGATCATGGCGCGGCGGTTCGGTTCCGCCTTGGCGATCTCATCCACCACATCATAGGCAAAGTTGAAATGCTCCGGGTATTTGTATTTGTAATCGACGACGTTGCCCTTTTCATCGCGCGTCTCGTCGACGTATCTCTCATTGACATGCAGCATGGGAAACTCCTCCGTTTCAAAGATAAAATGATTGCGTTATTTCTTTTCGTCCTGCACCTTGAGGATAATCGCAAGGAACAGGCAGTCCTCGCCGCCGGTTGCGATCATGCCGTGGCCGTGGGAGGAATCATAGATGACGCTGTCGCCCTCATGGAGGATTTCCGTGTGGTTTTCAAACTGTGCCTTGAGCGAACCCTTGAGAATGAAATCGAACTCCTGCCCCTCGTGGGTAGAGAGCTCAATCGGCTTCTCCTGCTCCTCCTCCTTGTAAGGCGCGGTGACGAGGAACGGCTCGCAGAATTTGCCCTTGAGATACGGGGCCAGATGGTAATAATCAAAGCCGGAGCGGCGCTTGATCGGCAGGCCCTCGCCCTTGCGGACGATGGAATAGAAGAGCAGGTGCGGATTTTCGCCCGTCAAAATTTCGATCATATCCACGCCGAACTTGTCAGCGCATTTGAACAAAAAGGTGAAGGAGAAATCCGTCTCGCCGTTTTCCGCCGCAATGTATTCCGCTTCCGTGCAGCCGACGGTATCGGCCATCTCCTGTGTGGTAAAGCCCATAATCTCCCGCAGTGTGCGGATGCGCTCCGCGACCTCCGTCAGTTTCAGTTCCATTCTTACAATCACCCTTTCTGTAAAATCAATTGCTCTGAAAATAAAAATCAAAAATCCCGCCCCAAGCTCTTCTTGGGGCGGGATTTGATCAGCAAAACCCGCGGTACCACCCAAATTCAGCATTTTCCCGGCAAACTGCCCGGCGGAAACGCCCTTCAGGGCTCCAACAAGCCCCTGGCCTTAACGCGGCCTGACGAAGGCGCTTACTTGCCCGAAGGCTTTCAGACCTCTGCTCAAGAGTGATTCCTGTTACCGCTGCTGCCCGTTTCCACCAGCCACGGGCTCTCTGAAAGCAGGGAGGATAACAGACGTCTCTGTCCATGCATTTCGAATTGGAAGACCATATAAACGATGTTGGATGCATTATAACGCCGGAAAAAGCGGATGTCAAGCGGTATAAAAAAATTTATACACTTTTCAGATATCGCCAACATTGCAATGTGAAACAGAGTTATAAAGGACTTTTTCGATCCGTGACGCTCCCGCATCATCTAAATAGGGAAAAGGAATCAAAATAAATGTGATCGGTATTCCGGGATCAGATATAGAAGGAAGCTGAACGGAAATCTTTTTGCAATCCGCCAATCTCATGTCGCCAAACAAGTAGTTTGCAGAATTGATCGGTATCAAGCGGTTTCTCTGAATCCCTATCAGGATAAACTCAAAAGTAAAGTCTTTATTTTCTTTATATAGGGTGTGAAAATCTCCGTCAAAAATCAATTCCGGATTGATATGTAACTCAACTGTACGATCTTTAGAGTTCACTGAATTCACATAAACAGGCGTAACCTGATTGTCATTTTTTTCAGCAGATTCCATTACATATGGCGTTTGCGATGCATTACTGTTACCAGATCCAACCTGCAGGCGCAAAAAATGATAGGCATATGGATTTCCGCTTTCGACAAGGCGAGGAAATCTAACAAAAAGCATCAGGTTACTCTGATTCGAAAAGTTCTTCAAAGAGAATTCTGATTTCAAACCTACAATTTTTTCTCCAGTGTTCTCCAGAGTAAGCGAAAACAAGTGATCCTCTATCAGTTTATGATTTTGCAAAGCAAAAAAAGGAACGGGTTCAAAATTTTCGAATAATCCTACTTCCATCGTAAGAGTGGTATTCGAGCTATACTGTGTTTCCAATACAATTTTTTTCCCTTCTCCGCCGTCTAACATTTCTGCATTAAATTTTGTGAAAAGAGATAAATTGTTTTTAGAAGGAGTTCCACATGAAGACAATAAAAACACCACCTGTAAACAGTCAAATCTTGAAATGTTCAGTGGAAAGCAGATGTCAAACATAAAATATTAACTAATTCATCTTTTGCCTTTTCTATATTTCTTAAAATAATATAATGAATACAGTCTAGGAAATAGGATGATAAGGACAAATACCGAGATATCAATCGTTCCAACAATGACAGGATAAGCAAGTAAAAGAACAGAGAGACAAATTGCGATACCACAAAGAACCCAAACCACACTGGCGCATTTTATGGTTGCTTCTTTATTTGACTGATCGGATGCCGTCCAAGGCGTTACATAAGCAATTGACATTTTTTCCTCCATTTTCGGAATCAACACACCAATCACTGCTATCAAAATGCCAAAAATGATACTGATAATAAATCCCCATTTGAAGTTCATTTCTCCTATCATAAATAAAATTACACTCTGTACAATGACTGGAACAATGGCAACACCCCAGGTCCCAATTGCAAATAACAGATTCCCGCCACTCTCATGACCAGTACGATTTTGTCTGGACAGCTGAAAAAATATGATGATGACCAATAATATTCCTGGGATTCCCCATGCCGCAAAATTTTTGGAGACAAAGCTATCCGCAATTCCTTGTGAATTCCAATGTACAGCGACTTGGTCAGGATATTTGGAGTAAAACAATGCCGATAAGACAAATGGAGAAACCAATAGGCACAGATAAAGAATTTTACGAAAATTTTTCATAACTAAGACCTCCTAAAAATGAGTATCTATTCTGCAACAATACGATTTCCCTGAATTTGATAGACTTTGTCCACTTGATGAAGGACAAATGAGTCATGCGTAAAAATAACGACCAACGCCTTTTCTTGAAGGCGATATTCATTAATAGAGCGTAAAATAATATTTTTCGTTTCTTGATCCAGCTGGGCTCATCAAGCCATAAAATGGATGGATGACGCAGCAATCATCTTGTAGAGATATTCTTTGTAATTGTCCTTCTGAGAGTTGAATTCCGTTCAATCCAATTCTTGTATTTAATGATTCCGGCAACGAATATATAAGATCATATCAATCAACCTAATTTTTATATGTTATTTTTTTATATTATATCCTATATAGAATAATTTTTCTACATAAATTTACAAATTT
>DCJV01000060.1:4318-4755 GCA_002320555.1 Ruminococcaceae bacterium UBA1691 | reverse complement strand
AACGGAAAAGGAAGGGCCTGCGCGCGTGTCCAAACCTATGCATCTATTAAAGAAGCGCCCTTCTTGAGCGTGACCGCCACGATTTCGGGAAAATTGTGCAACCTCAGAGGGAACAGGCTGTTCCCCAAGCCCCGGCTAACGATCATCGTCGTCGCATCCATCGTGTACATCCCCGCTGTATATCTTGGAAAAACACCCTGTCCCGGCGCATACAGGCCGCCGACTCCCGGCAGGCGGAACTGCCCTCCATGCGCATGCCCGCAGAATACCAGATCGAGGCCCGCCCGCGCATATGTAGGAATCCGCTCCGGGTGGTGGGCGAGTAGAATCGTAAAGCCCTGCTTTCCTTCCAGCAGCCTCCCCAGCGCGGAAAAAAGAACGTCCCTTCCATCCCTTCGTTTTTCCGCAATTTGGCACGTCTCATCGGACACGCCTGC
>DCJV01000060.1:0-4213 GCA_002320555.1 Ruminococcaceae bacterium UBA1691 | reverse complement strand
CGGTCGATCAGGTCGCCTGTCATTACGATACAGTCCGGTTTTACCGCCCGCAGAGCGGAAAGCAGCCGCTCCTGGCCGGGGCCGAAGCGTTTATCGTGCAGATCCGCTACCTGCGCAATGCGAAAGCCGTCGAATGCGGCAGGCAGCTTATCATCTTGATAGTAAAGCTGCGTCGTGCATAAATCGTTATTCTCCAGATAGCAAGCGGCGCCGGCGGCAGCCGTCAGAAAGCCTGCTACGAGGCAGGCGCAAGCCATTTTCCTTCGCATCATCATTCTCCTCCCTATCCCTTTTGATAACAGACTATGCCGTCCTTGATGGTCGCGAGCACCTCAATCTCTCCGATCTCCCGCGCCGGAGTCTTCAATGGATTCGCGCTCAGGATGACTAGGTCTGCCCGTTTTCCAACCCGGATCGACCCTTTTTCCCCCTCCTCAAAATACTGGTAAGCAGCGTTGACCGTTACGCCACGCAGTGCCTCCAGCGGAGAGATGCACTCCTCCCTACCGAGGACAACGCCCGACCGAGTGGTACGGGTGACCGCACACTGGACGGTGCGCAGCATATCCGGTGACAAAACCGGCGTATCCTGATGGAAAGTATACGGGAGGTCAAGGGCAAGCGCCGAACGCGCCGGGCTGATCGCATAGGCGCGTTTCCCCAAATTTTTACAGTGGACATCGCCCCAGTAAAGGGTATGCGCGATGAAAAAGGACGGGATCATGTGAAGCCTTTTCATACGCGCGAGCTGATCCCTGCGCACCGTCTGCGCATGGATCATTACAGGGCGCAGATCCGGCGCATCCGGATGGGACATCAGCGCCCTTTCATAGCAACTGATCAGCTGCTCCGCAGCCGCGTCGCCGTTGCAGTGCGCCAGGAGCTGCACCCTATCCTGCAAGGCAGCCTCGATCATCCCTGCTACCTGTACGTCGGAATAGACCGGATAGCCCCGGTATCCGGCCGGCGCATCCTCATACGGCTCGCTCATCCATGCCGTCCGCCCCTGCGGAGAGCCATCGAGGATGATTTTATAGCCACCGAGCTTGAGATGCTCTCGATAGGCCATCCGGTATTCCGGGTGATCGGACAAAAGCTTTGGGCACTGGTTGAGATCGGCAAAACCAATCACATCGACAGTCAGCGGCGTATCGCGGAGTAGGGCAAAGCCCTGCTCCTGCAGCAGCCCATCCTGTACGGTGGTCACGCCATATTTCAGATATTCCCGCTCGGCGCGCTGCAAAAGCGCTTTCTGCTCCTCCCGATCTGGGGCGGGTATATGGGTGGCCAGCGCCATAAATGCTTTTTCCTCCAGATACCCATTCGGCTCGCGTGAGCCCTCCACGCGCCCAATCTGCCCGCCCTCCGGATCAGGCGTGCCGGCACGGATACCCGCAATCTCCAGCGCACGCTGATTGACCGCGCCCATATGCCCGGACTTATGCGTGATCAAGACGGGAACATCCGCGCTGATCGTATTCAGAAATGCCTTGTCAGGATGCACGTGCTCAGCTAACTGGTTGTGATCGTATCCAAACCCCACAAGCCACGCGCCTTTCTTCAGCCCCTGCTCCTTTTGAAAGTCGAGCAGGATTTTTTTGATCTGGGCAAAGCTCTTCGCCTGCGACAAATCGGCAAAGGCCAACGTACTGGCATAGGCCGTGAGATGGCTGTGCGCATCGATAAAAGCGGGCATCAGGGTGCGGCCCTGCAAATCGACCGTCTCAATATCCGGCCCGCCGATTGCCTCCAGCTGCTGCTTCGTGCCGACTGCACGGATACGCCCCCCCTCGATCAGGACTGCCTGTACATAAAGCTGCAGCTCCATCGTCAGAATATCGCCGTTATGATATAAAACGCCCGGCATGCTACCGTCTCCTTTCCCAAAAGAGTCTTTACTCTCATTCATATGGCCATATTCTTCGTCCAGTCACAGCCCTTTATTCGCCCGCTCCCTGCTCTGCCTTCCCGCTGGGCGCTCGCAATAGGGCGGGTCTCCCTGTTCCCAATGGTGCTTACGGCAAGCATCACAGTCTCCAAAGCGCGCGCATTTCACCCGTTTGCATGGGCAGCATATTTCCTTCTTCTTTTTATTCGTCGGCTCCATTCCCCTTCTCTCCTTCCGGCGCCCTCTGTGCGGTCATGAAGGCATGCTCTGCGTTAAGCTCCGCAAACAGTTTTTCAAACGTCCATCTGCGATTTGTCGGGGTGACAACCGCCTTGATCGCTCCCCGGCCTGCGCCTCTGTCACGCAGGGTGCGTAGGACCTCCTGCTGCTTTCTCGCCTCCACGCTGCTGAATAGAATGACCGCGCCTGTATGGGGCTCCTCTCGTCCCGGCGCAAATGTTTCCTTCTCCAAAAAGGCAGAAATTGTCTGCCCCAACGCGCTATCCGGAATCTCACGAATAGCAATGCAGTATTGCGAGAGAACCTCTCGGATTTCTGCCCCCTCCTGCGTCGACTCGTCCACATGGTATAATAACGCCGTTTCCGGCTGTGAGGAAATGATCCATGCTTTCATATCATATCTCCTTCTCAATCCGCAATAAACCGGATATAGGTCCGGTCGTCAAAGGAATCAGTGCCTGCCCGTTTTCCCTTGGGCAATCTAACCGCCCCTGTTTATTTTCGATTTTCATCCTGCTGCATTCGTGCTATACTAAATTTTATTCTATCATTCTTTTGACTTCTCGTAAAGGAGAGAACCCCATGAAACAGTCCCGAGCCTTCCCCGTTCTGCGCATCTCACCCAAAGCGGAGCTTTCCGTCCGAAACGGGCATCCGTGGATTTACGATACGGAAATCCTGGACGTATCCGGTGCCTGTGAAAACGGCGGACTAGTGGACGTTGCCAGCAAGAAAGGCCGTTATCTCGGCACCGGCTTTCTCAGTGAGACCTCAAAAATCCGCGTCCGTCTCATTTCCCGCAATCCAAACGACCGTTTCAACGAAGCGTTTTACGAGCGTCGCCTGTCCTATGCGTGGGAATACCGTAAGGCTGTCATGGGAGACGACGTTTCCTGCTGCCGGCTGATTTTCGGCGAGGCGGACCAGTTTCCCGGACTCACCGTTGACCGGTTTGGAGATATTCTTGTCACACAAACGCTCTCCCGCGGCATCGAAATGATCAAGCCCATGCTTTTTCCCCTGCTTTACCGCGTGCTGACGCGGGATGGGCAGAAAATCCGTGGGATTTATGAGCGCAACGACGTTTCCCTGCGCGCACACGAAGGATTAGAGGAAAACAAGGGCTTTTTCCCAATCCCCGGCCTCCTCATCCCAGAGGAAACTGCGACGGTGATCACAGAAAACGGGATCGAATACGCCGTGGATTTCGAAAATGGTCAGAAAACCGGATTCTTCCTCGATCAGAAATACAACCGTCAGGCTGTCGCCCGCCTTGCGAAGGGCAGGACAGTGCTCGACTGCTTCACGCACACCGGTTCCTTCGCGCTCAATGCCGCAAAAGGCGGCGCGAAAGCCGTCCATGCGGTGGATATCTCCGAAGCAGCCGTTTCCCTTGCGCGGGAAAACGCTGTGCGCAACGGACTGGACGGCAATATGACCTTTGAGGCAGCCAACGTTTTCGACCTGCTTCCCGCCATGCTTGAAGCGCACGACAGCCGTTTTGACTTCATTATCCTCGACCCGCCTGCCTTCACCAAATCGCGCAAGACTATAGACCGTGCGATACGTGGGTATAAGGAGATCAACCTGCGCGCCATGCGCCTGCTGCCCCGCGGTGGCTATCTCGCCACCTGCTCGTGCTCCCACTTTATGGACGATATGCTGTTCCGAAAAATGCTCCACTCTGCAGCGGCAGACGCGGACGTCTCCCTGCGCCAGATCGAAGCGCGTCAGCAGTCTCCGGATCACCCGATCCTCTGGAACGTCCCGGAGACGGACTATCTGAAATTTTACCTATTCCAGGTGGTATAAAAATTCCGTATAGAAAATTAGGGCATAAAGCATAAATATGACCTGCAGTTGTCAGCTTTTTTCTGATACCATCTGAGCAGGAAGCAAAGTGGCCGAACGGAAAAGGGAGGGCCCGCGCGGCCCGAGCGCGGTCCAATTTCTTCTTCCGTTGACAGGCTGCTCTCCTGACGGCGTCAGGGAAAGCAAGTCTGATTACTTTCATTGTGATGCAGGTTTCGCTGGCGGGACTTCATTCTCTTTGCTCGATGCAAAGAGAACGAAGCAAGAGAAACA
>DCJV01000145.1:18081-27727 GCA_002320555.1 Ruminococcaceae bacterium UBA1691 | reverse complement strand
CGGCCTGAGCGCGGGCCAATTTTTTCTTCCGTTGTCAAGGCAAGAAAAAAGCAATACAGAAATTTTGTTCTCATGCATTTTGATGAAATGATATCCCTTTTTCAACAGGCTGACCGCCGCAATTGCAACAATATGCATTTGCGGCGGTTTGTTTTTATGATAATGCAGTGACTACGGAGCAAAGGAATCCAGCTTGACATCGTCTGCACGGGACCCCGCACCTGCCCGATTCAGAAAGCATGCGGCTATTTTTTGCCGTTTGGAGGGGTACCGTTTTTTGACCTCAGGGAAAATTTGTTTTCCTCTCCCCGGGCCAGCCGCAGGATATTTTCCCAATGGCGAACCATGATGAGCGCCCAGATCAGAAAAGCAAGCGCAACAAGCGGCCAGTTGCCCCAGTCAAAGATCAACGCCAAAAGCAGAAAAAGCGCAGAACCGGCCATCGAAGCCACAGATATTATATGAAACAGTAGGATCAACACAACGGCGGCAAGCGTGACGGCCAACCCATAAAGCGGGCGAATCATCCAAACCACGCCAAGCGACGCCGCAACGCCCTTGCCCCCCTTAAACCTTAAGAATACGGGAAAATCGTGGCCCAACACCACAAACAGCGCACAGACGTAACCTCCAACCTCGCCCGCAATCCAGCGGCCAATCAGCACCCCAAGAATTCCTTTCAGCAGATCCCCCATGAATGTGATCAGACCGGAGCTCAGGCCGAATACGCGCAGCATATTGGTGCTGCCTGCATTGCCGCTGCCGTGATTTCGCACGTCGTCTTTGTATTTCAGGCGGCTAATAATTACCGCAAACTGGACGTTGCCCAGCAGGTATCCCAGCACAGCGCACGCCAAGTACAGAAACCATGAATTCAAATCAGCTATCGTCACTACCTCCTAGTTTGCATCTGCAGAACAGGCACATAAAATGATGGGACAAGAGCCTGCGCATTATACCAGAAGCAAGGCTTCCGTGATTCCAATGGGCCCTTGCCGAAAAGTCTATCCCCGATTAGCGTTTTACAGAGCATCGCTGAACAGCCCTAAAACAGCATCTGCCAGGAGCTTACAGCACAAAGCCGACCTTTTTCATCACCTTATCCAGCGTGCGCTGAGAGATGCGCTGCGCGGCTTCTGCACCCTTTGCCGCACAGCTGCGGATATAGTCGAGATTGCCCATATATTCATGGAAACGCTCCTGAACGGGCCGCAGCTCTTCAATGACCGCTTCAGCGACCGCGATTTTAAAATCGCCATAGCCCTTGCCCTCAAATTCCGCCTCAATCTGCGCCATTGGCTTGCCGGTGCAGCAGCTGTAAATCCCCATGAGGTTGTTGATCCCGCCGCGCCCCTCTTCATAAGCCACGCGGGCCTCGGAATCCGTAACGGCGCGCTTGCATTTCCGCAGGATAACGTCCGGCGTGTCGAGCATGGAGATAAAGCCGTTAACATTCGGATCGGATTTGCTCATCTTCTTCTCCGGCTCCTGCAGGGACATCACACGCGCGCCCTCCTTGCCGATATAGGGCTCGGGAATCGTAAACACATTGCCGTAAATGCCGTTGAAGCGGCCCGCGATATCGCGGGTGATCTCCAGATGCTGCTTTTGGTCTGCGCCGACAGGGACAAAATCCGCCTGATAGAGCAGAATATCCGCCGCCATGAGGACCGGATAAGCGAAAAGGCCAACGTTGACATTGTCCGCATGCTGTGCGGATTTATCCTTAAACTGCGTCATGCGCGACATCTCGCCGAACTGGGTATAGCAGTTGAGCACCCAGGCAAGCTGCGCATGAGTTGGCACCTGGCTCTGGATAAAGACGAGATTTTTCTCCGGATCCAGGCCGATGGCGAGCAGCAGGGCGTATAATTCGAGCGTGCGGTGGCGCAGGTCCGCCGGATTCTGCCGGACCGTGATCGCATGCAGATCCGCGACTGCGTAGGCGCAGTCGTATTCCTCTGACATGGAAACCCAGTTTTTCAGGGCCCCCAGATAATTGCCGAGCGTTGGGATGCCGCTGGGCTGGATCGCACTCAGGATTCGTTTTCTGCGTTCAGGTTGTTGTTCCATACGTTTCGTCACCACTTTCTAAACTTAAAATTGTTTTTTGATCTGGCCCAAAATCTGCATGCCCTTGACGATCGCCTCGTCCGTGGGCGTGGAGAAATTCAAACGGTAGCATTGGGTTTTATCGCTCTCATGCGTCATAAAGGCAGAGCCGGGGACGACGGCGACCTTGTTGTCCACCGCTACCTGGCAGAATCTTGCCATGTCAACGCTTTCGGGCAAGGCGCACCAGATGAACAGGCCGCCCTCCGGCCGGTTGTAGGTGACGAAGTCGCCAAGCTCACTATCGATCAGATCACACATCAGATTGAGCTTTTTGCGATAAATGCCGCAAATCTTCTGAATGTGCGCCTCCATATCATAATGCGCCATCCATTCGTCTACGATCAACTGGCAGAGCATTGGCGTATGGACGTCCGCCGCCTGCTTGCCGACGGTCATCTTGGCGATCAGCGGCGCAGGTGCGATCGCGTAACCAACGCGCATACCAGGGGAGAGAATCTTGGAGAAGGAGCCCGCATAGATGACGATGCCGTCCTCATCGAAGCTTTTAATCGCCGGGACAGGTTCGCCTGCAACGCGCAGGTCGCCATAAGGGTTATCTTCAATGATTAACACGCCGTATTGCTTGGCGAGCTCATAGACCCGCCTGCGCTTTGCAAGCGACATCGTGACGCCTGCCGGATTCTGAAAATTTGGGATCGTATAGATAAACCGGACGTTTTTCTCCTCTTTGAGCGCTCGTTCAAGCTCGTCCACATCCATGCCGTCCGCCTGCACGGGGATGCCGCGCAGATGCGCGTTATAGGAGCGGAAGCAGTTGAGCGAGCCAATAAAGGAGGGCGCTTCGCAAATGACGACGTCTCCCTCATTGCACAACGCCTTTGTCGCAAGATCCATCACCTGCTGTGCGCCGGAGGTGATGATCAGGCTGTCGAACTCCCGGCCGATCTTGTGTTTTGTTTTCATATACGCAGCAATACGCTCCCGAAGCGGCGAATAGCCCTCCGTTACGCCGTATTGCAGGCAATCGATCGGACGCTCGGAGAGCAGCTTTGCCGTAATCTCGCGCACCTCATCTGCGGGAAAGGCTTCCGGAGCAGGATTGCCGGCAGCAAAGGGAATGACGCCGGGCTGGGAGGTCGCCTTCAGAATTTCACGGATCGCGGAGGGCTGGAGGACGGAAATTCGGTCAGAGAATTCGAATTGCATAATAATACCTCATTTATCCTATTAGAATACCATTATTCTAACATAGTCCATCTTCTTTTTAAAGAGGAGGGGACCGAGTTTATGGACTTTTTCCCGGTGATGATGTATAATCAAAGCCAATGGACAAGCCCTGCGGGGATATTGTTTTTGAACGGATCTGGTACTGGCCGGCTCGGCCGGTGAAAATGGAGGTAGCTATGAAACGAATCCTGTGCGCTGTGACGGCGCTGACGCTGTTTATTACGCTTCTGACCGCCTGCGGCGGCCCCAGAACGGCGCTTTCCATCGGCGGCGCGCAGATCAGCAGCGAAATTTATACCTACTACTATGATCTTGTAAAGCGCTCCCCCAAGACCTATCCGGGCGACGCACGGGAGAATGCGGTCAATCTTTGCAAGGAATATGTAGCGGTCAACACGCTGGCAGCAGAGCTTTCTCTTTCCTTGCAGACAAAGCAGGAAGCCTCTGCATCCGCCTGGGTCAATCAGCAGTGGAAGTTTTTTAGCTCGTATTATACGAGTTTGGGGATCAGCAAGCAGGCGCTGATGAAGGTGCGGGAAAATGAAGAGCGCCGGAAGCTGTTACTGGACGCTTATTATGGGGCCGACGGCCTGCAGCCGGTAGCGGATGAAGAGCTGAAAGCTTATTTTTCCTCACACTTCGTCGTCTTTAAATCGATCAACGGCTATCTGACTGACACAAATGATGTGGGAGAGCCGGTGGCGCTCAGTGATGAGCGCGTTGCTGAAATTAAGCAGCAATTTAATACAATGGCGGATAATATCCGCAATGGCACCTCAATCGAGGAGGTCAATACCAAATATTTGGAAGCTCAAAAAAGTGCCGCCGGGGGTGAGCTTGCCGCCTCTGTGATCGACGGCCAAAATACGGATTATCCGGAGGGCTTTTATGAGCAGGTTGCGGCGATGAAGAACGGGGATGTGAAGGTGATTACCCTCTCCACCTTCCTTTATGTGGTACAGAAGATGGACGCTTTGGGTGATGAAGGAAGCTATTTCACCCAGTACCGTACAGACGTGCTGCAGAGCATGAAGGGAGAAGACTTTGAGAAGCTTCTGCAGGAGCGGGAGAATTCCTTTGAAGTGGATGAAAAAGGCGGGACGCTCAAACGGTGCGAAAAGGCTGTGGATGAAAAGCATACGAAGGAGAGCGGCACAGCCCAGGCGGTCAGCGGGGCTGAAAGCACAGGCGCCTCACAACCCCAGCAGACGGAATCGGCTACCTGACTCGGAAAAGCTGTCTCAGCTAAAAATGTGGCCCTCCATGCAGCAGGAGGGCTTGACGATGATCTTATGAAACGGGCAGCAGAAAAACACGGCGTAACAAAGCAACGCGGGCCATACAGTGCCCGCGTTGCTTTGTTAGTCCAAACTTTCTTTTTTCCTATGATCGCTGGCTGATTGCCGTCTCCATGGCACGGAACAGGGAAAGCGGATTTTCATAAGGTAGGTCCCCCGCATAATTCCAAACCATCATCCCGCCCAGACCGAAATCCATCGCGTAGGCGGTTTTATCATAGATCATTTGACAGCCATTGTAGTAGCGGGGCGAGGTGGCGGTGACTTGAACGGGCGTACCGCCCTGCCATTCTGTCACCTGCTGGGGACCGGTTGCCACGTTGCCGGACCAGCCGAGTTTCTCCGCCTCTGTTTGATAATCGAACCACTGGGCTGCCCGATCCGTGGGCCGCGCATAAAAGGGAACGCCAAAGTCAAGTTGTTCTTTTTGGAAGCCCTTTTTCAATAGGGCGTTGATTTCCGTTACCGCGCAGGGATAGAAGGGCGCATGGTAACCATCCTCATCAAACATATCGTAGGTCATCACCTCCGCCAGGTCGATTTTTTCAATAGCCTCCTTGGAGGCTTTGAGCGCCCAGCTCTGCACGGCGATGCCAAGCTTCTTTTCGCCGAGCGCCCCGTCGAGCGAGAGGATAAACTGGTCGAAAACCTCCCAGTCTTTTTTGCGCAGCGGATATTCCCAATCAAAAAAGACGCCATCTAAGCCATATTTCTCGAGGAGCTCTGTGATCGAGCGGATCAGCTTTTTGCCGTTGTCTCCCGTCATAGCCGATTTGTGCAGGTCGGCCTTGGCATACATCGATTCGTTCCAGTCCTCAATTTCTGATGGGGCGTCAGGGCCGAGTAGATTGACATAGAGGTGGACATCCCGTTCACCGACCGCCTCACGTACATTCCGGAGCGCCGTTTCAAAGACCTGCTGTCCGCCGATCTGCTTCCCGCCGATCTCTTTGTCCTGGAAGGAAAGATTCCCATCCTTGTCAAAGGAAAGGCTGCCGAACAGGATTACGTCCGTAATCACGCCGAAATGCTTCTCGCTTATAGCGGCGCGGTCATAGATACTGTCGGTCACGACATAGGAGGTGACGCGGAAATGATCCGGCTTACTGCCTGTAATCCGGTAGGCTTCGATGCCCTCCAAGGTAAAATCGGCGCCGTCCGTTACAACGATACGCAACGAAGATGTTGTTACCTCCGGGAATGCGCAGTAGCGGTAAGCATCTACCTTATCGTTCTGATAAATGGTTTTATAGCCGTCTCCACTTGGAGTCTGGATTTGAAATGCGCGGATATGGGAACCCTTTTCCCGCAGGACGACCGTATTGAGCGTTACCTCCTGTGGAAAGGAAATCTCCAAATAGCTGTTTTTAGAGCCGCTCCATTTGCCATTGGAGAGATTGTTGGCCCCATCGTCTTTCATCGAAGCGTTTTCCATCAGATTTTTTTCTGTGATAAAGTCGGCGGATTTTATTCCCGTGCCGCAGCCTGCAAGTTCCAAAAGGAGCAAAAGCGCTAAACATGCGGCAAGCGAACGATTCATCAGCTTTTTCATATGTCTTATGTTCTCCTCCTAATCACCTATTTTTACTTTCCTCCAAGAGCTTTTGCTGTTCTTTTTTGCCAAGAGCGTTGGTATTAATCGATTTGCCGAAAACAACAAAGCGGTCAAAGAGGAATTCCGTCACAAAATTAATCAGCATCGTGCCGATTTGCACCAGATAGTAATTCCAGCCGATTCTGGTCAGCGCGCCTACCCACCAGGTGGACAGTGGGGAAAACACGGCGTAGTACCCCGCGACCTTGAGCATGGCAAGGGGGACATTGTTGGCGGACTTAAAGGTGAATTTCCGGTTGAAGGTGAAATTCCATAACACAGACAGGACCAGGCCCGTGATATAACAGCCCATCGGCGGCCAATGAAATCCCTCTTTGCAGATGGTGGAGCTGATGATCTGAATGGCTCCAGCGCTTATGGAAAACAGCGTGAATTTGACAGCCTGCAAAAAATTCTGCTTTTTAGTAAGCTTCGGCCTGCCAGGCACAGGGGTGGGAATCGCTGCGCGTTCTTTGGTTTCCTTCATGCATGTGCGCTCCTTCACGATTGATTCAAAAAGCAACCCGAGAGCTGTTTGATGCGGTATGCATAATAACGAATTTTATTATAACAGTCCGTCTGGATATTGTAAAGAATGCATTGAAGTTATTTTGAAACGGTATATTATTTATATACTCTGTATAATATAAAAATGGAGCGTTTTGCATATCCTGCAGAACGCTCCGTTCGTTGTTTAAAAAATTCTGCTGCTTTTACCAGTTGATGGTGAACCAGTCGCCCAATCGGATGGCAAGAGAAGCTTGAATCCCGCCTCCTAATTTTACGTTAAAATTCATGGTAACGCTCGGCATATCATAATAGACCTTCTGAAGCCTGCCATTGGATCCGATCGTAGCCTGAATCGTAGAGGTAGCGTAGGAAATATCAATGCTGTTAAACTTGATCATTCCCTTCACGGCATCCGTGATCTGGCTCTTAGTAACCGTGGAGAAGGCTTTAGAAACGCTGCTCCCCCTTACCTTGAGTGTAACGATATAGTTGCTGCCGCTCTTTTTACAGGTGGTTGAGGTTACATCAGATGCAGTTAGCTTGCTGGAATAACTCTGCCCGGCCACATAGAAATTCTCTTTTTTCTCAGCGGCCGAAGAGTAGGTTTCATTTACAGACTTTGGAGAATCAGAGAGGAAGGCCTTCATCAGCGTATTCGCAGCACTCTGAAGGAATCCATTGCTGATTTCCGGCGCCTTAGCCAAACTCGCCTGACTCTGTGTTTTGGTAATGCTCTTTGCATTCGCCTTCGCGTCATTCGCCGCCGTATTATAATAATTGACGAGTTCCGCCTTCGTCATCTTCGTCGGATCATTATTGTCGGCTTTCGGCGCAGTCGTTTTCTCTTTAGAGGGTTGATGTGGATCTGACATCACGGATGTTTCCCCGGATTCGGAAACAGCCTGCGTGTTCTCTTGCGTGCCGGACTCCGGCACACCGCTTTCGCCGGTTTCTCCGGAGGGGAAAGATTCCTCGTTTGCCGGCTGGTTGACGGATGGGTCCGTGCTTGTATCATCCGTTTTGTCCGATGTGCAGGCAGTCATTGCAATAGTCATCGCAAGAGCCAGTAAAATTGCTAAAAAACGTTTGCTTTGTTTCATGCTTAGAAACTCCCTTCTCTCTCATGTGGGCCCCGATTCCGAAATACTCCATTTCACCCACAAATATATCAGTTCAAAACTAATAGAAATCAGAGATAAAGTCAATATATTACTATTTAAATTTATCTTTTGTTTATATTTAATTAAAATATTGCAAAACAGAACAGGGATGTGGAAATATCCTCTTGTCAAAACGGAAAAAGTCGGATATACTATTAAAAAATCAGCGAAGATGAAAGCTGCGGTTTGACCAGTCTTTTTTAGAGAGCCGATGGATGGTGGGAATCGGCAAAGACGCAAGCCTTTCCACTTTCGGAGCTGCCGGCGAGGAGCTGGAGGGGCGCGCCCGTTACAGCGCGGCAAAAGAGGCCGGAGTTCCGGCAAAATGGGTGGCACCGCGGAAATCAGCTTCCGTCCCATAAGTGGGGCGGAGGCTTTTTATTTTGCCGAAGAGGACTCCGGCACGATCGAGAAAGGAGATCAATATGTTAGACATCAAATTCTTACGGGCAAATCCGGATGTCGTTAAGGAGAATATCCGGAAGAAATTTCAGGATGAGAAGGTTGCGCTGGTCGACGAGGTGATCAAGCTCGATGAAAAATGCCGCGCCGCGCGCACGCGCTGCGAATATCTTCGCAGTCAGCGCAATGCCATCAGTAAGCAGATCGGGGCTTTCATGGCGAAGGGCCAAAGGGAAGAGGCAGAGCAGGCCAAAAAGAGCGTATCCGATATGGCGGAGGAAATGAACGGCCTCGACGCGGAGATAAATGCGCTCTCTGCACAAATCCGCGAGCGTATGCTGGTCATCCCGAATATCATCGACCCGACTGTCCCGATCGGAAAGGACGACAGCGAAAACGTGGAGCTCGAGCGATTTGGAGAGCCCCGCGTGCCGGAATATGAGGTGCCCTATCATGTGGAGATCATGGAGCGCTTTGGCGGCATCGATCTGGACAGCGCGCGCAAAACGAGCGGCAACGGCTTTTATTACCTGCGGGGAGATATCGCCCGCCTGCATTCCGCCATCCTTTCCTATGCAAGGGATTTCATGATCGACAAGGGTTTCACCTATTATGTGCCGCCCTTTATGATCCGCGGCAACGTCGTGGACGGCGTGATGAGCTTTGCCGAGATGGAGAACATGATGTACAAGATCGAAGGGGAGGATCTCTACCTGATCGGCACGAGTGAGCATTCGATGATCGGCAAATTCATCGATACGCTGCTGGAGGAAAAGGATCTGCCGCAGACGCTGACGAGCTATTCGCCGTGCTTCCGCAAGGAGGTCGGCGCGCACGGCATTGAGGAGCGCGGGGTTTACCGCATCCATCAGTTTGAAAAGCAGGAAATGGTGGTTGTGTGTAAGCCGGAGGAGAGCAAGGAGTGGTTTGAAAAGCTGTATCACTATACCATTGAATTCTTCCGCAGCTTAGATATCCCTGTGCGCTCGTTGGAATGCTGCTCCGGCGACCTCGCCGATTTGAAGGTCAAGAGCATCGACGTGGAGGCTTGGTCACCCCGTCAGCAGAAATATTTTGAGGTGGGCAGCTGCTCCAACCTCGGCGACGCGCAGGCGCGCAGGCTCGGCATCCGCGTGCGCAACAAGGAGAAGGGGAATTATTTCCCGCATACGCTCAACAATACCGTGGTCGCCCCTCCCCGCATGCTGATCGCCTTCCTGGAGAACAACCTGCAGGCGGACGGCTCGGTTGCCATTCCGGAGCCGCTGCGGATGTATATGGGCGGCAAGGACGCAATCCGCTAAAAATGATTCATCAAGTTTGGCTGCGCATTTCCGCGCAGCCGTTTTTATTTATAAAAACCATCCTGCGTCACCGGC
>DCJV01000145.1:17481-18037 GCA_002320555.1 Ruminococcaceae bacterium UBA1691 | reverse complement strand
AAGCGCTGTGGCGCATTCAGCTTTTTGTTTTCGCGGAAGGGGGAAATATTGCTTTGGCCGCGCCGCTTTTCTCCAGCGCGATTCCCAGCGGCAGGCCCAGCAGGTAGCATACGGCAAGCTGGCCGAGGCCTACCTGCACGGCGGCAATCAGGAAACCCGTTAAGGAGGCGGTCTCGCCAGGTGTGAAAAGCGTAATCTGCAGCCCGACAATCACCGCGTTTACAAGCACGGGCGGCAAGGGCGCAAGCACGGGGATCTTTTTGATCCGCACATTGCGTACTGCACGCGTAAGCAGTGCGGCGATCAGGGAAGCGGCCGTCCCGAAGATCAGGTCCAGTGGATAGGGGCTTGCGAGATTGCCGATCAGGCAGCCGATCGCAAGGCCCGGGACCGCGGCGGGCGTGAAGATGGGCAGGATGGTCAGCGCCTCGGAAAAGCGGAACTGGATGCTCCCATAAGCGAGGTTGAAGACCATGGCGAGGTACGTCAGCGCCGCATAGATGGCGGCGATCATGCCCGCTTGGGCGAGATAAGAAAGGTTTCCTTTTTTCATTTT
>DCJV01000145.1:15761-17406 GCA_002320555.1 Ruminococcaceae bacterium UBA1691 | reverse complement strand
CCCCAAAACCGTTGTTGCCCCTGTTCACCGATGATAACAATATTCAATTATTTAGATGGAATTCAGGAAGGATTTGAGGTGCGTCAGCGCACGAATAAAGCCGACGATGATCTTCTTCCACCCGGTCGGGGCATTCTGGCCGTTGAGGATCATCAGCAGGCCCTGGGCCATATCCTCCGTAAACATGCTCGCGCTCATGCCGACGAAGCCGCGGATGGGCATCTGAAGCGCCAGGGAGGAGAGCATCTGCGATGTTTCCTCGTTGCCGTTGGCCATCTTGAGGGTGACGGCGTTGACAATCTTGTTGAGCCTTGCGCCCCACGGCGTATCCTTTGCGTCCTCCAGATTGCAGTTGAGGTCGAGCGGTTCGCCCTTTTTGCGCTGTGCGGGGGGCAGGGGGCGGCCGATCAGGACCTCGAACTGCTCGTCCGGAATCTCCTGGATGGCACCGCCGTAATAGGCCGGCGCGGTCTGGCGATAATCCGGGACCAAGACCTCCGGCGCCGCGCTCGTTACATCGACCGCGCTTTCCAGACGGATGTCGCGGCTGGAAGCGCCGACGAGGATTTTGTAGGAGCCGCTCTCCACATGCCAGTCGTGAAGATTGACGTTATAATAGGCGAACGCACGCTCTGTCAGCGTGACGGTGACCGTCTGCTGCTCGCCAGCCTTCAGATAGACCTTTGCAAACCCTCTGAGCTCCTTGGGCGCTTTGAATAGGTTGCTTTCGGGAGCGGCGACATAGACCTGCGCAATTTCTGCGCCGTCAACCTTGCCGGTATTCTTCACGCAGAAGGAGACCTTCAGCTCCTCTCCCTGCTGAATGGCTTCTTTGCTCAGGCGAAGGTTGGAATACGAGAACTGCGTGTAGGAGAGGCCGAATCCGAAGGGGAACCGGACCTCCTTCTCAACCTTATCATAATAGCGGTAGCCCACAAAAATGCTCTCGCGGTACTCCGTCGTAACCGGGGAACCAGGGAAATATTCGGCAGTTGGATTATCCTGAAGGCTCATCGGATAGGTTTCCGCCAGCTTGCCGCTGGGATTGACCTTGCCGGTGACGATGTCCGCGATCGCGCCGCCGCCCGCCTGTCCGCCGAGATAGCCATTGAGCAGCGCCTTGACCTTCATGAGCCAGGGAATCTCCACCGGCGCTCCGCCGGAGAGGACGACCGCGACGTTTTCATTCGCTTGACAGACCGCCTCTACGAGCGCGTTGTGGCTCGCAGGCAGGCGCATATGAAGCCTGTCGTAACCCTCAGCCTCGTAGCTTTCTGTCAGGCCGATGAACAGCAGCACCACGTCGGCCTTCTTTGCCGTGCGGCAGGCATCCTGGATGAGACCTTCGTCGGGCTGATCAGTCGCCTTGTTGTAGCCCGGTGCATACAGTACGCTGACGCCCGCGTCGAGCAGGCAGTCAAAGGCGGAATCGAGCTGTGTGGGGTTGATCAAGGAGCTGCCCGCACCCTGATAGCGGGGAGAGCGGGCCATTTCGCCAATGACAGCCACAGTTTGACCGGCCTTGAGCGGCAGGAGATCTTCTTCGTTTTTCAGCAGGACCATGGATTCGCCCGCAATTTTCCGCGCGAGGCGGTGGTTCGCCTGATGGTCGCAGGTGTAGGAATAGGCTTTTGTCTGCTCAGCG
>DCJV01000145.1:0-15658 GCA_002320555.1 Ruminococcaceae bacterium UBA1691 | reverse complement strand
GGGACGCGCTCATTGTTAGCGCCCCAGTCTGTGACGACGAGGCCCTTGAAGCCCCAGTCCTTGCGCAGCACGTCGGTCAGCAGCCATTCGTTTTCGGAGCAGAAGGAGCCGTTGATCTGGTTGTATGCGCTCATGACCGTCCACGGTTGGGCCTTTTTGACGGCTATTTCAAACGGGGCGAGATAGATTTCGCGCAGCGCGCGTTCGTCCACAACAGAATCGACCTTCATGCGGCGCGTTTCCTGATTGTTGCACGCAAAATGCTTGAGCGAGGTGCCCACGCCCTTTTCCTGCACGCCGTTGATAAAGGCTGCGCCCATCTCTCCTGCGAGCAGCGGATCCTCAGAGAAATATTCGAAATTGCGCCCGCACAGGGGGGAGCGCTTGATATTGACACCGGGGCCGAGCACCACGCTCACGCCCTCCGCAAGGGCCTCCTGCGCAATCGCGCCGCCCATTTCATGCAGCAGCTCCGGGTTCCAGGAGCAGGCGGTCGTGGCAGCCGTTGGGAAGCAGGTGGCGGGCTCGCTGCCGTTGATGCCGAGGTTGTCCTGGCTGCCGGACTGCTTGCGCAGGCCGTGCGGGCCGTCGCAGACCATAATCTCCGGGATGTTGAAGTTTTCAAGCCCCTTCAAATGCCAGAAATCCTTGCCGGAGCAAAGGCTTGCCTTTTCCTCCAGCGTCATCTTGCTGATCAGATCCTGATGTTTCATCTTAGTCTCCTTCCATTCCTTTACTGCCCGAAAACCCGTAAAAGAGCAGCCATTCGTTCATCAGGCGGCTCCAGCGTACCGTGAGCGGATGATATCCGTCCCCATTTTCCGGGGCGGCGAGGCCCTGCCCGTGATCTCCATAGGGGAACAGGTGCATTTCCACCGGCACATTGCGCTTTGCCAGCGTATCACATAGCGTCAGGGCGGTATTGTAATTGATCAGGCCGTCGCGCATCGATTGCCAGAGAAAGGTTGGGGGGAACTGCATCTCTTTTTCCAGCACAACGTCGAAATAGGCGACGAGATTAAATTCATCGTCCTCTTCGTATTCCTCTTGAAACATGACGGCGGCATAGCCCAGCAGCAGTGCGTCTGGCCTGGAGGACACGCGCTCGACGGGATCAGAAGCGCCTGGGTTGCCATCATCCGCATAGGCGCAGGAGATGAATGCGAGGTTGCCGCCCGCAGAAAAGCCAAGCACGCCGATCTTATCCGCCAGGATACCCATCTCCTCAGCATGGTAGCGCAGATAGCGCACCGCACGTTTGGCGTCGAGCAAGATGACGTCGCGGGAATAGGGGACGACGCGGTAGTCAAGCACTGCGGCGTGCACACCCGCCTGATTGATCTTCTGCGCAACGACTTTGCCTTCATGCACAGCCTTGCTTGTATAGGAGCCACCGGCCATCACAATGACGCAACCTCGTTTCCCCTCACCGGGAGCGGGGAAAAAGGTGATGGATGGCTTGCGCTGCCCGATGGCTTCTTCAAAGCCGGGTACCTCCCCGGCCCACAGCGGAAGCTGCGTGTCCTCGCGGAGCATTTCCGCCCAGGGAGCGTCGGGGTTCAGATTCCCCCAGATATCATAAGTATCGGCCAAAATAAAAAAACCTCCTTGTCGCAAAAACGGCCTAACATTTTTGCAGGTGCACGTTCTCTCTCATTCCGGTTGCTCCGAAAGCACGGCGCAACCTGCGGATATCCCGGTCTATCCAAGTATTTAAAAAGATTATACACGGTTGCTGAAAAGAGTGCAATCTCTATTTTAAAGTTTAGGGGACGGCAATTCATAAACAGAATGTTTATTTTTCTATCGAGAATGATATAAATTCTTGATTAAAAATTAAAGGTAAAACCGCACCGGGATAAATAGCGCACAGTAAAAGAATTATAATAAAAACGAACCTTTGCAGAGGTTGTAGTTTTTTGGGGGGAGCAGCCAGGCAGGTTTTGCCTGCTTTATCTTATTTTCGCCTGGAGGACGGAGCAAGGAGACAATCAAATGAAAACAACCATGAAAAAAATCTCAGCGTTTATGATGGCCTGCTGCCTTCTGATCTCTTTGGCGGCATGTCAGGGACCGGGAGCAGCCGACATCACGAACGGCAGCGTGCCTTCGCAGAATGTGGCGGAACAAACCGGTGATACGCTGCCCGTAGACGATACACAGGAGAGCGCCTCTCACGCTTTTGATACCGGCTCTGAGGCCACCTCCGCCGCATCCCCCAATCATCGGCCGGTGGAGACCGTAAAGCCGGGGTCCGCCACAACGAAGCCACCCAAGCAGAATCAAAAGCCTTCCACCACGGCAGAGATCGTCGCCTATTTCAACGCGGCGGCCAACAAGGTCAAAACGGAAAAGCCGGGGCTGACGAAAACAGAGAAGATCTCCTTTCAAGTTCAGGGAGACAGCGCGATTGCAGGGATTGCAAACCAGGTGCAAAAGGCATTGAAGAACACGCTGAATCCGGATCCGATTACGGTCAAAAAGGGCGCAAGCCATAACGCAGTCTTTCCGGTGGAAAATCAGTCGTGGGCAAGCCGCCTGTCTGCCGACGCGGTATCTTCCGCATCCTGTGTGGAGAAGAACGGCGCATATCTGATCACGATCCGTTTGAAGGATGAGCACATCTCCTATGAGCAGGCGAAAAAACCGCTCCAGACGAGGCACGGGCAGGTGGTTGATATTCTCAAGACCAGCGAGATCGAGGAGCAGATAAAGGACCTGAGCTGGCTGATCACAGTGCATGATCTCGATCAGACGTATTCGGGTACGACAATCACCTGCACGGTTGACAAGCAGAGCCAGAAGATGCGCTCAGCGCATTATCGGATCATCAGCCACGCTGTCATTCAGGCGAGTGCGCCGCTTGTCGGAGATACGACGGTCAACGCAACGCTTACCTTCAATCAGGAATATCAATTCTAAGCGGACAATCGGTCAGCCGGCACGCTCTGACGCGCCGGCTGATTTTTTCGCTATTTGGGGATTGCGTTTTGGGGCGATCTGGCTTACACTATTCTTTAAATAGGCTTATGCGTTGGTTTGTGCGGACGTTTCAAGAGAAGCGTTCACCTTCTTGATAGCGGCCCAATTCTGATTATGCTCCTCAAGCGTTTTGGCATAGTAGTACTTGCCCGCTTTGTCTGTGGCAAAGTAGAAATATTCTGTCTGCTCCGGATAGAGAGCTGCTTCGATCGCGTCCATCCCTGGATTGCAAATGGGGCCTTCCGGAAGGCCTGTGCATTTATAAGTATTATAATAGCTGTTAAAGCGATCTTTATCTTCCGTCAGATAGGGCTGAACGTCCTGCTCCAGATAAAAAATCGTCACATCGCATTCCAATTTTGGATGGCTTTTGCTCTTTAGACGATTGTGCAAGACAGAGGAGACTGTCTTCATCTGCTTGGGGTCTCCGGCCTCTGCCTGAATGATGGAGGCGAGCGTGAGGACGTCGTCGATACTCATACCGATTTCCTTGGCGCGGGTTTTATACGCATCTGTTATTTTTGTCTCCAGATTATTCAGCATCTTCTCAATGACGCGTTCTGGCGTATCGTTCTTATAAAATTCATACGTATCGGGAAACAGATAGCCTTCCAGAAGGAACGCTCTGTTTTCCCATTCGCCAATTTCCTGCACGAGCGCGCTGTCGTAGGAACCGCGGTTGATCTGCGTGAGAAATTCGGCGCGTGTAAACAATCCGTTCTGTTCCATCAGCGCGCCAATGTCCGCAGCGGTGGAGCCCTCCGGAATGGTAATACGTACCGTATTGGATTGTGTGGTATCCTCCTGTCCCGGCTGCTGCGCGGTGCAGGCGGTCAGACACAGGCATAGGATACATAGCAGGGAAATGATCCGCAGTTTTTTCATAGACAGCTCCTTTTCACGATTCATGCAGTATAGCTTTCCCTATCTATTGTACGCAAAATTCTGTCGAATGCAAGTTTTTCCGGCAAAAACCATGCGCCCGTAGAAAGGAAAAAGATGGAGGTTTCTGATGAAAGATTTTTTTCTTACATTATGGCAGAATGATCTTCTGCGGCTGACGCTGGATTCCGCTTTCCGGCTGGTTCTTGCCGCTATATGCGGCGGTTTTATCGGCTATGAGCGGGAGCATTCTCACCGCCCCGCCGGATTCCGGACGCATATCCTCGTGGCGGTCGGATCGGCGCTGGTGATGATCACGTCAAGCTTTCTTTCCCAGCAGTATGAAGGCATGATAGATATCGACCCCACGCGTATGAGCGCGCAGGTCATCAGCGGCATTGGCTTCCTCGGCGCGGGTACCATTCTGCGTGAGGGATTCAGCGTCAAGGGCCTAACGACTGCCGCGAGCCTGTGGGCGGTTTCCTGTGTCGGCATCGCAGTAGGCTCCGGATTTTATGTGGGCGCTCTGATTGCAACGCTGGTTATCTATATTACACTCAACCTGCTCAAGCGGGTTTCCGCGCGCGGAAACGCAGGAAGAAATCTTTACGTTGAGGTAGAGGACGTCGGGGTGCAAGCTTCTCGCGTGGGAAAGGTGATCCGGCGCTGCGGCGGGGATCTGGCTTCCATGGAGCTGCTTAATGTGGACGGCGAGGAAGGGAAGCGTAAAAAGGCGCCGGTGCTCAAGATTCTGGTTTACACCCATAACCTCCATGAGCTCGACCTGATCGTGGAGAGTATCCGCGCGGTTGACGGCGTACAGGACTTGTACGTTGAATAAAAGAAACGCAGTCAGGAGAAAACGACAGGATGCAAACCATACGACGCAGCTATAACCACACGCTCTATGCCAGCTATCTCGGTTATATCACGCAGGCAATCGTCAATACCTTTGTACCGTTGCTTTTTCTGACCTTCCAGAGTACTTACCAAATTTCGCTGGAGCGGATTACGTCGCTCGTTACGGTCAACTTCGGTATCCAGCTCGTCGTGGATCTGCTCAGCACCAAATGGGTCGATAAAATCGGATACCGGATTTCTATTGTGGCGGCCCATATCTGCGCTGCTGGGGGACTCGCCGGGCTGGGGATTTTTCCGGATCTGTTTCCAGATCCGTACTGGGGGCTCTTACTTGCCGTCGGGCTATATGCGGTTGGCGGCGGGCTGATCGAGGTGCTGGTCAGCCCGATTGTAGAGGCCTGCCCAACGGAAAAGAAATCGGCGGCGATGAGCCTGCTGCATTCCTTTTATTGCTGGGGCTGTGTGCTGGTAATCCTGACATCGACGCTGTTTTTCTCGATTTTTGGCATTGCAAATTGGCGGGTTCTCAGCCTGGTCTGGGCGGCGCTTCCGTTTTTCAACGCCTTTTATTATTCACAGGTTCCGATTGCCACCCTGCACGAGGCGGAGGAGGCGATGCCGGCCCGCAAGCTCTTTTCCAGCGGTGTTTTCTGGGCGTTTGCCCTGCTGATGGTATGCGCGGGTGCGTCCGAGCAGGCGATGAGCCAGTGGGCATCCGCCTTTGCAGAATCCGGGCTGCAGATCTCCAAAAGTGTCGGAGATTTGGCTGGCCCATGCATGTTTTCCATTCTAATGGGGGTTACCCGCGTGTTTTATGCAAAATTCAGTGAGAGAATCAATTTAGCCGCGTTTATGATGGGGAGTGGTATTCTCTGTATCGTGAGTTACCTGCTCGCGTCCTTGTCACCACACCCGCTGCTTTCCCTGGTTGGCTGTGGATTGTGCGGCCTGTCCGTGGGGATTTTGTGGCCGGGGGCCTTTAGCCTAGCCTGCGCTGCCAGCCCGAAGGGCGGAACCGCCATGTTCGCTCTGCTTGCGCTGGCGGGGGATTTGGGCTGCTCCGCCGGGCCGTCTCTGGTCGGCTTTGTTTCGGACGCGGCGCAGGGGAACCTCAAGGCCGGCCTGCTCGCAGCGATCGGATTTCCCATCCTGCTGCTCCTCGGCCTGCTGGCGTGCAAAAAGATAGTACGGAACAAGTGAGATTCAGGCTGCATTTATTTCATGAAACGTCGTACATAAAAAACCACCCTCTGGACAAAGATCCAAAGGGCAGTTTGTCGTTGATATCCTGCGTAAACAGAAAGAGGAACCGGTTATCTCTTTGAGAACTGCGGTGCACGGCGTGCGCCTTTGAGGCCGTATTTCTTCCTTTCCTTCATCCTCGGGTCGCGGGTGAGGAAGCCGGCCTTCTTCAACGCGGGGCGGAGCGCCTCGTCATACTGAAGCAGAGCACGGGAGAGGCCATGACGGATTGCGCCGGCCTGGCCGGTCACGCCGCCGCCGTTAACGCGGCAGACAATATCGAATTTCTCGGTCGTACCCGTCAGCGCGAGAGGCTGGCGGACGATGAGCTTCAGGGTTTCAAGGCCGAAATACTCATCAATATCCCTGTCGTTGATCGTGATCTTGCCCGTGCCGGGATAAACGCGCACGCGGGCAACGGATTTTTTTCTGCGGCCGGTGCCGTAAAAATAAGGATTGCTATCGTACATATTCCTTCTCCTCCTTCCTTAAAACGCCCATTCCTGAGGCTTCTGAGCAGCGTGCTTATGCTCTGCGCCCTTGTAAACGCGCAGGCGGGTCAGCGCATTGCGGCCGATCACCGTATCCGGAATCATGCCCTTGACGGCGAGCTGCATCGCAAAATCGGAGCGCGTCCTCATCAGCGTGCTGTACTTGACCTCTTTGAGGTGGCCGATATAGCCGGAATGATGATAATACATCTTTTGTTGGAGCTTATTGCCCGTCAGGACGGCCTTGTCCGTGTTGATGATGATGACATGGTCGCCGCAGTCGGCGTTGGGCGTAAAGGTCGGCTTGTGCTTGCCGCGCAGCAGGATGGCGGCCTGGGCGGCTACGCGGCCCATCGGCTTGCCGGCTGCATCAAGCACATACCAATTGCGGGTAATGTCGCCCGCCTTCGGCATATAGGTTGACATAGTAAAACCTCCATTTGCATCGTCTTACCTTTTTCAGTGCCTGCCTAGCATACCATAAGCGAGTGAACCTGTCAAGCATTTTTCTCGATTTTTTAATTTACCGATGCTGTACTTTTGAAATCTCCCGTTTTCTCTGTTTTTGATAGCAAATGCTCGCGCATGAAAAACGAAAATCAGCAGCGAGGGAGCGCGGCGGATGTATATTTTAAAAAAGATAGACAATCATTTTACTATGCGCTATAATCTGGATATCTGGAGGGAATCTCTGGAAATTACTGAAAGCTAGGAGAATGGATCATGAAAAAATATGTTTGCACTGTCTGCGGTTATGAATACGATCCGGAGGTCGGTGACCCTGACAATGGAATTGCCCCTGGCACTGCTTTTGAAGACCTTCCGGAGGATTGGGTCTGCCCACTGTGCGGCGTAGGCAAGGATCTCTTCGAGGAGGCGTGAGCCTGCCCCAAAGGAAAGAGAGGCGTTTGGAAAATGGATCAGACCGCACTGTTTAAGCTTTCCTACGGCCTGTATGTCGTGGGGGTGAAAAATGGCGATTCCTTCGGCGGCTGCATCGTCGACGCCATGATGCAGGTCACCTCCGATATGCCGCCGCTGATGATGCTTGGCAGCATGCGCAACACCCTGACGAACCAGCTCATCCGGGAGACCGGGGAATTCACCGTCTCTGTCCTGCGGGCGGATGCCGACCCCTTCCTGATCGCAAATTTCGGATTCCAGTCCGCACGGAAGACAGAAAAGTGGGCGAATGTGGAGTACGCCGTCAAGGATGGCCTGCCCGTATTGCTCGACGCCGCCTCCTACCTGCGCTGCCGCGTCCTGGAGGAGAAGAATCTCTCCACGCATACGGTTTATACCTGCGAGGTAGCGGATGCGTGGAACGGCGACGGGGAGCCTCTGCTCTACAACGACTATCAGAAGCATATGAAGGACGCCACCCGCAAGGCATTCCAGGATTTTCTGAACAGAAAAAAGGCGGAGGTAGCCCCGCCGCAGGAGCAAAAGGAATCTCAATGGGTCTGCTCGGTTTGCGGGTATGTCTATGACGGAGATGTGCCGTTTGAAGATCTGCCGGAAGATTGGAAATGCCCGCGCTGCGGGCAGCCGAAGTCTGTATTTGTTAGGCAATAAACGCAAAGCGATGCCTGGAGGCGGCGGGGCTGCCTCCGGGCTTTTTTCACTTCGTTGATTTTTCTCTGATTTTTGGAGAGGATAGTTGCTTTTTTCGCCGCGGCGTGGTAAAATAACATTCGCCCTTAACAGGGCATACAATTTGATACCCGCCCGTGGCGAAGCTGGATATCGCAGCAGATTCCGATTCTGAAGGCCGGGGGTTCGAATCCCTCCGGGCGGGCCACACCTGCGGTGAGCAAATTGCCCATCGCAGGTTTTCCTTTTTGATCGCTGATCGCCCGCGTCTGATGGTGCTTTTGTACTGCGTAGCCGTCACAGAGCTTAGCTATGGCCATCAAAAAGCCCAGTTTGAAGCGATGGAGCATTAGCAGGCGCTATTATGCCTAAGGGGCTGAGCAGGGAGCGTAACACAATCGTAGAAATGAACCCACGGGCCGTCTGGCAGATCTGCCGGGCGGTCTTTTTTGCTTCGGTAACCCTTTTTTCATGCAAACAAAAGCCTTCCGCAAGGAATTCGTAACTTTTTTGTAAGTTACGGCCTTTATGATAAGGTTAAGATCAAAAGAGATACGGGAGGCTTTTCTCATGAAGATGAATATATTGGTAACCCTCAATTCCGGCTATATCAAACCTTTGACTGTTATGCTCAACTCTCTGCTTGACTCGAATCCAAACCGCAATTTCCGCGTTTTTGTGGCGCACTCCTCCCTGACAGAGCAAAATTTCCGCTATCTCAAGGAGCATGTGCCGATGGAGCATTGCGAATTTGTGAACGTCCAGGTGCCGAACGCGATGTTCGCGGATGCACCCGTTCTGGAGCGCCTTCCCAAAGAGACGTATTACCGCTTGTTTGCAGCGCAACTTTTGCCGCGGGATGTCAACCGCGTTTTGTATTTGGATCCGGATCTAGTGGTCATCCGTTCGATCGACCAGCTGTACCGCTTAGACTTTCAGGGGAATCTGTTTGCAGCGGCGTCGCACCAGTTTGGCCCGATGCAGTGGCTCAACCGCACGCGGCTGCATATGCCGGAGGGCGGCAAGTATATCAATGCGGGCGTGATGCTGATGAATCTGAGCCTGCTGCGCGAGATTCAGGATGTGCAGGCGGTTTTTGACTATATCCGTGAAAACCGGAAGAAGCTCTATCTGCTCGATCAGGATATCCTGAACGGCCTGTATGGTGGCAGTACTCTGGCCATTGACGCGCTGCTCTATAATCTGGACGACCGGTATCTGCTCAATCACAATCTCCTGACCCGCCCGAGCCGCCATGTCGACATGGAATGGGTTGAAGAAAATGTGGTCATTGTGCATTACTGCGGGAAAAGCAAGCCCTGGAAGGCGGATTACAAGGGAAAGCTCGGCTTTTTCTACGAGCGCTACAGCGGCTGTCTTGAAGAGGAGAATGCGAAAAAGGCAAGCCGAAATCCCATGTTTGGCGTGGCATAAAATCTTTGGACGGCTTACCTGATCCAATACAGAGAATGAGCTTTTGATGCCCCAAAACGTTTTAGGGAGCTTCATGAGGTCAGACAATTGGTCGCATGAGAGGCTGATTTATCGATTATATATGCATTTCGATGCTATATTTTTATCATACAAATATTTTTACTGGAACGCAACCCTTGTTTTGCACCTTCTCTATTAGCGTAGCACGGGACTGCAAATAGTGAAATTGGTTTTATAGACAGATATATAACAGCTCCCCCGGTTGATCCGGGAGAGCTGATCTGGAAAGGGTATTTTTATAAAACGGTTATTTGGAATTCGCCTGAGTAACCAGTGAGGGCAATCTCGATGCTGTTGCTGCCGGCCGGCAGCGTCAGCGTTTCGGAGAACGCGCCGCTGTCCTCCAGCAGGGTTTTGGGAGCATCGTTACCGGAGCGGAAAAGAAGCTTTGCATGCCCTCCCGTGCCGCTCATCGTGCAGGAAACGGTAACCGTATCGCCCGCCGTTCGTTTCAGCGCCGTGCCGCCGAAGAGGATCTCCGTGCCGCTGAAATCATGGTATGCGGCGGTATAGGAGCCAGTGTAACCATCTTCCCCGGGGATTCGTGTGCCCTGCAGGGCGGCATCTGGTGTGCAGATGAGCTCCCCGGCCGCCTGGAGCACCTTGTTGTAATATTGAAGGATCGTATCCTTGTCACAGGCCGTCACGCCGGAGAGGATGCAGCAGACGGCAAGGATTGTGGCCAGAAGCGATAAGATACGGATGAAGAAATGATTCATGGGTTTTAGAATCCTCCTTTCGGATCGCCTCTCATCAGCGTTCTCTCGAACGGATCATTTTCCGGCTGCCGAGGAAGGTGGCGAGGAAGTAGCCGCCGTAGATCACTAAAAACAGCAGCGCCGCCATGATGATGTTGGGCAGGGCGTTGAGATTACCGAACTGTGCGATCGCATTGTTGACCACATAGATGCCGACGACGGAATGGATGACCGCGAGCCCCAATGGAAGCATGAAATAGGCGAGAATTTGCATAAACAGCGCGCGGTCGATCATCTTGCTTGGCGCGCCAAGCCGGCGCAGGAGCCGGTAGCGCTCCGTATTGTCGGATGCCTCGGAGAGCTGTTGCAGCGCAAGCACGGCCGCGCAGGTGATCAGGAAGACGACACCGACATAAATGACGAAATAGGAAATCATCAATTTCGTGCCGCCGCTCTCCATATAGAGTTCGTAGTGCGAGGAGGATCTCGTATAAGGGCGCGGCGCGTCTTTACCCTTGCCGTAGAGCGCCGCAATTTCTGCGGTGAAGGCGTTGTCGCCCTCTTCGCCCGGCTTCGTATAGTTGGCGTTGAGGAGGGCTGTCATCGGTTCGCAGCGTTTCGCAATTGCATCCGGGATGATCAACGTGCCTCTCTCCATGGACATCATGCTGTCCTGCAGCTGATAGGGCTGGATTTCCAGGCCGGAGGGGCGCAGTACGGCTCCGTTGATCGTAAAGGTCTGCCCCTGCCCGACATACGCTTCCAGAATACCGCGCATTTCTTTGACATTGCAGACCACGGCATATTCGTCGGAAGCCAGCGAAATGGGGGCTTCCCCGCGCAGGGTGAGCAGCTTGTTGTAATCGGAGAGGCTGATCAGCGGAATGGAATATTCGGAGTCATTATCGTCCATATAGGTAGTGCCCATGTTTTCCTTCGCAAAATCGTAAAGCGTCTGAAAGGTCAGGTCGCCTGCATGATACAGCCAAACCTGCGTGTAGCCGCTGAACTGCTTCGTAAAATCGAAGCCGTGCGCCTTGAGATTCGCCTCAATATCCTGCGGGCCCTTTTTCTTGCTCTGGCTTATGAGCGTAATATCGTACGGTGCAGTCTTGTCCACCTGACCAGCCATCACGTCCACCGCGCCGAGGCCGCAGGAGAAGGTGCCGATCGTAACCAATAGCATAATGCAGATGATGGACATGGAGAGGAAATTCGTATTGATCTTGCTGTTGAGCTGGCGCAGGATGAACATGTTGAGCCCCTTATAATAGAGCCGTTTATTCCCCTTCGCAATCCGAAGCAGGAAGCCGGAGAGAGAGAGAAAAAACAGCACTGTGCCGATTGTGCCAAGGATAAGGGAGGCATAAAACTGGTTATCGAGCATAAACATCCCGTTGTCGATGATGAGATAGTAGGCCGTGCCAAGGCAGGCGAGGGACAGCAGGAAGACCACCACGTAGACCCAGAGCTTGTTGATGCGCAGCGTCTCGTTTTTGCGCCCGCCGTGGATCAGGTCAATGAGCTTGTATTTTGAAACGGTGCGGATATTGAAGAGCATCACGACGAGGAAGATCACGCCGAAATAGAGGATCGTCTTGAGTAAAGAATCCTTGGAAAAGGTAAAGGCGAAGTACTTCATTGGAACATTCATCAGCTTCGCTGTCAAAACGCTCATGCCCTGCGAGGCGGCAACGCCGATCAGAAGGCCGACGCCGAGGGAAAATAGGCCGATGATAAAGGTCTCCGCCGTCAGGATGCGGGAGATTTTCCCCCGGTCCATGCCGAGCGTCATATAGAGGCCGAGCTCGCGCTTGCGGCGCTTGATGAGAAAATTATTGGCATAGAGGATCAGGCCTGCCAGCACGAAGGAGATGAACACAGAGAGATAACTGAGCATTTCCGTGCCGGTTTGCAGAAGGGCGTGCTGCTGCTCGGAAAGAAGGAGAATCGTCTGCTGCGATTCCACCGCATTGAACACATAGAAAAGGCATACGCCGAAGGAGAGCGTCAGAAAATAGACCACATAGTCGCTCAGGCTCTTCTTGACGTTTTTAAATGCAAGCTTATAAAACATCGCCGTTGTCACCTCCCAGAAGGGTCACAACCTCGATGATCTTCTCAAAGAAGGCCTTGCGCGTGTCTGTGCCGCGCAGCAGCTCGTTGAAGATCCTGCCGTCCTTGATGAAGAGGATGCGCTTGCAGTAGCTCGCAGTGAAGGCGTCATGCGTGACCATGAGGATCGTCGCGCCGAGCTCGCTGTTGAGCGTTTCAAAGCTTTCGAGCAGCATACGCGCAGATTTGGAATCCAGCGCGCCGGTCGGCTCATCCGCAAGGATCAGGGAGGGGTTGGTGATGATTGCCCGCGCACTTGCAACGCGCTGCTGCTGGCCGCCAGAGAGCTGATACGGATATTTTTGCAGGATGCCGTCGATCTCAAGCCGCTTGGCAACATTGTGCACACGACGATCGATCTCCTTGGCGGGCGTGCCGATGACGGTCAGCGCCAGGGCGATATTCTCAAAGGCGGTCAGGGTGTCGAGAAGATTGAATTCCTGAAAGATGAAGCCGAGCTGCTCGCGGCGGAAGCGGGAGAGCTCCTTTGGCTTGAGCGTGGTGACATCCTGCCCACGGATGAAGATATGGCCCGCTGTGGCGGAATCGATGGTAGAGATGCAGTTTAAAAGCGTCGTTTTGCCGCTGCCGGAAGCGCCCATGATGCCGATGTATTCGCCATCGGTCACAGTGAAGCCGATGTCATTAACTGCTTTTGTGACGTTTCCGCGGTTCCCGTAGTATTTTTCGAGATGTTCCACCTTTAAAATGGATTCCATAAATGAATGACCTCCTGTATACGCAGCGGCTGTACGGCCGCTTAAGATGGTTCCATTTTAACAGCGGTGAACGAAAGCTGCCATCGGAGAACCTTACTGCTGCCGAACAATTTTGTAAGGTTAAAAAGAGCGCATTGCTCCCTTGCAGCCTGTCGAAACAGGTCCGTTTTAGCCCTGCCGTGCGCGGCAGGGGCAAAAATCTCCTCACGAGCCACGCAGAAAAGTTGCTGTGGGCGCTGCCTCGGCATCCCGCCAGCGCCCAGCGCAGCCGGTTACGAAGCCGATCAGAAACCACGCTTTTTTATGTACTTTTTCTTTTCTTAAACTTGATCGAGAAGCTGCATTTTGCGCTGATTCCCATTACGTATCTTTTGAGAGATCGTACATCGTGCCGCTGGGGAAAATCAGGTGCACCGTGGTCCCCTTTCCCTCAATTGAAAACACGGAGATCCCCAGCCCGATTTTATCGCACAGCCGCTTGCTCAGATAAAGGCCGAGGCCGGTGGCTTTTGAAAATTTCCGCCCGGTCTCGCCGGTAAAGCCGCGATCGAATACCCGCGGCAGATCGGCCTGACGAATGCCGATGCCGTTGTCCTCAATCGAAAGGGAGACGCCGTTTTTCTCCTGCTTGGCGTACAGGCGGATGGAGGGGGAGGCGCTGCGGTATTTGATTGCGTTGACAAGAATCTGGTTGAGGATAAAATCCGTCCATTTTACGTCTGTAAGCACGATAAAATCAAGGTTTTCCAACGTCAGCCCGATCTTGCTTGCAATCATATCCTTCGCATTGCGGCGCACGGAGGCGTTGACCAGTTCGCGCAGGGAAACAGGGCGAATGAGGTAATCCTTTTCAACGCTGCCGCTTCTCGCATAAAAAAGCGCCTGCTCGAGGCAGCCCTCAATGCGGCGCAGATCGTCCGATACACTGGCTGGAACGGAGCCGGTATCATTTTCGAGCGTGAGCTTGGCCGCGGCGAGCGGTGTTTTGACCTCATGCATCCACGCTTCGATATATTCCCTGTACTCCTCCTCCTGGTGGCGGTAGGTGGCAATTTCATCATTCATGGATTTATTGCACTCCTTCAGGACACGGTAAAGAATTTGCCCTTCCAGAAAATCGGGCTCGTCAAGCACCTCACACAGAAGGCTCTTTCGGTCGAGTACGTCCAGGCTGCGCAGCAGGCGGCCATAATAGGAGCGCTTGCGTGCGTATTCCACGATGACCGGCAAAAGGACGGCAAGTCCCTCCAGGATCAAAATTGACACAATTGTAGCGCCGGACTGGCGCAGTGCGCTAAGCAGGGCCCAGGTGAATCCCATGCAGGCGATGCTCATCAGAAAGTGTAGGAGCTTTGAACGAAGAAACGAAAAGAATTTCACCTTTACCAGACCTTTCCTGGAAGTGGTTTGATCAGACGGTATAGCCCTGCCCGCGCTTTGTGACGATATAGTCCGGCGCGCCGATATCCGCAAGCTTTTTGCGCAGGCGGTTGATATTGACGGTCAGCGTGTTATCATCGACAAATTCGTTAGACTGCCAGAGCTCGTTCATGATCGTGTCCCGGCTGACGATTGTTTCCCGGTGGCGGATGAGCAGATGGAGAATCCGTGTTTCATTTTTGCTCAGCTCTGCTTCCTTGTCGCCGCAGCGGGCGATGCTCCGGGAGAGACTGAGCGAAATACCCTTCCAGGAGAGCTCAGCCGCCTCCTCCGGGCTGCGGTAGGACCGCTTGAGGACAGAGGAGATGTGCGCGAGCAAAATCTGCGTGTTGTATGGCTTGGTGATGAAATCATCCGCACCCAGATTCATGCTCATCAGCTCATCCACCTCGCTGTCGCGGCTGGTCACAATGATGATCGGGATGGCGGAGGCCTTGCGGATCTCCCGGCAGATATAGTAGCCGTCATAAAGCGGCAGATTGATGTCGAGCAGGACAAGGTCTGCATTGGCCTGTAGAATATCCTCCACGATATGATCAAAAACGGTGGGCGCGCAGATCTCATATCCATAGCGTTGCAAAAGTGCAGACAGCTCGTCCCTGATTTTGGGGTGGTCCTCCACGATCATGATTTTCATTAGAAACCCTCCTTCCGGTGCTGGACAAACCAAATCCGAGATCCCGATCCTGCCCGGCGGCCATTGATAGGATTCCCCGTCTGGATCATTCTTTGCACCAGGTATTGCTTGATGGCCTGCCTTCTTCCTGAAGGCTGCTTCCCGAGTCGGCAGGTTTGGCGCCCCTGCTCCAATTCCCAAGCAGCCTGAGCGGCTGCGAATTACGTTTCCTCCTGGTCTGCCATCCATTTTGCCAGCTGGTCCGCGAGCGCGGAATTGCCACGCGGGGTTTGCTTTTTTTCTGCTTTTCCGCGAGTACTATCGTTTTTCCCATGGAGCGATCCTTTCCGTCATCCCAGCCAGGGCAATTCCAGAAGCGTGAAGAGGATGACATCGAATGTAAAATTAACACCTGCGTAAACATAAGCGCCCATGCGCAGCCGCCGGACGGGTTTTGTCTGCGGAAGCGTGCAGTAGAGCAGGCCGCAGGCAGCGAGCAGTAGGATATCTGTATAGAAAAAAACG
>DCJV01000094.1:5539-12343 GCA_002320555.1 Ruminococcaceae bacterium UBA1691 | reverse complement strand
GAATAGGTTTGTCTACAGTCTGAGGCGCGCATGAGAAAGCCATGCGCGCCTTTTTGGGAAATCCGAATCTTTTTTACAAAATAACGCCCGCCGCCGCCCTTGCATCGTTCGAAAAAAGGGCGTATAATAAAGAGGAATAGAAGAAAAATAAAATTGGGCTCACTGTGCTGTCTGCATGTGAAAGGAAGATTATCTTGGGTGGAGATTTACATTGTCATACCAGGCTTTCAGATGGTTCTCTCGGCATTGAGGATTTGATTCTGCTTGCCAAAAAGCTAAAGGTGGAAACCATTGCCATTACCGACCACGATTGCCTCGCCGGCACGGTCCGTGGCAAGGTCATCGGCGAGCGGCATGGCGTCCAGGTGATTCCCGGCGTGGAATTTTCCTGCATTGATTCGAAGCGTGAAAACCGCAGAGCGCATCTGCTCTGCTATCTCAGCGACAGTCCCGACCGTCTGGAGGGGCTGTGCCGCCGCAATTCACTCTCCCGAAGAAAAGCGGGACAATATATGATTCTCAAGGCTGCCAAACGGTTTCCGATCACACCAGAATTCGTCCTGAAATGCGCATCCGGCTCAACCAATATCTTTAAGCAGCACATTGCCCATGCCCTGATGGAATGTGGTTATACCTCCACGATTTTCGGTGAGCTCTACCATGAGCTGTTTTCTTCCGACAGCCCGCGCTGCATCAGCGTGGAGCCCTCGTTCCCGGATATCCGGGAGGTACTGGAAGCCATTCATGAGGCGGGTGGCATCGCCGTGCTCGCGCATCCCGCCTTTTATAACAGCTTTGAGCTGCTGGATGAACTGATTGCGCTGGGGCTCGATGGTGTGGAGGTCTGGCACCCTACCGCTGATGAGGCGACCGTATCCCGCCTGCAACAAACAGCCCGATCCCATAATCTTCTGATGACTGGCGGCAGCGATTTCCACGGAATGTATAATTCCCGCCTGACGACTCTTGGAGAATACATCACACCGGACGAGCAGATTGCCGAGCTGCTCAGCTATAAGGCAAAGCAACGCCGCCTGCAAAAAAAGGCGGCCATAGCGGCGGAAACAGCGGTGTAAGCTGCTGAACACCTCCTCATCCCGCCGCCGCTTAATTTCTGCGAAAGGCAGGGACAACTATGAACACCTTTGACGACAGCGATATGAAAATTTTCGGCGTGAAGGAGTCGTCAGACGTTTCCGATGGCGCTGAGGTACAGGCGCTTGCGCAGGAGATGAAGCGGCAGCGGCTCAATGGAAACTCAGAGCGCGCCAAACAGCTCGGCATCCGGCTGGCCGCCCTTGCCCCTGACTCCGCAGATGCGGACAGCCTCGATTTGATCCGCCTGCTGGGTGATCCGCTTCCCTCCGCCGAGATCATGTGTCAGATCCGGATTCTGCTGATTTTCACGGCGGAATCCTGCCTGCATCTCTACACACCCACACCTCTGCTTGCCACCACCGCAGTCGACGCCCTGTATGATAAGCTGATCGAGGACGATCCCGGCTTTTACGATACGATTTCCAACGGTGCTGCCTTCAGCTTTTATTATCTGGCGTTGCGGCACAGCGGAAAAACAGATGAAAACATCGGCATGACCTTTGCCATGCTGTGCGGGGAGGAGCATGATGCCGCCCTCATTCAGCTTGGAGAGCGCGTCTATCAATATGTTACCCGAAAAATTCGGGAAATCATCGACGGGATCCAGTTCGCGGAACCCCGCTAGAGTCTGCCAGGGAAGCTGGAAAGCGTCCTTCTAAAAAAGTTAGTATGCAAATAACAAAGCACCTGTGGAACACAAATTGGGATCCACAGGTGCTTTTTAGAGAGACGATGCCGCTTCGCGTGCAAACCGCATAGACCGGAAAGGGCGCGTTGCAAAATATGTATTTTTACATTTTTGCAGCGCGCCTTTAAAAAAGCATTTACAAGCCAGCGATTATCGCTTGCATTTTTCGCCTTTCTAGACGCAAAATCATGCTTTTCCCGGCTGACTTCGCATAGTAACGTTTTGCAAGTCAACCCTTGGAATCTCAAGCCTCCAGCTCCACGTCCGGCGCCTTCGCATTCGGATCCGCTTCGCCGTGACGGACCTGCGTCATGCACAGCAGGGAGAGGGCGAATGCGATCGGGCAGTAAATAAAGAGTGACCAATAGCTCGTCGAGCCGCACAACGTCCCACAAAGGATCGGGCCGACGATGGAAGCAGAGAACGTCGCCGTATAATAATAGCCGGTAAAGGTGCCCACCTGCTCCGGTGTGCCGATATCCAGCACGACGGGCAGCGTGTTGATATTGACAAGCGCAACACAGGCGCCGCCGCCGATGAGCGCGATAAAAATCATCACCTTTTGGAAGCTTGGCAGCTCCTTTGTCAGGAAGAACAGGGTGAACAGCAGCAACGCACCGCCAAGCCCGATCATAATCGTTTTCTTCCGGCCGATTTTCTGGCCCAGCTTGCCGGCGGGAATCGCAAAGATCATCAGGGACAGCGCAAAAATCCCCATCAGGATCGTCGCCGTCGCGGTATCGAGCCCCAGCTCTTTCTTTGCGAACAGGGTAAAGAAGGTCTGGATCGTATCAGAGCCGTTGAAAAGGAAGAACAGGGTCAGAAGCATAAAGATCAGGCTGCGTTTTTTCTCTTTGGGCAGCTTGAGATCCTTCAGTTTTTGCTTTTCCTCTCGTTTCGCATCCGCCATTTCCTGCGCCGCCATATTGGCTTGCGCCGTCTTTTTCAGGCGGCTGTCCGGCTCCTTGACGGTGAGCATGACCACCAGCAGGCAGATCAGCATCACAACTGCCGTAAAGACGAATACATAGGGGCGCTCCGCATCTGTGACGGGCTTCGACCCCGTGAAAAGCGTCATGATTGCAATGACGATCATGCCGCTGCCCATGCCGAGCAGGGTGCCAAGGCCGCCCATCAGATTGATGACGGCGTTGCCCTCGCTGCGCAGAGAGGGCGGCGTCAGGTCGGGCATCAGCGCGACGACCGGGGAACGCCACAGGGACATAATCAGGTTAAAGCAGATGACGCACAGCATCAGCGTCCAGATATACGGCATGCGAGGGATCAGGATAAAGAAAAGGGCAGAGGCCGGGATACCGAACAGCAGGTACGGCTTGCGCTTGCCTAGGCGGCTATGCGTACGGTCGGAAATTTTGCCGAACATCGGCTGAAAAATCACGCCGAATATATTATCGATAACCATGATCGCGCCGATGAGTCCGCCGACCACGCCTGCGCCAACAACGTCTGAGCCGCCAAAGAGCGTGGCAAGCCACGGCAGCTTTGCCGCAATCCCCGTTACCGCCGGAGAAGCGGACAGCATCTCGTCCAGAATCGGCGGAACGTAAGCATTGTAGACTGACCAGGCAATGGAACTCGCCATAAATCCGAAGCCGATCAGAAACGTCAGCTTATAGTTGAGCTTCCTTTTTTTCTGCTCTGCCATTATCATTCTTCCTTTGCATCAGAATTGAAAGCAGCGTGCTTTCGGAGATAACATGAAATCCGACCTAAGTATAGCAATTTTTTGTAGGTATTGCAATGGACTATCTTCTCGTTATGTTAAATTTTTATTAGATATTGAAGAAACCTGCCGTCATTCCCCGCAGCGCTTTCCTTTTTACCAAAAAAGGAGGCTGCTCAAGGCAACCTCCTCTCTACTGATCGGAACAGCAGCGATTTATTCCACCTTCGCCCTATCCGACGCAATAAATTTTCCTGTGATTGTGATATGGAACGGCGTTCCACTGATCTCCAGACGATAGGTCTGGCCGGCTTGGAGGCCTTGGAAGCGTACCTTCAGCTCATCGCCGTCCGGCCCTTCCACAAGGGTCCCGGAAAGGCGGCTTCCATCCGGCGCGACAGCAGCAATGGTCAAACCCTCCCGCCATTCAAAATCGTCCTTAAATTCCACCTCCAGCAGATCGTCGCCCGCCTTGAACTCCGTACGCTCGAAGACAGGTAATTCCGCCTCGACGACAAGAAAATCGCCATAGAGCGTATCCGTCCCCTTTTTCCCCTGAACATTGGAAATCGCCACACTGACGATCTCATTGGGCGAGAAATCCGCCGCTTTGAGATACCAGTATCCGCCTTCATAGCCCGCGATTGCGCACGGAATGGCCTCGCCCTCACGCGTGAGCAGAATCGCGCGCTCCTGCCCGGTCAGCTGAGTCATCTTCCATTCGTCTTCAAACCGGACGCGGAACAACCCGCTTGCGAACCGCTCCAGCCTCGCCCGGTCATCTGCCTCTTCATAGCGCGCATAACGGCCCTTGCGGTTGCAGAAATTCGCCGTAAAGGAGCGCTCCTCGCCCTGATCGTCCATCATGCCTGATACATGTATAGTGCATGCGCTGCCACCAGCCAGCCCCTCCGCTGTGACCGAAAAGCGATCGTCTTTTGTCTCAACAAACTTTGCCGTAATCGGCTCGCCGCCCGCGGGCGTGATCGTGACGGATTCCCGGCCGCTCAGAGAAAAATCCTGCGTGAAGCGTAGCTCTATCTTGCCATCGCCATGTACCCGAACGCCCATCAAATCGAGGAATTCTTCTCCCAGCCCCGCCTTCTCATAGGCATCCTCCAAGCGCATTCCCTGCGCCACAAGGGAGTCAATATAAGCACGCATCTGCTGCGTTGTATCAAACGAATGCTTTCGGACGGATACCTTCGGCTTGACCCCCTTCTGCTCAAAGACCTGGTTTGCCGTATCGGTCATATCCTTTTCGAGCTGTTCCGTTTTCTGATCTGTTGCCCCAGCAACAGAGATCAGGACGTCTCGCCCTTCCTCGGAAAGATAACCATCCTCAATCGCCTGATTGAGAATCGAGCGTAGCGTGTCCTCCGCACTGCTGTTTGCAGCGTCTACCTTTTGCAGCAGCGTCTTGCCATCCTTGTTAACACCGACAAGCCCCACCACGCTTCCAAAGCGGTTGAGCTCTATGCGCACAACCGGATTGATTGCAATCTCCACGCTGGCATCCACTGTCGAAAGCAATTTGTACCCCTGCTGCACACCGATCAAGAGCAGCAGACAGGCCGCCAATGCGACCGCCCACCTCTTTACCCGCCGCATGGTAACCACTCTGCCCCGCCCCGGCGATTCCTCCGCCTGTTCGTCCTGTTCTCGCAGAGCAAGCGCCAGGCATTCGGCATCCAGTTCCATGCCAACCTCCCAGCCAGGCTGCGCCGGAACCGTCCGGAATTCCCCGTCCGCCGTCAGGAGCACTGCGCTGTCTCCGTTTATTTCCATGATCAAAATCCGATTCACAGCTGTTCCCCTCCTTCCGCGTCGTCCAGACGAATATATTCCCGGATAAACGGATAATCGCCGCTGTGTACTAAGACGGCCGCCACCAGATATCTGCGGTGGTCTTCTAGCACCTTGGGCTTGATATGGAGCAATTTGGCCAACGCCTTGATCGGCACCCTCTTTTTGCGGCGGAACGCCGCGAGCATCGCTTCATCCTTTAAGAGCAGGCGCACTGCTTCCTTGCAAACCCTGCGCGTGGAGGCGTGGCGCGGCGTGGATGCCGACAACTCCTGAAAGGACATCGACCAATTCTTTAATTCCTTCGTAAAAAGCAGGATCTCCTCCCGGCGCGCCTCCTGCTCACTTTGCAGGTTGTAGGTATGCTGCGAAACCGTGTCGATGAGCCGCCTGCTCTCCTCATCGTTTGTGTCCAGTACAGGCAGCTCCCGGTGCGCCGTATCCCGGCGGATACAGTCAATCACCCGCCGAGAGATAAGCAGCCTTGCAAAGGAAAGAAAATCGCCCCTGCCCGGCTCGAAGGTATGCACCGCCTGTGCAAACGCCAGCATCCCGGCTTGGATATAATCCTCCTGCGCCTTCGGGCTGTTGGCCAATACGGTTGAGAGGATCAATGGCCGGTATTCCCTGAGCAGAGCGTTCATCTCCGCATCGGACGATTTTGCCGTCTTCACCCTGTCCGCAAGCACCTGCTCCATAGGCGGCACCTCCTATGATCAAAATTTGGCGATAAGGAAGCTTACCGGCCTATTATACAGGAAAATACCGCTTTTGAAAACGGATGTCGGCCGCCGCTCGCTCTTACATATTATCATTTCGAACCCTGTGTGCAGCGTTTTGGGGCTTATCACAAATTACACAACGGAAATTTTGCTGCTGTGCAGAGAGGGCGCCCGGTTTGACAAGCCTACGAAAGTGTGCTATCCTGAGCTCAGCCAAAATAACAAACACAGGGGAGCCAACAGCGGCTGAGAGGAAGGACAAGCCTTCGACCCTCGACCTGATCTGGATCATACCAGCGTAGGGAGTTATAGATACCAATCATTACCCCCCGCTGTCGCAGGGGGTTTTTGTTCTATTTGGCAAAGCTTAAAAATAAACAGGAGGCAATCAATATGAATGCAAGCGTAGCCATCCAGGTCTTGCCCAGTGTACAGGGCGAGGAGGTCATCCGGATCGTCGATGAGGTGATCGCCTATATCAAATCGAGCGGCCTGAATACCTATGTCGGCCCGTTTGAGACAACCATTGAGGGCGATTACGACCAGCTCATGGAGATCGTCAAGGAGTGCCAGCTCATCTGCATTCGCGCTGGCGCGCCGAGTGTAATGTCCTATGTCAAGATCAATTATAAGCCGGACAGGGACGGAGTGTGGACCATTGAGAAAAAAGTTAAAAAGCATCACGAATAAGCTTTACTCCGCATTGGGGATCGCGATTATCCTGCTTTTCTGGCAGGCGCTGTGCTCCCTGAATGTGGTGCCGGGCTATATGCTCCCGTCGCCCCTCACCGTATGCAAATCCTTTG
>DCJV01000094.1:1212-5429 GCA_002320555.1 Ruminococcaceae bacterium UBA1691 | reverse complement strand
ATCACGCAGGCGATCCCTGCTGTGGCGATCGCCCCGCTTCTGGTGCTGTGGCTGGGATACGATATGACGCCGAAGGTCGTGCTGATCATCATCGTCTGCTTTTTTCCCGTGGCGGTGGGCCTGCTCGACGGGCTGAGATCAGCGGATGAGGACCAGGTCAGTCTCCTGCGCGCAATGGGCGCGAACCGGCTGCAGATCTTCTGGCACATCAAGCTTCCAGGCGCCCTGCCCGCCTTTTTTTCCGGGCTGAAGATTTCCGTATCCTTCGCCATCGTCGGGGCGGTCATTGCGGAATGGCTCGGCGGCAGCAGCGGGCTCGGCGTGTATATGACCCGCGCGCGCAAATCCTTCGCATATGACGATATGTTCGCCGTGATCTTCCTGGTCGTCGCTATCAGCCTGCTTCTGATGGGGCTGACCAACCTGCTGGAGAAGAAGATGACGCCCTGGCGGCAGATCAAAAAAACATAAAGAAACACGCTATCTGAAAATGAGAAAAGGAGAATGAAGTTTATGAAATGGACCAAACGTATTTTTTCGCTTCTGATGGCCGCGGCCTGCGTCCTGGCCACCTTTGCCGGCTGCACAAAGGATGAGAAGGGCCCTGGTGCGCAGACGCAGGAGAAAACGAAAATCACCGTCGTGCTGGACTGGACGCCTAACACCAACCACACCGGCCTGTACGTTGCACAGAAAAACGGTTACTTTGCGGATAACGGCCTAGAGGTTACCATCGAGCAGCCGCCTGAGGACGGCGCGGAAGCACTCGTCGCCTCCGGCAAGGCGCAGTTTGGCGTGAGCTTCCAGGAGAATGTGGCAAGCGCGCTGACTGCTGATTCCCCACTGCCGATTACCGCCGTCGCAGCGCTGATTCAGCACAACACCTCCGGCATCATCTCTCTGAAGAAAAATAACATCACCTCCCCGAAGGATATGGCGGGGCACTCCTATGCCTCTTGGAACACGCCAATCGAGAAAGCGATCCTCAAGGACGTCATTGAGAAGGACGGCGGCGATTTCAGCAAGGTCAAGATGATCTACAACTCCGCTACAGACGTTGTCACCGCCCTGCAGACGAATATCGACACCGTTTGGATCTATTACGCATGGGACGGCATCGCAACCGAGGTCAAGGGGCTGGAAACCAATTACTTCGCCTTTAAGGATATCAACCCCGCCCTCGATTTCTACACCCCCCTCCTGATTGCGAACGACAATTTCCTCAAGGATCACCCGGATCAGGCCAAAGCATTCCTGAAGGCCGCCCGCCTGGGCTATGAATACAGCATCGAGCATCCGGAAGAAGCCGCTGCTATCCTGTGTGAATACGCGCCGGAGACGGACAAGGAGATCGCCACGGCAAGCCAGAAATACCTTGCCAAGCAGTATAAAGCTGAGGTGGAGCGCTGGGGTGAATTCGACCAGAAGCGCTGGGACGCCTTCTATGACTGGCTGTATGAAAACAAGGTTATCACCAAGGAAATTCCGGATGGCAAGGGCTTTTCCAACGACTATTTGAATTGAGTAACCACTGAAAGCAGATGGAAATGGGGCGCTTCGAATGGACCGGCTGAGAGCAGAACAGATCACAAAAAGCTTTGATGGCACGACGATCATCCAGGATGTAAGCCTGACGCTGCATGAGGATGAGCTCGTATGCCTGCTGGGCGTCAGCGGTGTGGGAAAAAGCACGTTTTTCCACGTCCTTTCCGGGCTTGCCGTACCAGACAGCGGCCGGGTCCTGCTTGGGGATGAGGATATCACGGGCCAGACAGGGCGCATCAGCTATATGCAGCAAAAGGATCTGCTCCTGCCGCATAAACGGATCGTGGACAATATTGCCTTGCCGCTCGTGCTCAAAGGCATCCCCCGCAAGCAGGCGCGTGAGCAGGTGTGCGCCGGCCTCGCGGAGTTCGGGCTGGAGGGGACACAGCACAAATACCCCGGCCAGCTCTCTGGCGGCATGCGGCAGCGCGCGGCGCTCTACCGCACCTATCTGTTCAACAGCGAGGTCGCTCTTCTGGACGAGCCCTTCAGCGCACTCGACGCGATCACAAAGTCACAGCTCCACCTGTGGTATCTGGAGATGATGGGCCGCCTGCACATGTCGGCGATCTTTATCACGCACGATATCGATGAGGCGATCTTTCTCTCCGACCGCATTTACATCATGTCCGGCACACCGGGGACGATCACGCAGGAGCTCGCTATCACGCATCCGCGCCCGCGCACGACGCGCTTTACCGCTTCGCAGGAATTCATGGAGTATAAGCAGCAGATTCTGGACGCGCTGAAAATCCAATAAGATAAAGCTTTGCCATATTTATGATAAAAAAACCGGCGGACGGGATGCCCAGCAAGGACTTTCCTGTCGCCGGTTTTCATATCTCTGTAAGGAGAGAAAAGGCGGAATGGGCTCCTGATCATCCGGGCGGGGGAATCCCTTTCATCGTCACCAGGGCCATTCTATTCCACGGATGTTCCTTTTCTTCGCCAGCCTTTCCCATCTGGATTAGATGAATTGATTTGGCCATACCAACGACCGGGTAGCGCCCTGCCGCGTAAGCGTCCGGATAACCGCCGCCACCCATTGATTTCCACGCGAAATTGGCTATAATAGATATATTGGTTTTTTGCCGTTTCAGAGCGCGGCAAGACCATGACGCGGCAAACTAACAAGTAGGGAGTTTGATTCATGAACGGTTATTATCCCCCTCCCCCTTATCGCTACAATTTCGATCCGCATGGCTTTCAGCAACCGCCCGCGCCTCAAGCGCCCGCAGCCCGGCAGGCGAGGAACCAGCTGCGTCTGCTGAGCATTTTCGCCGGTCTCGGACTGCTTGGTTTTATGCTCATGCAGCAAATTTTTTCGGGCATTCTTGTCTTTCTGGGATTGGGAGAGGCTTATTTAAACAACACCCTGTTTCAAAATGCTTATGGCATTCTCTTTTCTATTTTCTGCGTGGGGCTTCCCTTCCTGCTCGTCTATTTGCTGTTGCATGCGCGCAGGCAGGCGCCTGCAATCCCGCTGAATGCGCCCCGCAATAAGCTGCGCGCCTTCCTGCTGGTTCTGATCGGGCTGCTCGTCTGCATGGCGGGCAACTATGCGACAAACGGCCTGATTCTCTTTTTCAATCTGTTTGGCATCGAGCTGACCGCACCCGAGGTGCAGGCGCCTGTAGATGCATTCGGCTGTGTCATCCTGTTTTTGCAGAGCGCCGTCGTTCCCGCGATCGTGGAGGAATTTGCCATGCGGGGCGTTGTGATGCAGCCGCTGCGCAAATACGGTGACTGGTTCGCCATTCTTATGTCCTCCTTCGTCTTTGCGCTGATGCATGGGAACCTTGTCCAGGCGCCCTTCGCCTTCATCGCGGGCATCGGTCTGGGCTATTCCGTGATCGCGAGCGGCTCCCTCTGGACAGGAATTTTGATCCACCTCTTCAATAATTCCATCAGCGTCGTCCAGACGATCGCGGCTACCAACCTCTCGCCGGAAAAGGCAAATTTGATCTCTGCGGTTCTGATCGGCGTGATCATTGCGGCCGGGGCGGCCGCCCTGCTCTTATATCTGTTTAAAAAAGAGATGCGCATTGTTCTCCCGCTTTCCGGGATTCCGCTGCGCCGCGGCGAAAAGGTGACGGCCTATCTCTTTACTCCGCCGATGGTCCTGGCGCTGGCCCTCATGATCTGGTCGACGCGTTACTATATCAGTGTCCCGTTCTCGACGGTACTGCCGACATTTCTGTTTTTCATTGCCGCTGTCGTGGCTTTTATTTTCTCATTTTCCAATAAGAAGGCCACTCCAGGCCCCATGTGAAAGGGTGAAACAAACGCATGACGGACCAGGAATGCATGCGGGAAGCGATGCTCCTCGCCCGCCTTTCCGCACTGGAGGGGGAGGTTCCCGTCGGCGCTATCGTCACCCGCGGAGACGGTATCGTTGGCCGCGGACGTAACCGTCGGGAACGAGGCAAAAACGCGCTGGCCCATGCGGAGCTGGAGGCCATTTTCGATGCCTGCAAAACCCTGGGCGGCTGGCGGCTGTGGGAATGTACAATGTATGTCACGCTGGAGCCCTGCCCGATGTGCACAGGCGCGCTCATCAACTCCCGGATGAAACGCGTCGTCTTCGGCGCATACGACCAAAAGGCCGGCTCCTGCGGCTCCGTTATCGATCTTTTTGCCCTGCCTTATAACCATAAGCCCACTCTGGAGGG
>DCJV01000094.1:0-1061 GCA_002320555.1 Ruminococcaceae bacterium UBA1691 | reverse complement strand
GTGCGCAAGGTCATCGGCATCGTCAGCGGAAAGGGCGGCGTCGGCAAGTCGCTCGTCACATCCCTGACCGCCTGCGCAATGCAATCGCGCGGCTACGCGACCGCCATCTTTGACGCGGACGTGACCGGCCCCTCAATCCCGAAAGCGTTCGGCATCAAAGAAAAAGCAAAGGGCAACGAGCTCGGCCTTTTGCCGGAAAAATCAAAAATGGGCATTGAGATTATGTCCGTTAACCTTCTGCTGGAGGATGATGAAGCGCCTGTTGTGTGGCGCGGCCCCGTGATCTCCGGCGTGATCCAGCAATTCTGGACGGACGTCGCGTGGGGTGATATCGACTATATGTTCATCGATATGCCGCCCGGAACCGGCGACGTGCCGCTGACCGTCTTTCAATCCCTGCCACTAGACGGCATCGTCGTCGTGACCACGCCGCAGGATCTGGTCACCCTGATCGTCAAAAAGGCTTACCATATGGCGAAGATGATGAATATCCCAATCCTTGGTATTGTGGAAAATATGAGCTATGCCGTTTGCCCAGACTGCGGCAAAAAGATCGAACTCTTTGGCGAGAGCAAGGCGGATGAGGTCGCCGCCTCCCTCGGCGTGCCGGTGCTCGCCCGCCTGCCGATCGACAGTAAGACCGCCCGCCTCGTTGACCAGGGCGCGGTGGAGCTTGCGGACGATAAGGCAATCGCCCCGGTTGCAGACTTTTTAGAACAGACGTTTACAGAGTAAATCACTACTGAGATTTCTCAAGAAGCTATCGCAAAAATCAAATCAGCAAAAAAGTGCACTATTTTTTATTGTAAGGATCTAACAAAATACAAACCAACAGCATAAAGCGAGGCCGTGCGCAATTGCACGGCCTCATCCTGTCAAAAGCGGGATTTCTTTGCGTCAAAATACATAAGAACAATCTCGTAAATCGGAACGCGCTCAGGCCGCGCGGGCCCTTCCTTTTCCGTTTGGCCGGAAAAGGAAGCAAAAGGGGCCGTTTTGCACGGCACTTCGGCAGCGGAAAGATGGAGCCACGACCGAATCCGTTCGGCGGGACGCACAAA
>DCJV01000110.1 GCA_002320555.1 Ruminococcaceae bacterium UBA1691 | reverse complement strand
GAAGTCACCATCCTCAACACAGCGAACGTCTCCCTCCCGATCACCGGCGGCATCGGCACGCTGATCTTCACCTTCAGCGGTATCGCTCTGATGGGCGCGGCCGTGCTCCTGTACATCCGCTCCCGCAGGAAGAGCTCCGCGCAGGCATAAAGGTCTGAGAGATCATACCCTTCCCACAGGAAATAAATGCGACTAGCACAAACATAGGCCCAATCAAAAAGGCTGCCGCGCACATGCTCGCGGCAGCCTTTCCCAAAAGCTGTCTGTTCACGCTGTTTTCCCATCGCCATACCGGGCGCAGCGCTGCTGCCCCGGCATGTGGATTGAAAGAAATGCTAAGATAAATTGCCTTCCGGCAGGCTCAGCCGCTCCCGGATGGGGGCGTGGATTGAAATTTTGTCGTTATGATAGATCCGCGGCAGGCAATGCAAACCACCGGAGGGCATTGCCACCTGTGGCGGGGCGCCCTTCCGGCGGCGCCGTACCGGACGCCCCACGGGCATCCGGCATACGTGGATTGAAATAAAATCATTGATCATATCTCCGGCATTCCGTATGCCTCCTGCGGGGAAAGCTTTCCGTCCGGAAGGGCTGCTGTTAGCTTTCCCCGAAGGCGCACAAACCATTCCAATACCAATCCGAAACAAAACGCAAAGGGCGGACGCGCATGAAAAAACGCAAAAACATCATTCTCCTGCTTCTTTTCCTGATCGGGCTCGGGCTGATCCTCTACCCCACCGTCAGCAGTTGGATCCAGGATTGGAATCACAGCAAGGCCATCAACGATTACCGCAAGCAGGTCGAGGCGGAGAATGCCGCGCAACTCGAGCAAAAAAAAGAGGAAGCACGGGCCTATAACGGCCGCCTGTCCGCAGCAGACCCGCAAAAAGGAACCGTCTCCGGCACGCAGGATTCCGCAGTGGGGTACTACGATCTGCTCTCCTTCCAGAGCGTGATGGGGTATCTGGAGATTCCGGAAATCGGCGTTAACCTCCCCATCTACCACGGCACCAGCGATCTGGTTTTGGAGATGGGCGTGGGTCATCTGGAGAGCTCCTCCCTGCCCATAGGCGGCGAAGGCACGCATGCGGTGCTGATGGGGCACCGCGGCCTGCCCTCCTCCACCCTTTTCAACAAGCTGCCAAAGCTCAAGGAGGGCTCCCGGTTTTATCTCCACATGCTCGATGAGACACTCGCCTATGAGGTCGACCAGATCAAGGTGATCGAGCCGGATAATCTGGCGGATTTGCAGATCGTCCCCGGCAAGGATTACGTTACGCTGATGACCTGCACCCCGTATATGATCAATTCGCACCGGCTGATCGTACGCGGCCATCGAATTGCCACACCCCCGCCGGGCGAAGAGGCTGCACCTGCCGCTGCCGTTCAGGTGCAGCCACAGGCAGAGCAAGCCGTCTGGCCGTGGATTCTGGCCGCCATTGCCGCCGCATGCCTGCTCGCCCTCTGCATCATCCTGCTTGTGAAAAAGAAGCGAAGGAAGGGGCCGCGCGCATGACAGCATCTCGAAAAAAGCGGCTGCGCAACGCTGCAATCCTGCTCTTTCTATTGGGGCTTATGCTTGCATGCTACCCGGTTTTGAGCAATTGGGGGCGCAATGCATTGCAATCGATCGACAGCAGGCATTACGGTGAGGCGCAGTCGCAGGCGGATTCCTCCGGGCAGGCAGCGCTGGAGGAACTCTACCGGGAAATGCAGCGGTATAACGAGCAGCTGTTTCGGGAGGGGCAAAAGCTGACCGATCCCTTTGCTTATGAGCAGCCAAGCTTTGATCTGACGCAATTCGGGCTGCCCGATAATATCGTTGGTTATCTCTCCATCCCGAAGCTTGGCATTCAACTGCCGGTCTATCTGGGCGCAAGCCGTGAAAATTTGCGCAAAGGTGCCGTGCATCTTTCGCAGACCTCCCTGCCCATCGGCGGGATCAATAATAACGCTGTGATCGCCGCGCACCGCGGCATGGCGTCGCAGGAGATGTTCCGCCATATCGAACGGCTGGAACAGGGAGACCTTGTCCTCCTCTCCAATTTCCGGGAGGAATTGCGCTATCAGGTAACGGAGATCGAGATCATCGCGCCGGATGAGATTCAGAAAGTGCTCATCCAACCGGGGCGGGATTTGCTCACGCTTGTCACCTGCCATCCTTACCCGACCACACGGCAGCGGTATGTGGTTTATTGCGAGCGCGTATCGGACGATTCCTAAAAGGAAAAACCGACAATGTTATAGGTTTTTCCGGCGTAATACTCGGCAAAATACCCATACTCTACGATGAAGTTTACACTGTCTAAGCCTCGATACCTTTTTCAATTTGTGCGGCTTATTCTATCTTATCTTAAAAGATAATTCACGGATGAATATAAAATAAGCGTGGTACAAGGTAGTTATCCACCCTACGCCACGCTTTTGTTATACGACTATCGATATTTCGGATATTTTATCATTAAGATGATTAACCAGATAAATACTGTCAGCGCCGCTATTGCATAGACAACAAACAATATTTGCCACGTCACAATAGACGCATCGATTTGCTTTGCCTTATATATTGCAGTATTCATGTGTATTGCGGTTGCCGCATGAATAATCCCAGTCGCAGGAATCAGCAATTTGATCCATAGGTTATACTCGCGACGATAGAAAACGAGAAAAATAATCGCCGTTACAGGAAAAATGATGCAAGAAAGGAAGATGGGAAGAACAACTGCTTCATCGTAGAACCATGTGCTGATCCCCAGGCTTTTTTGGATCACAAATCCAAAATCAAAGGCACATCCCAAATCGTACAGAATCCAATAGCACAAGAGAAACATGCAGAAAATGGATAAAATAACGAATAAGAATTGTTTCAGTTTATGCTTTGCGGCCGAATTTATCATATTTTAATGCACCCCCCATCCTGATGCTCCGGCAAATTTGTACATAAGAAGAGCAGAAAAAGCTATAGAGTTTGGAACTGTTATTCTTGCTACGAAGTCCCATTTAGATTTATTAAGCGCATTATTTACCTCAGTTCTATATCCATATGCAATTATTGATGTACTTTTTACAAGATAGTCAACCGAATTTGCGGCTGCAGAGGAATAGGTGTATCCGGCAGTTGAATAATGAAAATTATGATTATTCACACTTGTAATTAGGTTTATATATGTGTCAATATTCGCATCAATTTGATCCTCAAAAAGTTTATGAGAAATGTTGGCGACTGTAATATTAGCCGCATGGTGCGGTTGCCCTGCATCCTGCAGATAGTGCAGAGCTCGGCCAATTTCTTCCATCGCTTTTGCTTTATCATTTCTTTTTGCCGCTGAGACGGCAGCATTGTAGTGAGAACGACAATTTGTGAGAGCCGTGTTTGATTTGGACCCCAGATAATTGTCTCCATCTATTGCGTGATAAAAATGACCAGCAAAGAGCGTGCCTACTTCGTCTTTATCAGGCTGGATAGATGCAAGCGAAATCGTTAAAGCCATTACTAAACATTCGATCGCATCTTTTGAGAAAAAGCCCTTATCCGTCGCTAGAATAGAGCAAGCTTGTGCTGTTATCATTTCATGCGAACCAGTCTTATCTTTTTCCGGGTCACCAGATCCCCACCGTGGCTGGATAGCAGGGGGAGTGTTTTCCTCCATGATTGGGTCCGTATTGTATGTGTCGAATGGATCGTATACGCGCTCGAAATCAGCGAGTAACTGGCGAAATTCATCTGCAGACATTTGCGCCAAGTCGTCAACGGTATATTGTGAAAGGTCTAATTCGTCTGAGGTCGCGTAAGCTGACATGGTAAAGCAAAATGAAGATAGAAGCATGATAATGGTCAATAATAGGGATATAATTTTTTTCATTTTAAATGCATTCCTTTCTTGATTATATTTCGTTGAGTTAAGGGTAACACAATTTCAGCACAACATGTGGTTGGGGAAGCGCTTCACGCACTCCTCCATCTGAATCAAACATCGCAATCAGATCCTCTCCGCTTCTTATTTTACAATCAGATCCTTTCGACAACGAGACAAGGATGTGTATATGGCCAACCAAAATCACGATACCAATATTCAACACTTTTTAACAATTATATTATATAATATGAAATTTATTTTGTATATGTTCATTCTTTCCAAATATGAATTGGACTAATTGTAATATACTACAAATCTATGTTAAAAACATGGAGTCACACACGGGCTTCGCACCCCTAAAACGCCGCAAAGGGCCGCCCCCAATTGGGACGGCCCTTTGCGTATTATTTCGCTTTTCTCAAAACGGATGATTACTGCAGGTTTGCTTTCAATGTGGCAAGCTCATCTGCGAGCACTTTCGGCAGCTTATCGCCGAATTTCGCATAGAATTCGGAAATACCCTGCGCTTCCTCGTTCCAGAGGCTCTTGTCAACGTCCAGCATGCTCTTCAGAGAATCAATGGATACCTCGCCCTCAAGGCCTTCAATGTTGATATCCTTCGGATCCGGGACATAGCCGATCGGCGTTTCGACCGCATCGACCTTCCCCTCGCAGCGCTTGAGGATCCACTCGAGCACACGCAGATTGTCGCCGAAGCCCGGCCACATGAAGTTGCCCTCGTCATCCTTGCGGAACCAGTTGACATTGAAGATCTTCGGCGCCTTGTCGGCATCGAGCGTCTTGCCGATGTCGATCCAATGCTGCCAGTAGTCGGCCATGTTGTAGCCGCAGAAGGGCAGCATTGCCATCGGGTCGCGGCGGACAACGCCGACCGCGCCGGCGGCTGCAGCAGTCGTCTCGGACGCCATGATGGAGCCTACGAACACACCGTGGTTCCAATCGCGGGACTGATACACCAGCGGAGCGAGCTTCGCGCGGCGGCCGCCGAAAACGAATGCCGAAATCGGCACACCCTGCGGATTTTCAAACTCGGGGCTGATGCACGGGCAGTTGACAGCGGGAGCGGTAAAGCGGCTGTTGGGATGCGCGCCCTTGACGTCGGACGTCTGGCCGTTCCAGGGGTTGCCCTTCCAGTCGACGGCGTTCGCCGGCGGATTCTTGTCGAGGCCTTCCCACCAGACGGTGTTGTCATCGAGGTTGTGCACAACATTGGTAAAGATCGTGCCCTTCTTCGTGGAAGCGAGCGCGTTGGGGTTGGATTTATCATTGGTGCCGGGCGCCACGCCGAAGAAGCCGTTCTCCGGGTTGATGGCATACAGGCGGCCATCCGGGCCCTTGCGGATCCAGGAGATGTCGTCGCCGACGCACCAGACCTTGTAGCCCTTCTTCTTGTATCCCTCCGGCGGGATGAGCATGGCAAGATTCGTCTTGCCGCATGCGGATGGGAATGCAGCGCAGATATATTTCACTTCGCCCTGCGGGTTCTCAATGCCAAGGATGAGCATATGCTCCGCCTGCCAACCCTCATTTTTGCCGAGATAGGAGGCGATACGAAGCGCAAAGCACTTCTTGCCCAGCAGTACGTTTCCGCCGTAACCGGAGTTGACGGAGATGATCGTGTTATCCTCCGGGAACTGGCAGATATAGCGCTTCTCTTCATCGATCTGGCACTTGCAGTGCAGGCCGCGCACCCAATCGTCGCTGTCGCCGAGAGAGTCCAGAACGTTCTTGCCCACGCGGGTCATGATGGACATGTTGAGCACAACATAGATGGAGTCGGTCAGCTCGATGCCGATCTTGGAGAACGGGGAGCCGACAGGGCCCATCGAATAGGGGATCACATACATCGTGCGGCCTTTGTAGCTGTCGCGCGCGATGTCATAGAGCATTTTATAGGCTTTCTCCGGATCCATCCAGTTGTTGGTCGGGCCGGCGTCTTCCTCTTTCTTCGAGCAGATCAGCGTGCGGGCTTCCACACGGGCAACGTCGTTGACGGCGGTGCGGTGCAGGTAGCAGCCCGGAAGCTTCTCCTGATTAAGCTTGATCATTTCGCCCGTCGAGCATGCTTCGGCGCGCAAGGCGTCGATCTGCTCCTGAGAACCATCAATCCAGACGATTTTGTCGGGCTTTACCAGATTGACCTTATCTTCAATCCAGCTAAGGACACTTTTGTTGGTAGTAAGTGCGTCCATCCTATAAACTCCTTTCACTTCTTCGGATAAGACAGCGAGTGAATCCCGCTGTTATTTGGCTCTGTTCGTTATTATACACGCTCAGATGTGAACAATCAATCGTTAAAATGTTAAATCTTTGTCATAAGGGGCCAAATTATTCCGTGGAAATGAATAACTCCGACAGAAATCTTGCAAAATCAGGCGTAAAAATGCCGATTTCAGGCCTCAATTGGCATTGTCGCGCAAGCGTTCAAATCCATTTGCGCCACATTGCCCGCCTTCAGCTCATAATATCCCTGCGCGCCAACCATAGCCGCATTATCCCCGCAAAGAGCGATTTCCGGCATAAAAAGCTGCCAGCTATGCCGTTTGCACAGGTGCGCCATTCGCTCGCGTAGCACGGAATTTGCCGACACACCGCCCGCGAGTACGATTTTTTGATGGCCGCGCTCCATAGCCGCCTTTTCCGTATTGTCGCACAGGCAGTCGACTACAGCGGAAAGGAAGCTTGCGCCAAGGTCTTTGACCGGCAGCGTCTCCCCCTTCTGCGACGCATTGTGAATCAGATTGACGACCGCCGTCTTCAGGCCCGAAAAGCTAAAATCGAAGGGGCTGCCGTCCACACGCGGATGCGGAAAGCGATAAGCGTGCGCATCGCCGCCCTTTGCTATACGGTCGAGATTGAGCCCGCCCGGATACGGAAGGCCCATGGCGCGCGCCGCCTTGTCGAGCGCCTCCCCCGCCGCGTCGTCCCGCGTGCGGCCTACGACGGAAAAGCGGGTGTAATCGAGCACTTCGACAAGATGGCTGTGCCCGCCGGATACGACAAGGCAGAGAAACGGCGGTTCCAGTTCCTTATATGTCAGATAATTGGCCGCGATGTGCGAGCGCAGATGATGCACCGGTATAAGCGGCAGCCCGCTTGAAAGGGAGAGCCCCTTTGCAAAATTGACTCCCACCAGCAGTGCGCCGATGAGCCCCGGCGCATAGGTCACAGCGATCCCGTCAAGCTTTGAAAGCGATGCATCCGCATGTTCGAGCGCCTGGCGAACGACACCCGTAATCGCCTCCGCGTGCATGCGGGAGGCGATCTCCGGCACAACGCCGCCGAAGCGGATATGCTCCTGCACCTGAGAAGCGACCACATTGGAAAGAACCTTTCTTCCATCCTCCACCACGGCGGCGGCCGTTTCATCGCAGGAGGATTCGATGGCTAATAGTTTCATAAAAGACCTTCTTTATTATTCAAAGAATAACCTGTATTTATTTCACCCGAAACGTTTTCGGAGCAAACCGGTATACAAGAATCAGCGCCACAGCGATATAGGCGGCTGTGAAACCCAGCACGATGAGCGTAAAGCCCATGCTGCCCGTGCGGATCTCCATACAGATGAAGCACAGGATGTAAACCGCCATATTCAGAATCCGGTAAAACGGGTTTTTCACATTCAACTCCGTTGTAAATGGCTGGAATACATAGTAGAGGAACAGGTGATGCACTGTAAAAAAGATGGAAAGCAGCAAAATCGTAGCCGTAAACATCGCCATATCAGGCGTTGCCCATGGAGCGCCAGCCGCCGCGCAGAACAGGGCGACCGCCGCGCTCAGCGCAAGGCCGATGACAAAATCATAAAGCCCCACGCGCAGCAGTCGGAAACGGAAATTCTTCAGGATCACCTTTGGATGGCGGTAAAAGCCATAGTGCAGCAGGCTCATATCGCAGTTATAGAACATTGCGCGGCATGCCTTGTCCCCCACGGACATAAAATACATGATAAAAACGAAAAATGGCAAAAAGGTTACAATCTGCCCCGCGGCCTGCTGTGCTTTTGCCGGGTCGAGGAACACGAAGAGAAGCCCGCCCAGGAATACGGCAAGGATGATCAGCAACCGGATTTTGACGGGCTTTACCAGCTGGCGACGGTGGCGTGCGAAAAACAGGGCGTTGAGATAGGCATAGCCCTGCAGATGCGCATAACGTCCGGCCCCCCTTTCATCCGCCTCCAGGTCCTCCTCCTTGACCGCCACGTCTGCAAACGTGCTCGATTTGCTCTCCTGCATCATGGAGGAGAGCAGGAATTTCTGATCAACGCTGCGCAGGAATGCCGTTTCATAGCCTTTATAACCCCAAATCACATAATAAAAGCTCGTTGCGCCGATGAGAAGCATCACGATAATCCCCGGGATGCTGAACAAAATGCGCATCGTGGGCAATTCCACCCGCAGCAGAATCGGCAGGTAAGCGCCTAAAAGAGATAGGCCGATCAGCAGCCAGACGAGCCCTACCTTGCGCGAGAGTACAATCTCTTTTTTCCCATAATACCAGACTTGTATCGCCTCACCCAGAAAGCGGAAGGAAAACAGCATGACAAAGCTGCCCAGCGCCTGCCAAATGCTCCCGCCCGCGATCAGGAACGCGCCGATCAAACCCGGCAGGAAATAGAGGAAAAACGGAACATACCGCATGAACAGATCCGCGTATACATAACGCTTGGGCGGCATTTTCATATATTTGAGCGCAATGAATTTTTGCCGCGTTACGGCAAACACCGCGCTGTCCTGCATCGGGCCCATCACACAGCTGAGGAAAAACAGAATGTTCACCAGATGGGAAGGTGCCTGCGAGGGTTCCAGCATCCCCTTTTTCACGGCAAGCATCAGCGGAAGCCCTGCCGCCAGGAGCAGATAGATGACTTTCCCGATCAGCTTCATGAGTTGCCCGAGCACCGTTGTCAGCACGGCGAGAAATTTTTTGAGTGTCTCGTTCATATAGACCCGGTCCGGGATGTGCTTTCCGATCAGCCAGAGACGCTTGAGATAGTAAAGAAAGGTATTGGCGCCGACGGTCGCCTTGATTTGCAGGATCGCTTGGAACGTCTTATTCATGGGCGTCTTCATCCTTTAATTTCTCAATAATCTGCGCCTCAAAATCCTGGCTTCTCAGCATATCGTGATCGAGCTGCTCGAGCGTGCCGTCGCTGAGGATCACGATCTCGTCGCACAGGTCGGTGGCGAGCTGCAGGATATGGGTGGAAAAGATGATGATATGTTCTGCACTGATTTCCCGGATCAGTTGCTTAATCTCCAACGCGACAACCACGTCAAAGGAGGTCAACGGCTCATCCAGCAGGATGATCGGCGGGCGCGCGATCATGAAGCAGAGCATCTGCACCTTGTTTTTCATGCCATGGGAATAGCCCTTGATCAGCCGGTCGCGATCCTCTTTTTCGATCTTGACCAAGTCAAAATAATCATCGATCGTCTGATCCGAGCGGATTTTATCGCGGTTGATCTCCATAAAGAACTTCAGAAATTCGCGCCCCGTCAGAAAATCTGGCAGGATCGGCGTGGAGAAAACATAGCCGATATCCTCCGGGGTCAACTCCCGCAACGTGCCGGATGCATCCCGCAATTGGGCTGTGCCTGCGTCCATCGTAATTTCGTTGCTCAGGCAATTAAAAAGTGTCGTCTTTCCCGCGCCGTTCCGCCCCAACAGGCCGTAAATCTTCCCCTGCTCGAAGGGAAAGGAGATATCCCGCAGGACCTGCTTGTCTCCAAATTTTTTCTGAATTCCGCTGAGAATCAGCTCCATTGCCATCCTATCATCTCTTTTCATAAATATTTTGTCAGCAGGAGGGCATCCTCCCGCGGTTTGTTGTAATAATTGGGCCTGGCCCCCACTTCCTGATAGCCTTTGCCGCGATAGAGCCGAATCGCCGGCATATTGGAAACCCGCACCTCCAGGGTCAGGAAAGACGCGCCGTGCGCACGCGCATAGTCTTCGAGCGCATCCAGCAGCGCGCCTGCTATCCCCTGCCGCCGGTATGCCGGAAAAACGGCGATATTGTCGATATCACACTCGTCCAGAATGCAATGCATTCCGGCGTAGCCCGCCACAGCACCTTCGCACAAGGCGGTAAAAAACACAGCCGTATCGTTTGCCAGCTCTGCGCGCAATGCTTCCTCCGGCCGCGGGGAGGAGAAACAAACGGCTTCCAGCCGCGCGATCTCTAAAATATGTTCTTCCCCCAGCGGGGCAATGGTACAATTCTTCATCGCATTACAGCCTGTCCCGGATGAAAAGCCAAAGGTCCTGAAAGCCGTCGAACGCTTGATCGACACTGCGGCGGCAGGCCCATACGTCGCCCGTGGATAAATCCTTCCCGCTCTCCTGCAGATAGACGCACTCCGGTTTCGCAAGCCTTAAAAGCGTTTCATAGTCCGCACGGTTGAGCGCGACCAACAGGCCTGCCTGCCCGATGAGCTCCTCGGATAACGGCCGGGCACAGTGGCCGGAAAGATCCAGCCCGAACTCCCGCGCGGCCTGTATCGCCGCTGGATTGGCCCACTCCCCTTCCATTGCCGACAGCCCGGCGCTGAACGCCCTGAGCCCGGGAAGCCCCCATCTTGCTGCCATCCGGTTGCAGACTGCCGCAGCAATGGCGCTGTGCATGGTATTTGTTTGCCCAACATAGACAATCGGCCCCATTCTCACTCTTCCTTCCATCATCAAAATCAAGCTCGTTCCCATCGCATTCCATATTTCATCTCATCGGCATCCGGTTCCATCTGTTTTTCAACAAGTTCAAAGCCTTCCCGCCATTAAAATCGCACATTTTTACATAGGACAGAGGTATGAGCGCATCGTAGAGCTATTTTTCTTTACGGATGGCCATGGCTGATCCCCCTCAGGCTGATCGCCAGGCAAGCGCATTACCCCTTCGCATCATACCAGGTTTTGCCCTGGTGCACGTCCGCCTTCAGCCGCACACGCATTTCGCACGCGCCCTCCATCTCTTCATCCAGAATCAGGGCGGTGCGCTCCGCTTCCGCCTCAGGCGCTTCCACGATCAGCTCATCGTGCACCTGCATGATCAGGCGGGCTTTCAGATTTTCCCTGCGCAGCCGCTCATCCACCTTGACCATGGCGATCTTGATGATATCGGCCGCCGTGCCCTGAATCGGCATATTGCGCGCCACCCGCTCGCCGAAGGCCCTCAGGTTGGCGTTGGAGGCCGTCAGCTCCGGCAGGTAGCGCCTGCGGCCAAAGAGCGTGGAGACATAGCCCTGCTCCTTTGCCTCTCTCACGACGCGCTCCATATACTTCTGCACACCCGCATAGTGGGCAAGATACCCCTTGATATATTGATCGGCTTCCTTGCGCGTGACCCCGATATCCTTTGCGAGCGAAAATGCGCTGATGCCATAGACGATTCCAAAATTGACCGCCTTCGCCCGGCTGCGCATGAGCGGCGTGACCATTTCAGGCGGCATATTAAAGACCTGAGAGGCTGTGATCGTGTGGATATCCGCCTCGCTGTTGAAGGCCTCGATCATCGCCGGATCGTCCGCCATATGGGCGAGCACGCGCAGCTCAATCTGCGAATAGTCCGCGTCGACGAGGACACAGCCCTCCTTCGCGCGGAAAAAGCGGCGCATCTCGCGGCCTAGATCCTGGCGCACCGGAATATTCTGGAGGTTGGGCTCCGTGGAGGAAATGCGGCCCGTGCGCGTCTCGGTCTGGTTGAGCGTGGAATGAATGCGCCCGTCCGGGGTGATTTCCTTGATCAAACCCTCGCAATAGGTTGATTTCAGCTTTGCAAGCGTCCGGTATTCGAGGATACGCTCCACCACGGGATGCTCGTCCGCGAGCGATTCGAGCACCTCCGCGTTGGTGGAATAGCCACTTTTCGTCTTCTTGCGCGCGGGGAGCCCTAATTTGTCAAATAGAGCCTCTCCGAGCTGCTTGGGCGAGTTGGGATTGAATTCATAGCCGACGGCGTTGTAGATTTCCCCCACGATATTGTCAATGCGGCCGGAAAGCATTTCACCAAATTGCCCGATCCCGCCACGGTCGACCTCAAAGCCCACCTGCTCCATGCCCGCAAGCACACGCGCGAGCGGAATTTCCACTTCATGCAGGAGCTTTTCCTGGCCGTTTTCCGCAATCAAAAGCAGGAGCTTCTCGCACAGGCGCGGCAGAACCGCCGCTCGCTGGGCCGCTTCCCGCTCTTCCTCCGGAGCCTGCCCGCAGAGCGGCACCGGCACGCCGTATTCCTGCGCAAGGCGCAGCACGTCGTAGCCTGAGGCGGAGGGATTGAGCAGATAGCCCGCGAGCATCGTATCCATCTCAACAGCTTCCAGCGCGGTGCCCAGCTTCTCTGCAGCCGCATAGAGGGGCTTGATATCGTGCGTATATTTCTGAATACAATCATCTGTAAAAAACGCTTTTATAAAATCTGCAAAGCCCTCGTCCTGCGCGGTCAGCACGGTCACGACGCCCGGCTCTGAAACGGAAAGCCCGCTGATTGTGCCGCCCTGAATGGAAGTGAGAAAATAAGCCTTTCCGGCTTCCCGCAGCCGTACAAGCAGCGCCTGTCCATCCGCCTGCACGCCGGAAACCAGCCGGATTTCTTCCGGTTTTGCCGCTTTCTCCTCTGCCGCGGCAGGCGCAGCATTCGGATCAAGCCCGAACCGCTGCGCCATGCGGAACATCTCAAGGCGCGCGAGCAGCCGCATCGCCGCCGCATCGTCCGGACGGCCGGGTGTATAATGCGTCAGGTCGCAGTCCACCGGCGCTTCGCGGCAGACCGTGCCGAGTGTCCGGCTCAGGAAGGCCATCTCTTTATCCTTTTCGAGCTTCGCCCGCACACCGGGCTTGATATCGATCGTTTCCAGATTTTCATAGATTTCATCGAGCGAGTGGAAGCGCTGGATAAGGTCCATCGCCGTTTTCTGCCCGATCCCTGCCACACCGGGGATATTATCCGACGAGTCGCCCATGAGCGCTTTGATATCGATGAGCTGGTGTGGCTCCACGCCGTATTCTGCACGGATCGCCGCTTCGTCGTATTCCGTCGTAACGGGCTTGCCCATCTTTGTGGCCGCAAGCAGGACATGCACGCGCTCTCCTACGAGCTGCAGAGAGTCCCGGTCACCGGTGGCCAGATAGCACACATCCCCTTCCCCACACTGTGCAGAGAGCGTACCCAGAATATCGTCCGCCTCATAGCCTTCGCATTCGACCACGCGGAGCCCGAGGGGTCCAAGCAGCTCCTTGAGAACCGGCAGCTGCTCCGCGAGCTCCGGTGGCATTCCCTTGCGCTGGGCCTTATAGCCGCTGTACATTTGGTGGCGAAAGGTCGGCGCTTTTAGATCAAACGCGACGGCCACCGCATCCGGCGTGCAGAGTTCCTTCAGGCGCAGATAGATATTGAGAAAGCCGTAAATACCATTGGTGAAATGCCCGTCCTTGGTGGTGAGCAGCTTGATGCCGTAGAAGGCGCGGTTCAAAATGCTGTTGCCGTCGATGACTAAAAGCTTCATGTGAATCTCCTTTACCGGAAGTCGTTTCCTCTGAAAAATGCATCTTAGATAGATATAGTATACCATAAATCATACAGGATGCAAAAAGTTTCAATCGCCTATCTCATTTCAATCAACAAGGAAGGCCTCCTGAATTTTGTTCAGAGGCCTCAGTGTGTTGTTAACGTCTAAGCGAAGAAAAAAGTGGAGGTTCCTAATCGCTTTCGGAACCGGCGCTGCTGGGCACTGCCTTGGCCTCCAGAGAGCTTTTCACGCTGCAATTAAGTGAAACCGTAATGACAGTGGTCTGTTACGCAGTCAATCAAATATGACCACAAAATACTTCTCACGCCTTGCCTTCATCAGCGTAACCGCTGACGAAAGGCCGAGGCAGCATAGCGCTTG
>DCJV01000010.1 GCA_002320555.1 Ruminococcaceae bacterium UBA1691 | reverse complement strand
GATCATTTGAGCTGTAATGAAAAAATTTTTTTGCCGTGGCCACCTTGCACTTTCCCCATGCGGACGAAATCAATTTTGGCCCGGACGGCGTTTGTTCGGGAGCCGATCCGCTCAACCGGCAGGTGGAAAGAAGCATTTTTCAGGCCTTTGCACTTTGCAGTGCCGTTGTGAATGAATTTGCCGGTGGCCGGCTTTGGCGGCCGCCCGTCAACAGAGAGCGTCGTCTCCTGCAGACCGGTCTGGATGCGCAGGACAAGCCGCTGCTTGACCGGCAGCTCGCAGGGGAATTCGTATTCATAGCCTTCCCGCGTAAAGCCCAGCTTGCCGTTTCCTGTAATCCGGATATCGCAGGTGCCGTAGGGCGCATCGCTTTCAAAGAGAATCTCTCCGGGAATGATCTCGTCAAAAATAATGCCGCATTCCAGAAAGGAACCCATCTCAAGCTGTGAAAGCGGCGTTGTCACAAAACTTTCCCCACCGCGCAGCAAAAGCCCGGAGGAGAGGTCCGTGTTAACCGTGTTGAAAAGATTACGGCCATTGCCTGAGCAATCCTTTTTCGGCTGTACAGATTGTGCAGAGTCAAAGCGGTATTCGGCAAACAGGCCGTTGACCGATTTTTCACGGCGCAGGGGATTGGTGCGGGGCGCAAAGGCTATGGTTTCGGCAAGCCGGTCAATTTCTTTGGCGCTTCCCTTTTCCCGCCCGTTGGCCCAAGTCTTCTCCGAGAGCAGGGGCAGTGCGTCAAAAAAGCGGAGGAAGAGATCTGTTTCCGTCAGCCCAGATGCCTTTTTATCGATATTGTCATTCCAGAGAGCGTAAGCCGCGCCAAGCATCTGGGGATCTCCAGCGGGCAGGGCCTTGTATTTCCCGCTTTTGAGGCGAACCTTACGCGGATCGAATTTTTGATAGACTGCCTTTTTGTTGAGCAGATCCGCATAGCTGCCCTTGTTGCCCCTTCCGTTGGGGACCATGTAGAGCAGATGATCGATCGTATTGATGAGCTGATAGCCCATTTCATACATTTCCATACCGTCCGCCCAGCTGCAGGCCCAGAGGTTCATTTGTACGTTTTCGATGGCGTCGGGAACAATCTGCGTGGCGGGGTCGTCCTTGATCCACGTAAGCCCACCCCACAGGCGCACATGGTTGGTCTTCTTCAAATGCGGGACAAGCTCATTCAAAAAACGGCGATATGCACCGTAGTCTGAAAGAAATTCGTCCGCGCCAATATGTACCGTCGTTTCCGGCCCAAAGATGGGCTGTTCTCCGCCGGTATAGTCGTCAAAGATACGCTTGATGAATTCGACCGCCTCCGGACGGCTGACGTCCAGATGATCGGTCAGGGGGCGCTCCTTTTGAAGAGGGGATGTTTTGTCCCTGACCATACACTCTGGAAAAACCTTGGCAAAGGAGAGGGCATGCGCAGGGACGTCGATCTCGGGGACGATGTGCACATGGTACCGCTGTGACGTTTCGTCCATGAAAGACTTAAATTCCGCCTTGGTGTAGGAATAATCCTTTGCGGTCGCGGTCTCTCCTTTTTCATTTTGCAGGCCGGATTCGAGCCGCATGGCCTCATATGCCTCGAAGCTGTCCGTTTCCTCGCCGCGGGTGTTATAATCCTCGAGCCAAATATAATTGTCGTTCAGATGAAGCTGAAGGTCGTTCATCTTGTACCAGGCCATATTTTTAGCGACATCGCGCAACGTCTCCAGAGAAAAGGGCCGCCGGCCGACGTCCAGCATAAAGCCGCGCACCGGATACTTTGGGTAATCCCGGATCTCTCCGCGCGGCATACGCCGCTCCCCGCCGCTTTGCCGCAGAATCTGCAGGATGGTTCTGGTGGCCCAATAAATGCCATCGGAATGCGAGGCGGAAACCAGCACCGTTTCGCCGATTTCCATACGGTAGCCCTCCTGGCCGAGAAACGCCTCTCTTTCCTCCAGAGTCAGATAAAAATCACCGCCCTTGGGCGTATCCGTATAGCGGATGGGAAGCCCCACTCCCGCGACATCCTGATAATCCTGCTGAAATTCCTCTGCCACGGCGGACAGATCGTCCTTTGCAGCGGGGGAGACGGCGATTGCCGTCGTCTCGGAAGGAGTAAACCAGCCGCTGTCGGCGCTGTGCCACTGCGCAAGCTCCGGGATGACTGTGGGCTTTTTGTGCGCTGGCTTTGTATGGTAAATGCCGGGAATCTGGACTGGATAGTCGCCGGTGACGGTCTCCCTCCCTGTGGAGGGATCGGTTATCCGAAAGGACAGCAGAACCTCCTGCTCCGTGAGAGGCGGATAAACCTCCAGATCCTTTCCAACGATCTGCGGAACATCTGCTCCGTTGAGCGCGAGGCGGTAAGCGTCCGGCGCCGAAACCTTGATTCGCCTTTCGGCAGCGATGTAGGAAACAGAGATGTCAAACGGTCTGCTGGATACACGGGATTTCTTTCTACACATGGCTTTACCCCCAATCTGGTTCTTATCTTGGTCAATATAGCATGGTTATGGATAAAACGCAACTGTTTTTGTGTCGATTTCCGATCGAATCGTGCAGGCCTTGCGCAAAAGAAGCGCGCTGCAAAATGTGCCAGTTTTACATTCTGCAACGCGCCCTATTTGATCATTCGAATTCTGAAACAATCCCGGTTTTCATGAATCCGCGCGATGCAAACGCTCGGTTACGCTCTCTTTCGCCGTCGCGCGGAAAACGAGGGCAGGGACGATGAGGCACACGGCGAAGAGAACTGCGATCAGCGCCGCAACCAGCCCAACGGGATAGGTGAACACAGCGTAGTCTGCGATTTTCGTCACCGCTTTGGAAATCAGATACATCACGCCGTTGCCCAGGGTCAAAATGCAGCCGGAGGTGAACAGGGCGTAATAAAATCCTTCCCAGGTGAGCATTCCTGAAATCTGCCTTTTGGTCATACCGATGCTTTCCAGCATGGCGAGCTCCTGGCGGCGGGCATAGACCCCGGTGATCATCACATTGATGAAATTGAGCACGCCGATGAGCAGGAGCAGCAGGGAAATGCCGCTGCCGAGTACGTTCATGGAGGACATATCGGAGGAGAAGCTCTCTGCGCGCTCCGCCCGGCTGTTGAATTGATAGGAATCGTCCGTCAAGGTCCGGTTGAGCGCCGCAAGCTGACGGGAAATCTGCGGCTCCTTTTTCTGCTCCACATCCAGCAGAATATTGGTGACGATAGGATCGGGGTTTAGCTGTTTCATAAATGCTTTGCTGACGAATAGGCCGTCGGGTGAGCCGAGCACCTTTGAGGTGTCGGCAAAGGAACAATCCTCATAGGAGAAAACACCGCCGATCACAGCTGTTTTTTTCTGTTTGGAACGGTCGCCCGTCAGGGGGACTTGTTTGCCCACCAGGCCCTGCATCGATTTATCCCCGTAGCCGAGGATTGCAACTTCTCCGCGCCGGAAGGCGTCGAGATCAATTTTGGGGCTATGCGTTTTGTTATAGGCCTCCACATAAGATTCCTCAATGGCGAACACCCAGGTCCCGTAATTGCCTTCGGCCGACCGCTTTTTTAGGCTCTCGACGAACATTTCATAGCTATCGCCCTTTCCTGCAATCCAATTGTCGTAATCCTTGCGCGCAATCGCTCCGAACACGCGCTCGTCAAAAGGCATGGAGCAGGGCTCGGCCGTCACGATCTCCTGCTTTGTAATGCCATCAATTTGAGAAAGTGAGGAGAGGAACTCCTGGTCGAATTTTTGCTGTGAGAGCGGCGGGGTACTCTGGTAGGAGAAATCGTGAGGGAAATAGCGGTTGATGAAGTTCTCTGTCTTCATGCTGCCGATAAAGCTGTTGACGCCCAAAAGCGTAACCGTGCCCATAAACAGGGAGGCGAGCACGAGCACAGCTCGCTTTTTGTCGCGGAACACATTATATAGGGCCATGCGGCGTGGCTTTCCGCCGTGCGTGGTTTTGCGGCTTTGCCGCTTTTTCGACGCGGAGAGATCTGCGTGGCGCATAGCTTCGATGGGGGAGACACCCGCGGCCAGCTTCGCGGGCTTGCGGCAGCTCAGAAAAACGGTCAGCAGAGAGAAGCAGGCGGTGCCGATGAAAATGAGCGGATGGAAGGAGATGCTGCCAGAGGTCGTGTCCATGCCGGTCATGGAGGTTGCGAACATCTCCATCGCAAAGGGGACGATGCCAAAAGAGGAGATGGCGCCGAGCAGCAGCCCTACCGGGATGCCGATTAGGGAAAGGCGCATCGCCTGCATCCGCACAAGCTTTTTGATCTGCTGAGCGGAGGCGCCGATTGTCTTGAGCATGCCGTAAAACCGGACATCCCGCGCTACGGAGATATACATCACATTGGAAATGAGCAGATAGCCGCTCAGGACGATGAACAGGGCGAGCATGATGATCACAGCGGCTGCAACCATGTTGCCGGAGGCGCTTTCCCCGGCAGCGCTGAAGGAAGCGCTGAATTCCTGCCCCTTTTCAAGAGGAATCAGTTGTTTGAAATTTTCCAGCACCTCCTCCTGCCGGGAAGCGCTGCAGGAGACTGCCAGGATTCCGCTTTTCTCCGCTGTCAGCCCATGCGAGCGGCAGAAGTCCTCGGAGACCAGCGCCTCGCCTCCGGACTGCGTTATCTTATATTCTGTATACCAGCCGCTCAGGCGGAAAGAATCCGTCCGTATTTCCCCATCGATCCGATAAGTCAGCGGCACGGCCATCCCCTGCATGGGGGATTCGATGCCCAACTGGCTGAGGGCGCGGGAGGAGAGCATGATTTCATCCTCCGCTTTTGGATAGCTTCCGTGGACGTCACCGATGGCCGGTGTAATATGCTTCTCCCATTCCGTCTGGTCGTAAGAGAGAATCGCGATATTGGCGTTTTTGCCCTCCTTTGTCTTCTGCGCGGCAGTCCCCACGGAAATCTGTGTGCCGGCCGCCTCGACCTGACTGGCGGCTTTGATTTTCTGAAGTTGTTCTCCGCTGGGATTGTTGAGAAAAATGCTGGCCGAGGTGCCGCTCAGCCGCAGCTGCATGGCCTGATAGTTTTTTGCAAAGCTCAGGCCGATGCTGAATACGGTGGAGATCATAAAGGTGGTCAGGACGATGGCGAGCAGCGCAAAGAGATTGCGGGTGTGGTTTGCTTTCATTGATCGTGCGGCAATGCGGCGGACGGCCGTGGAATTCTGCTTCGGTTTCATGCGGTCTGCCCCCCTGCGATCTGCCCGTCCTCAATGCGGATGATACGGTCCGCCATGTGGGCAATTTCCTCATTGTGCGTAATCATGACGATCGTCTGATGGAACTGGCGGCTGGTCTCCTGCATCAGAGAGACGACCTCCAGCCCCGTCCGGCTGTCGAGGTTGCCAGTCGGCTCGTCTGCAAGGATGAGCGCAGGCTTGGATGCGAGTGCGCGGGCCACGGCCACGCGCTGCTGCTGGCCTCCGGAGAGCGTATTCGGCAGGTTAGTAAGCTTTTCCGTCAAGCCCAGCGTGTCGACGATTTGGCCAACATACGTTTTATCCGGCGACTTTCCATCGAGCTCGATGGGGAGAACGATATTTTCCAGGACATTGAGCACAGGCACCAGGTTATAATTCTGGAAAACAAATCCGATCTCCCGACGGCGGAAGACAGTCAGCGCCTCGTCCTTCATAGCGTATAGATCCCTGCCCCGAATTTGTACGCTGCCGGACGTCGGCCGGTCAAGCCCGCCGAGCAAATGCAGAAGCGTCGATTTTCCGCTGCCGGAAGCACCGACGATCGCGACGAATTCTCCCTCCTTAATCGATAGGGAGACTCCGTCGAGGGCCTTGGTCTGATTGGGCTCCGAACCATAATATTTCTTCAGGCTTTTGGTCGTTACGATTGCCATAAGGGTTCCTCCGTTCGTGTTTTAAAATGGCGCGGCTTGCCGCATGGGATGTTACTGCTTCTGATTATAGGAACCATTTTTTACGCACAGGTGTGCATTTCTCTTACAAATTTGCAACGAACTGCAAAAAGAAAACGAAAAAGGCTTTGGTTTGGGCCGCTCCTATGCTAAAATGATTTTGATATCGCACGGATGGAGGAAATATTATGCCGGATGCTTTTTCGCGCGAGCGAATGCTCTTGGGAGAGGAGGCCGTTGAACGGCTGCAGAAAAGCCATGTCATCGTGTTCGGCCTGGGCGGCGTGGGCTCCTTCGCCGTGGAGGCGCTCGCCCGCGCCGGGGTCGGGGAGCTGACGCTCGTGGATCACGATACCGTATCCCTGACCAACCTCAACCGCCAGCTCTATGCTCTGCATTCGACGCTGGGCAGGTGGAAGGCGGAGGTTGCCTGCGAGCGGGTGCGGGATATCAACCCGGGCTGCCGCGTCCATGTAATTCCGGAATTTTACCTGCCGGAACATGCGGAGCGTTTTTGGGGGGCGCGTTATGACTACATCGTGGATGCAATCGATACCGTCAGCGCGAAAATTGACCTTGCCTGCCATGCGCAGGAGATGGAAATTCCGATCATCGCGAGTATGGGCACGGGCAATAAACTAGACCCCTCCCGGTTTGAGGTGGCGGACATTTACGATACGCAGGTGTGCCCGCTGTGCCGTGTGATGCGTAGGGAGTTGAAAAAGCGGGGCGTCAAGAAGCTAGAAGTGGTTTATTCCCGCGAGGAGCCTCAAAAACCCGCTCCCTGTGAGGAGGAGACGGGAAAACGTATCGTGCCGGGCAGTATTTCCTTTGTGCCGCCCGCAGCAGGCCTTCTGCTTGCGGGAGAGGTGATCCGGGCGCTCAGTGGGATCTGAATACGCTCGCCTGAAACTGGTATATTGAAATAGCCGCCGGATACACTAAATCCGGCGGCACTTTTTCTGGCGGAAGGAGTGCGCGAACAAAACCCGGATTAGCCGGGTGAAAAGGAGTGTTTCCTATGAGTTCCTGCGCAATGGGCGCGTTCCCGGAGAAGATCCGCGTCGTCCAGTACGGCTGCGGAAAAATGGCGAAGGTATTAATCCGGTACCTGAC